>NZ_DASPMG010000238.1:0-2164 GCF_035627195.1 Azospirillum sp.
CGCCCTGCGTGAGATCAAGAGCCGGTACGTCGAGCCGATGTCGGACCAGGAGCTCACGGACATCGCCATCCGGGCGATGGCCGGGCGCGACCGCTATTCGGCCTATCTGCCGCCGGCCGAGTACAAGACGATGCGTGCGGAGAACGAGGGCGCCTTCACCGGTCTGGGGCTCCGCTACGAGCCGCAGGGCGAGCACGTCCGCATCACCGATACCGTCCCCGGCTCTCCCGCCGAGCGCGCCGGGCTGCGGGCGGGTGACCTCATCCGCGCCGTGGACCAGCAGGCCGTGGACGGCCAGGAGATGGCGACCGTCAAGCAACTGCTGAGCGGCCCGCTGGGGGCCGCCGTGTCGCTCACCGTGTCGCGCGATGGCGCGCCGGCGCCGTTCGACGTGTCGGTGACGCGCGAGGAGATCAAGGTGCCGTCGGTCAAGCACGCCGCGCTCGGCGCGGTCGGCTACATCCAGATCATGCGGTTCGACCGCCAGACCTATTCCGGCGTCAGCACGGCCCTCCGCTCCTTGCGGGAACGGGCAGGGCCGGAGCTGCGCGGCTTCGTGCTCGACCTGCGGCACAACCCCGGCGGTCTGGTGAACGCCAGCGTCAAGGTGGCGGACGCCTTCCTGGAACAGGGAACCATCCTGACCGCCAAGGGGCGCGACCCCGACGCCAACCGCACCTACACCGCGCGCGCCGGCGACGAGGCCGGCGGGCTGCCCGTCGTGGTGCTGGTGAACGGCAAGTCGGCCTCGGCCGCGGAGATCCTGACCGGCGCCCTCAAGGACCACCGGCGCGCCGTGGTGATCGGCACCAGGACGTTCGGCAAGGGCATCATCCAGAGCATCATCCCGTTCGACGGCGGCAGCGCGCTGAAGCTGACGACGGCGCGCTACTTCACGCCGTCCGGACATTCGATCCACGAGGTCGGGATCGCGCCGGACGAGACCGTGGCCATGGACGACGCCAAGCCGGCGCCGTTTCCCCCGAACGCCGCCGTGGACCAGCCGCTCGCCCGTGCCCTCTCCATCCTGACCGCCGGGCCGGCGTCGCGGCCGCAGCGGGTGAGCCTCGGCGCGCGGTAAGGCCGTCGCCGCCGGTTCGGGCGATGAAAAAGGTCTGGACACGGGATCGCGACATCCCATATAAGCCCGCTCCCCCGGCGATATTCATCCGTCGCCGTGGGCTCCGAATCTAAACATCACGTCCATCGCCGTGCAGTGTCGGTCCAGTCCAGGATCGCACCACACTGTGGACGCGAACTCGTGACAGGCATTGTCGCCAGTGTCCGCGAAGCAGGGATTTCGATCTCTGCTCTGGCGGCGAGGCGCCTTTGCATGGTTGTAGTCTGCGGTACCGAGGCGCTTCGGCGTTTCTGGAAAAATCTGCCACCACGTTGAAGTTTCTTCTTGACGCGGTGTGGTTTGGTGGTTAGGTTCTGGTCATCGCGACGGGGTTCACTGCTCCGGCGCGGTTCTCCCAGACAGGAGCGACGAACGCGGGCTCGCCGGTGGCGGGCATCTCGCCGACGGCGCGTCCAGCGTCCCTCCCGGGATGCACGGATCTTTGACAAGCGAATACCGATTGAGAAGGGATGCGCAGGCGGTCGGCTTAGCGGGTCGGGTGCTCGGGAAACTGGGGACACGGCACACAGCGAGGGTCGATCGGAGCGCATCCGACAAGCCAAGCAAGATGATACAGTATCGAGCTTAGGTGTAAGGTGTGTCGCATGAGCGACCCTTCATCAATTACCGCCGGCCTCGGTTGGCGGTGAATTGAACCTGAGAGTTTGATCCTGGCTCAGAACGAACGCTGGCGGCATGCCTAACACATGCAAGTCGTACGAAGGCTTCGGCCTTAGTGGCGCACGGGTGAGTAACACGTGGGAATCTGCCTTTCGGTTCGGGATAACGTCTGGAAACGGACGCTAACACCGGATACGCCCCCCTTTCATGGAGATCGGGGGGGAAAGTTTACGCCGAGAGAGGAGCCCGCGTCCGATTAGGTAGTTGGTGGGGTAACGGCCCACCAAGCCGACGATCGGTAGCTGGTCTGAGAGGATGATCAGCCACACTGGGACTGAGACACGGCCCAGACTCCTACGGGAGGCAGCAGTGGGGAATATTGGACAATGGGCGCAAGCCTGATCCAGCAATGCCGCGTGAGTG
>NZ_DASPMG010000239.1:0-6968 GCF_035627195.1 Azospirillum sp.
CGCGGCGGCGCATGTGGTTGACGAAGCCCTGCCCCGAGGTGCCGGCGATCACCGCCTGAACCGCGTCGATGGGGTGCGGCTTGCCATCGCCGTGCAGGTGCAGGACCATATCCTCCGCAAGGTCGAGGCGGCCGGCCGCGACCGGTTCCGCGTCCTTCTCGGCGTCGAACAGCAGGAAGCAGCGGGTGCGGCCGCCGTGCGTGGCGATGGTTGCGCCGTCCTGGGTGGCGCCTTCCTGGATGGCAATGGCGAACTTCATGGCAAGGGCTCCGAAACGGGGGCGGCCGGGATGCCCGCACGATAACCGTTTTGCGCCATGTCGGCGGGGGCGTTTGCGCGCGTGCGATAACATGCCACAATCGCCGCCATGGACTGCAGGGCACCCGACGTGAGGAAGACCGACATCGCCGCCGCCTGGAAGGGCTTGGCCGACTGCAAGGGCTGCGGCATCCGCGACCTGGCGCTGTTCGCCGACCTGACGGAGGCGGACTTCAACCTGATCCACCTGCCTATCGACGTGCTGCAGGTCCAGCCCGGCGGCGCCCTTTACCACGCGGGGGACGAGCCGGCGGCGCTGTTCACCGTGCGCTCGGGCCTGATCAAGCTGGTGCAGTACCTGCCCAGCGGCGGCCAGCGCATCGTGCGCCTGCTGCGCCGCGGCGACACGGCGGGGCTGGAGGCGGTGCTGGGCCAGCCCTACCAGCACTCGGCCATCGCCATCCACCCGGTGCTCACCTGCCGCATCCCGCGCGCCGTGATCCAGCGCCTGTCGGACGAGACGCCACGCCTGCACCAGCAGCTGATGCGCCGCTGGCAGCAGGCGGTGGAACGCGCCGACGCCTTCCTGGTGGAGCTGGGCACCGGCGGCGCCAGGGCGCGGGTGGCGCGCCTGTTCCTGATTCTGGCGGGGGAGGATCCGCGCGGCGAATGCGACCTGTTCGGCCGCGAGGACGTCGGCGCCATGCTGGGCATCACGACGGAAACGGCCAGCCGCATGGTGGCCGAGCTGAAGCGCCAGGGCGCGGTGACCGAGCTGCGGCCCAACCGCTTCCGCTGCGACCGCGAGGCGCTGCACGCCATCGCGGACGAGCCGTGATCGTTACCGGGGGCTTATCAGAACGGCTCGCTCTCGTCGGAACGGATGACGTCCGTCCACTTGCGCTCCAGGCGGCGCAGCGTGCGGTAGGTGGTCTCGAAGTCCTGCAGGTCGCCGTCGCCCTGGATCAGCGCGTCGGCGTGCAGGCCGGACATGGCGCGCAGCCGCTCGCACAGATCCGCGCCGCGGGCCGACAGCTTCAGGCGCGCGGCGCGCTTGTCGCGCGGCGAGGCGGAGCGGTCGACGTAGCCGGTGTCGACCAGCTGCTTGAGATTGTAGGAGGCGTTGGAGCCCAGGTAGTAGCCGCGCTCGATCAGGTCGCGCACGCTGATCTCGCCGGACGAGATGTTCAGCAGCATCATCACCTGCACCGGGCTGATGTCGTCGATGCCGATGCGGCCCAGCTCGATCCGCAAAACGTCGAGAAAGCGGCGGTGCATCCGCTCGATGATCCGCGCGATTTCGTGATACATTTGAGACGCGGTCGCCTTGTCCTTGCGGGCAACGTCTTCGGTCGGAGCTTGTTCGAGCGTGGTCATGGCCCAGGGGTGCACTTCTGTCGCGGCCGCGAATTGTCGGAAATTACCCTAGGTATGGAAGTGTTTAAGTTTTCTTAACTCTGACGCCGGAAAGTTGAGACTGCACAACCATGGGATATCCTCGCGCCGTGGGCACCATCCATCCTTGCAAGCCGCGCGTCCGCATCGCGCTTACGGCGGCGCTTCTGGCCACCTTGCTCGCCCTGCCGGCCTGCCAGACGGCGAAGGAGGGGGACCGGACGGCCGGCGGGCAGACCTACGACGCGCTGATGCGCATCGCCGACACCACGCGCGGCCAGGGCGACCTGTTCAGCGCCGCCACCATGTACCGGCGCGCCCATCAGGCCAGCCAGAACCGGGTCGAGCCGCTGGTGGCGCTGGGCACCGTGCTGGTCGACATGGGCAACGCGCGCGAAGCGCTGGACGTCTGGCGCCAGGCGCTGACGCGCGACGCCGGCAACGCCGACGCGTTGCGCGGCTACGGCCGTGCGCTGATCGCGCTGGAACAGCCGGAGGAGGCGGCGCGCCAGTACGCCGCCGCGCTCGCCCGCGATCCGAAGGACCGCAAGGCGCTGAACGGATTGGGCGTGGCGAAGGACATGATGCGCGACCACCGCGGCGCGCAGGAGCAGTTCCGCGCCGCCCTGGCGCTGGCCCCGGACGACCCCACCACGCGCAACAACCTGGGCTTCTCGCTGGCGCTGTCCGGCGACCACGCCGAGGCCATCGCCATCCTGGAACCGCTGGCGACCCGCCCCTCGGCCACGCCGCAGGTACGGCAGAATCTGGCGCTGGCCTACGGCCTCGCCGGGCGCGAGGCGGACGCGGCGCGCTTCGCCCGCCTGGACCTCGCCGAGGCGGACGTGCAGCGCAACCTCGCCTATTACCGCGAGGCGCGCGGCATGGGCGGCGCCTCCGCCGGCCACCTGCCGCCCGGCGCGGCGGGGGCGCCCGCGATGCCGGCGCCCCCGGCCCCGGCCGTCCGCGCGCCGGTCGCCGCGCCCCCGGTCGCCCTCGCACCGCCCGCCGCTGCGCCGGCGCCGGCGGACACCGCGGGCGGCGTGCGCGTCCAACTGGGCGCCTTCGTCACCGAGAAGCGGGCGCAGGACGAGTGGGCGTGGATGCAGCGCAAGCACCCGGCGCTGTTCCAGGGCCGCGAGCCGGTCTTCGTGGCGGACGGGCAGCGCCCGCTGGTCCACATGCGCATCGGCTTCGCCGACCGTGCCGAGGCCACGCGCTTCTGCGAGGAGGCGAGCGCGGCCAAGGTCGACTGCACCATCCTGCGGCCGGCCACGCGGTAGGCGCAAACCCAACGTCGAGCACGTCAAACGGCGCCCCGGTCGTCCGGTGTCACGCGGGGGAAGCGCAGGGTGAATGTCGTGCCGCGGCCGGGCGCGCTGTCCAGCGTGACGCGGCCCTTCAGCGTGCGCGTCACGATGTTGTAGACGATGTTCAGCCCCAGCCCGCTGCCGCCCGTGCCGCGGCTGGTGGTGAAGAACGGCTCGAACACGCGGCCGTGCAGTTCCGGCGGGATGCCGCGGCCATCGTCGGAATAGCGCAGTTCCACGTCGTCCGGCGACGGGCGGGTCACCGCGACGGTCAGCCGCCCGGCCTGCCCCGGCGCGTAGCCGTGCACGATGGAGTTCATCACGAAGTTGGTCAGCACCTGGCTGAGCGCCCCCGGATAGCTGTCGAGCACGAGGTCGTCTGGGCACCGCACCTCCACCGTGTGCGCCGCCTTCTTCAGCCGCATGCCCAGGCTGCGCAGCACCTCGTGGATGTAGTCGCGCATGTCGAAGACGCGGCGCTCCTCGCTGGCCTGGTCGACGGCGATCTGCTTGAAGCTCTGGATCAGCTGGGCGGCGCGGTCGACGTTCAGCATCATCAGCTGCGTCGCCTCGGCGGCGGTGTCGATGTAGTCGGCGAAGTCGGGCTTGCGCAGCCTGCCGGCCTCGAAGGCCGTGCGGATCGTTCCGGTCTTCTCGGCCAGCAGCGAGGCGCCGGTCAGCGCGATGCCGATGGGCGTGTTGATCTCGTGCGCCACGCCGGCCACCAGCGAGCCCAGCGCCGCCATCTTCTCGGACTGGACAAGGTGCGCCTGCGCCTCCTTCAGCTCCTTCAGGGCGCGCTCGGCCGCGTCCCTGGCGGCGCGCGCCTCCTCCTCGGCGCGGACGCGCTCGGTCACGTCGGTGTGGGAGCCGATCAGCTTGACGGTGACGCCGTCGGCGTCGGTCACCTTGATGGCGCGGGTGTAGAGGTGGACGGTGTGCCCGTCCTTGTGGCGGAAGCGCTGCAGCAGGTGACAGTCGTCGCGCCGGCCGGCGGCGAAATCGCGCGCCACGCGCAGCGACTCCGCCCGGTCCGCCTCCAGCACCAGTTCGTTCCAGCGCTCCAGCGTGTTGACCATCTCGTCTTCGCCATAGCCCAGCAGGGCCCACCATTGCGGTGAGAACCAGATCTCGCCGGTCTGCAGGTCCCATTGCGAGATGCCGTCGCGCGCCGCGCGGATCGCCTGTTCGAACAGCTCGCGGCTGGCCGCCAGTTCCAGCTCGATCCGCTTGCGTTCGGAGATGTCGTTGATGCAGGTGAGGATCGAGTCGACGCCGTGGAAGCGGAAGGTGCGCACCGACAGCAGCGCCCAGAAGGTGCGCCCGTCGCTGGTGCGCATGCGCGCCTCGAAGTTGTCGATGCGGCCGCCCTGCGCGCGCAGATGCCCGATCATCTGTTCGCGCGCCTGGGGGTCGACGTAGAAGCTCTTGGCGCTGGCGCGGCCGATCACCTCGTGCAGGGGTGCGCCGAACAGGAAGCCCGCCGGCTCGTTAGCGGCCACCACGATGCCGTCGGCCATGCGCGTGACCACCAGCGGAAAGGCGATCGCCTCCAGGATTGAGCGCTGCGCCTCCTCGACCCGCGCGGCTTCCGTGATGTCGCTGTAGCGGCGCAGGAAGCCGCCGCCCGGCAGCGGGCTGTGCCGCGCGTCGAACACCTTGCCGTCGGCCAGGGTGAAGCGGAAATCGAAGGTGTCCGTGCGCCGCGCCACCGCCACCCGCCCCGCCACGAAGGAGGGAACGTCGACGGCGCCGTAGTCGCCGCGTTCGGCCATGAAGCGGACGACGGTGTCGAAGGCGGTGCCGACGCGCATCAACTCCGCCGGCAACCGGAACATCTCGCCGTACAGGCGGTTGCACACCGCCAGCCGCAGGTCGCGGTCGAAGCCGGCGACGGCGTCCACCATGGCGTCGAAGGTCGTCTCCAGCAGCGCCTGCTTCTCGCCCAACTCACGGCCGCCCGGCAGCCCCTGCTCCGCCACCGCGGCGCTCAGGTCGGCCGCCGTCATGACGCAGCCGCCGCCATCCTCCGCCACCAGGGTCAGGCCCAGCCAGGCGCCCGCCCGGCAGCGCAGGGCCACCATCTCGCCCGCGTGCAGCCGCTCCACCAGCGCGGCGGCGGTGCGGCCGAGCGGATCGGTGATCGCGCCCGTCGCGATCCGCGCGGCCAGCAACTCCTCCAGCGTCGGGGCACACCCATCGCCGCCCCTGTCGCCGCCCCCATCGTTACCGAGGCATTCGGCGAACGCCCGGTTCGCACCGGCAAGGCGCCCCAGGGCGTCGAAGCGGGCCAGACCGGCACCGGCCATGCACGCACGTCCTTCCAATTCGAAGCATTCGCGACGATCATAGCGCAAACGATCGGCCGGCGGATACCCAGGGGTGGTTTCCAGGCTTTAACCTTCACCGCCGCCTTCCGGTGTGCGCTAACGGTTTGTTCAGCGATGCCGGCCGATCGTAGCTCCCCAAAACCACCGCACCATGCCGATCATGCAGGACCGCCCGCAGAACCTCATCTACGCGCTCGACGAACGGCCGCCGGCGCGCCCGCTGGCGGTGCTGGCCGTCCAGCACATGGTGCTGGCGCTGATGTTCATGCTGTACCCGGTGATCGCCGCCGCGGAGATCGGCCTGTCGGCGGAGGAGACCTACAACTTCGTCACCATCGCGGTGCTGGGCGCCGGGATCGCCACGCTGCTGCAGGCCAGCCGGCTGGGCAGCGGCTTCCTGGCGGTGTCGATTCCCAATCCGATCGTCATGCCGGCCTTCATGGCGGTGGCGCGCGGCGGCGGACTGGGCTTGGCCTGCGGCACGCTGGCGGCCTGCGGCGTCATGCAGATGGGGCTGGCGCGCCTGCTGCCGCGGCTGCGCAGCTTCTTCCCGCCGGAGGTGTGCGGCGTGGCGGTGATGATGCTGGGCGTGTCGATGGTGAAGGGCGGCGTCACCCGCTTCACCGGCTACGACCACGCCGCGGTCACCATCGATCCCGGCGCGCTCGCCGTGGGCTTCGCCACGCTGGGCTGCATCGTCCTGCTGTCGGTGTGGGGCAAGGGGCAGGCGCGGCTGTACGCCGTGCTGATCGGCTGCCTCGCCGGCTACGCGGTGGCGGCGGGGCTGGGCCGGCTGCCGGCCGACCTGGGCGCGCGGCTGGCCGGCGAGCCGCTGATGGCGTTGCCGGTGCCGCAGATCCCGGCGCTGACCATCGGCATGGAGGCGCTGCTGCCGCTGTCCATCGGCATTCTCCTGACGATGATGGACGTGGTGGGCTGCATCATCACGCTGGACAAGATGAACAAGGCGCACTGGGCGCGCACGGAGATGCCCGTCGTCAGCCGCGGCGTCTTCGTCGACGGGCTGGCCACCACGCTGTGCGCGCTGGGCGGCGGCATGGGCAACGGCCTGTCGTCGGCGAACATCGGCCTGTCCTTCGCCAGCGGCGTCACGTCCCGCATCGTCGGATTCGCCGCCGGGGCGCTGATCATCGCCGCCGCCTTCTTCCCCAAGCTGACGACGCTGCTGATCCTCATGCCGCCGCCGATCATGGGGGCGGTGCTGATCTTCACCGCCGCCTGCCTGATCACCGCCGGCATGGAGCTGATCATGTCGCGCATGCTAAACGAACGGCGCATGCTGGTGATCGGCGTCAGCACCATCCTGGGCCTCAGCGTCACCGCCGTGCCCGGCCTGTACCACAACGTCCCCGACTGGCTGGCGCCGCTGTTCCATTCCGAGCTGACGGTGGCCGCCGTGGCGGCGCTGCTGCTGAACGTGGTGTTCCGCATCGGCGTCGGCCGCCGGGCGGAGCTGGCCTTCGAACCGGGCGCGATGCCGCTCGCCGCCATCTACGATTTCCTGGAGCAGCAGGGCAGCGCCTGGGGTGCGCGGCGCGACGTGATGCAGCGCGCCATCTTCGGCACCGTCGAGACGCTGGAGGCGCTGGCACACGCCGGCCTCGCCCGCGGCCCGGTGACGGTGGAGGCCAGCTTCGACGAGCTGAACCTCGAC
>NZ_DASPMG010000240.1:0-9010 GCF_035627195.1 Azospirillum sp.
GCGCTCGACGTCGTGGCGATGGGGCGCTACGGCATGATCGGCTGGTTCCGCCGCGTCTCGCGCGCCCACAAGGACGCCGCGATGGCGGCGCTGGAGCGCGTGGGCATGGCCGGCTTCGCCGACCGGCCGATCGGCCAACTCTCCGGCGGGCAGCAGCAGCGCGTCTTCCTCGCCCGAGCGCTGGCGCAGGAGGCGCGGCTCTACCTGATGGACGAGCCGTTCGCCGGCGTGGACGCGGCCACGGAGCGCGCCGTGCTCGACGTGCTGCGCGACCTGGACGCCGCCGGGCGTACGGTGATCTGCGTGCACCACGACTTGCAGACCGTCGCCGACACCTTCGACCACGTGCTGCTGCTCAACACCCGCATCGTTGCGGCCGGGCCGGTGGCGCAGGTGATGACCAAGGAGAACCTCGCCCGCACCTACGGCGCCCGCCGGCTGGAGGGAGGGCGGTGAGCGCCGAGGCATTGCGCATCCTCACCCTCCAGGCCGGCTTCAACACCGCCGTAGTGGTGGCCGGGACGGCGGCGCTGGGGCTGGCGGCGGGCATGGTCGGCACCTTCCTGCTGCTGCGCCGCCGCGCGCTGATCAGCGACGCCCTCAGCCACGCCACGCTGCCGGGTATCGCCGCGGCGTTCCTGCTGGGCGTGGCGCTGGGGGTGCCGGGGCGTTCCCTGCCGCTGCTGCTGGGCGGGGCGGTGGCCAGCGGCCTGATCGGCGTGCTGACGGTGCAGGCCATCGTGCGCTTCACCCGCCTGACCGAGGACGCGGCCATCGGTATCGTGCTTTCGGTGTTCTTCGGGCTGGGCGTGGTGCTGCTCAGCCACATCCAGGCGCTGGAGGTGGGTGGGCAGGCGGGGCTGAAGGGCTTCATCCTCGGCCAGACGGCGGCCATGAGCCGCGGCGAGGCGGTCGGCATGGGCCTGCTGGCGCTGGGGGCCGCGGCGGCGACCGCCCTGCTGTTCAAGGAGCTGCGCATGGTCGCCTTCGACGCCGGCTTCGCCGGCGGGCAGGGCTGGCCGGTGGCGCGGCTGGACATCGCGCTGATGGCGCTGGCGACGCTGGTCACGGTGATCGGGCTGCAGACGGTGGGGCTGGTTCTGGTGGTGGCGCTGCTGATCATCCCGCCGGCCGCCGCCCGCTTCTGGACCGAGCGGCTGGGCACCATGACGGTGGTCGCGGCGGTGATCGGCGCCTTGAGCGGCTGGCTGGGGGCGGCGCTGTCGGCACTGTTCCCCAACCTGCCGGCCGGCGCCGTCATCGTGCTGGTGGCGGGGGCGCTGTTCCTGTTCAGCTTCCTGTTCGCCCCGGCGCGCGGCCTGCTGGCCACGGCGGCGCGCACCGTGCACCTGCGCCTCGTGGTTGCCGAGGGCAACGCGTTGCGCCGGCTGCTGCTGCCGGGCGTGGCGGAGGCGCCCTCGTCGGTGCTGGCCCTGTGGCTGCGCGCGCGGGGGCTGCTGCGCGGCGACCGCCTGACGGAGCGGGGGCACGTGGCGGCGCGCGCGGCGGAGCGGAACCTGCGGCTGTGGGAGCGGCTGCTGGCCGAGGCGCCGGCGCAGGTGCCGGCCGACGCCAACTGGGGTATCGACCCGATCGACGCCGTCCTCCCGCCCGACCTTGTCCGCCTGCTGGAGGAGCGCGCGCCATGCCGCTGAACGTTCAGGACTTCCTGCAGCTCGACCTGCCGGCGCTGCTGGCGGCGGTGCTGGCGTGCGCGGCGTGCGCACTGGTCGGCAACTTCCTGGTGCTGCGCCGGCAGGGGCTGATGGGCGACGCGGTCAGCCACGCGGTGCTGCCGGGCATCGTCGGCGGCTTCCTGCTGGCCGGCACGCGCGACACCTGGGCGATGATGGCCGGGGCGCTGGCCGCGGCGGCGCTGGCCGGCGTGCTGATCGAGGGTGTCCGCCGCTACGGCCGGCTGGAATCCGGGGCGGCCATGGGCGTGGTGTTCACCGTGTTCTTCGCGGCCGGCGTGGTGCTGATCGAGCAGGGGGCGGCGCGCGCCGTGGACCTGGACGCCGACTGCGTGCTGTACGGCCAACTGGAGGACATCCTGTGGCTGGCGCCCACCGGCTGGTCCTCCCTCCTCGACCCCGCGGTGTGGGCGACGCTGCCGCGCGAGGTGGTGACGCTGGCGGCCGTGCTGGCGGTGTGCGCCGCGGCCGTGGCGCTGCTGTACAAGGAACTGACCATCGCCGCCTTCGACCCGGCGCTGGCCGGTACGCTGGGGTTGGCGCCGGGGTTGGTCAACACCGGCGTGGTGCTGCTGACCGCCGCCACGGCCATCGCCGCGTTCGAGGCGGTGGGCTCCATCCTCGTCGTCGCCATGCTGATCGCGCCTGCGGCGGCGGCGCGCATGCTGACCGACCGGCTGTCGGCGCAGCTGGGCCTGAGCGTGCTGTTCGGCGTGGCGGCGGCGGTGGGCGGTTACGTCGCGGCGGCGTTCGGGCCGTTCTGGCTGGGCGGCGACCATTCGCTGAACGCCGCCGGGATGATCGCCGTCGTCTCCGGCCTGCTGCTGGCGCTGGCGGCCCTGCTGGGGCCGCGGCACGGCGCGCTTGGCCGGCGGCTGGCGACGCGCCGGCTGCATCGGGGCCTGCATCGGGAAGCGGTTGGGAACACGGACGTTGTCGCCGCCGGCTCCAGCCGGCCATAATGGCGGCGGACGGACGCGGCCGCAGCGGTTGGGGCCGTGCCGCAGCGGCCGGAGCCTGTCCTTGAACCACCTGCTTCCCGGCGGGCGCCGCCGGGGCCTCATCGCGGCGGCCGTGCTGCTTCTCCTGACCAGCGTCCTGCATGGCGCCTGGCACCTCGCGGCTTTTCCCGATAGCGCCGCGGTGTCCACCCTGTCGCCGTTCCTGGAGATGGGCATTCCGCTGGTGGCCGGCGGCCTGCTCGTCATGCTGCTGGCGCGCGAGGCGGCGGAGGCGTCGCGGCTGCGTGGTGCCGCGCAGGCGGCGGAGTTGCGGGCCACCGGCGCCTACCGCCATCTGGCGGAGGCGATCGACGCCGTCAACGAAGGCTTCGCGCTGTACGACGCGGACGACCGGCTGGTCGCCTGCAACGCCCGCTACCGCGAGCTTTACGCCCTGTCCGGCCCGATCGTTCCCGGCGTCCCCTTCGAGGAGGTGCTGCGGCGCGGCGCCGTGTCCGGCCAGTACGCCGACTGCGATCCCGCCGATCCCGCCGACATCGACCGCTGGGTGGCCGAGCGTCTGCGCCAGCACCGCGATCCCGCCGGCCCGATCGAGCAGCGTCTGTCCGACGGGCGCTGGCTGAAGGTCAACGAGCGGCGGATGAGCGACGGCGGCTACGTCGGCATCCGCACGGACATCACCGAGATCAAGCGGCGCGAGGAGGAACTAGCCTACAAGTCGGCGCTGCTGGAGGCGTGCTTCGCCACCCTGCCGCAGGGCGTGGCGGTGTGGCGTGACGACCGGCTGCTGGCGTGCAACCCGCGCCTCGCCCCCATGTTCGCGCTGCCGGACGGACTGCTGCAGCCCGGCCTGACCGTGGCGGAGTTCCTGCGCTTCCTGGCCGGGCGCGGGGACTTCGGCCCGGGTGATCCGCAGGATCTGGCCACGCGCGCGCGGGACGCCGTGGACGTGGACAGCGGCCGGCCGGTCGAGGTCCTGCTGCACACCGGCCGCGTCATGCAGATCACGCCGCGCCGCATGGACGCGCGCACGGTGCTGGTCGTCTATGACGACATCTCCGACTTCCGCCGCGTCGAGGCGGAACTGCGCGCCAGTGAAGAGCGGCTGCGCCAGCTCTCCGATGCCGCCACCGACGCCATCCTGGTGCACGAGGGCGGCCGCATTGTCGATGTCAACCGCGCCGCGGTCGAACTGACCGGCCACGCCCACGACGACCTGATAGGCCGCTCGATCGTCGACCTCATCGCCCCCGAGGACCGCGACAAGGGCCGCCTGCGCCTGGCCGTGCGCGCCGAGGAGCCGTTCGAACTGACCTGCATCCGCCCGGACGGCAGCCGCTACATCGTCGAGGGACAGACCCGCTATGTGGAGGATCGCGGCCGGCCGGTGGCGCTGGTGTCGGTGCACGACATCACAGGGCATCGCCGCGCCGAGGCGCAACTCCGCCTCGCCAAGGAGCAGGCGGAACTGGCCAGCCAAGCCAAGTCCGAGTTCCTGCGCATGATCAGCCACGAGATCCGCACGCCGCTCAACGGCGTCCTGGGCATGGTCGGGCTGCTGCTGGACGGCGACCTGGGGGAAAGCCAGCGCACCTACGCGCAGACCGCGCGCGAGTCGGGGGAGGCGCTGCTGGCCATCCTGAACGACATCCTCGACCTGTCGAAGATGGAGGCCGGCAAGCTGGCGCTGGAGGCCAACAGCTTCAACCTCGTCGACGTGGTGGAGAGCGTGGTGGACCTGCTGGCCGCCCGCGCCACCGCCAAGGGGATCGGGCTGGCCGCCTGCGTGCCGGCCGGATTGCCGGCCGGGCTGCGCGGCGACGCCGGGCGGCTGCGGCAGGTGCTGCTGAACCTCGTCGGGAACGCCGTCAAGTTCACCGACCTGGGCGGCGTCGCCGTCACCGTGTCGCTGACCGAGCGGGACGGGGAAGACGCCACGGGGGATGGCCGCGTGTGGCTGCACTTCGAGGTGACGGACACCGGCGTCGGCATCCCGCCGGAGGCGCACGACACCCTGTTCGACGAGTTCACGCAGGTCGATCCCCACCTGTCGCGCCGGCACGGCGGCACCGGATTGGGCCTCGCCATCTCGCGCCGGCTGGTCGAGGTGATGGAGGGCGCCATCGGCTTCGACAGCACGCCCGGCCGGGGCAGCCGCTTCTGGTTCACGGTGCCGCTGGAGCCGCAGCAGGACGCCGCCGCGGGGCCGTCCCGCGTCGGGGCGCTGGCCGGGCGGCGCGTCCTGCTGTTCGAGGGCAACGCGGTCAGCCGCGGGACGCTCGCCACGCAGATCCGCTCCTGGGGGGCCGAGGTGGCGGAAGCGGCGGACGCCGCCGCCCTCCTGGCCGTCGCGGGGAACGGACGCTTCGACGCGGCGATGGTCGATGGCGTGGTGCCGGGGATGGACGAGGCGCGGTTGACGGCGCTGGTCGAGGCGCTGCATGCCGCCGGCGTTGGCCGCGTCGTGCTGCTGACCGTCATCGGCCACGTCATGGACTGGGCGCGGCTGGGCATCGCTGCGGCGGTGGTCAAGCCGGCGCACCAGGGGCGGCTGCTGACGGCGCTGGGCGCCCTGCCAGTCGCGGCCGAGCCGGTGCGCCCGCCGCCCGCCGCGGCACCGCCGCCGCAGATGGCCGGCCGGCGCATCCTGCTGGTGGAGGACAGCCCGACCAACCAGATGGTGGCGACCGCCTTCCTGAAGGGCGCCGGCTGTCAGGTGGACGTCGCCGCCAACGGGCTGGAGGCGATCGAGGCGGCGCGCACGCTGCCCTATGACCTCGTGCTGATGGACATCGCCATGCCCGAGATGGACGGGCTGACGGCGACGCGGGCGTTGCGCGCGCTGCCGCCGCCGGCCGGCACGCTGCCGATCGTCGCCATGACCGCCAACGCCATGGAGGGCGATCGCGAGCGCTGCCTCGCCGCCGGCATGAACGACCACGTCGCCAAGCCGGTCGACCGCACGCGCCTGCTGGACACCGTGGCGCGCTGGCTGCCCGCCGAACCGGCGGTGCCGCCGGCCCCGCCCATTGCGGGTGGCGATGCGCTGGATCCGGCGGTGCTGGACCAACTGGCCGAGGATCTGGACGCCGAGATGCTGCCCGACGTCATCCGCCAGTTCGTGGAGGAGACGCAGGCGCGCGCCGCGCGCATTGCCGCCCCCGGGGCGAACCTGACGCAATTGGAGCAGGAGGCGCACACGCTGAAGAGTACGGCCGGGACGTTCGGGGCGAAGCTGCTGTCCGCCGCCGCGCGCGAGTTGGAACGGGCGTGCCGGGAGGGGGCCACCGGCGAGGCCGATGCCCTGCGCCGTCGCGTCCCGGCACTGGTGCAGGAAATGGCCGAAGCCTACCGCGGTCGCGGGTTGTGGAAGGGGGAATGAGGGGGATGTTGGGCCGCGCTGGCGCTTGGCCCAACCTACGCCTTCCGGGGGAACGTCACCCCGTGACGCTGATGTTGACGGCGGCGTCCTTGCCGTTGTTGCCGCGCGCGACCTCGAACTGGACCCTCTGGCCCTGCGTCAGGCCGTGCAGGCCGGACCGCTGGACGGCGGTGATGTGGACGAAGACGTCCTTCACACCCGCTTCGGGTGCGATGAAGCCATAGCCCTTGGTGGTGTTGAACCATTTCACGGTGCCGGTGGCCATGAGCGGACTCCTTGCTCCTTGGTCGGTGGTCGTCGCGGGCGCAGTTCGGCTGTCGCGCGGGTGGACCCGCGCGGCCGGAGGGTGCGGCCGTTGTGGTGGGCGTATCGATGGTGGGAGGCCCGGCGGCGGTCGCACCCGATCGTGGTGCGCCGGCCAAGCGTTACCAAAGACAACGTGTCCTGAGGCTAGCCCCGCGAATCCCCGACCGGCAAGCCGAAATGAGGGGATATGTCCATTGGGGCGCTATCTGTCGCAAAGAAATACGACCGAGGCCCAAGTGATTCTGCTGTCAAGACTTTCAATCGTCTTGGGTGGTTTGGACGGAATGCCAAGCTCTACAGCTTTCCTTCCGCTTCCCAGGCCAGCCGCTTGCGGTAGATGGTCGACGCGCTGATGCCTAGAAGGGCGGCGGCGCGGGGGATGTTGCCGTCGCAGGCGGCGATGGCCTCCTCGATGGCTTCCTTCTCCACCATCCACAGCGGCTTGATCTCCCGCCGGCCGCCTGGTGCGGCGAGGACCGCCGCCGCGGGTGCGGAGACGGGGGCCGGCTGCGGCGCCAGCGGCGGCGGCAGCATGTCGGGCGTCACCACCTCGCCGTCGTGTAGGACGACGATGTTGCGCACCACGTTCTGCAATTGCCGCACGTTGCCCGGCCAGTGGTAGAGGCGCAGGATCTGCTCCGCCTCCGGGCTGAAGCGGTGGAAGCCCTTGCCTTCCTCCTGCGCGAACTCGGCCAGCACGTGGCGGGCGATCTCGATGACGTCGTCGTCGCGCTCGCGCAGAGCCGGCAGGTGGATGGGGATGACGTGCAGGCGGTAGTACAGGTCCTCGCGGAAGCGCCCCTCCTCCACCTCCTTCAGCGGGTCGCGGTTTGTGGCGCAGACGATGCGCAGGTCGACCTTCTCCACCTTGCTGGTGCCGACCGGCATGAAGGTGCCGGTCTGGATGAAGCGCAACAGCTTGGTCTGCAGGTCGGGCGCCAGTTCGCAGATCTCGTCCAGGAACAGCGTGCCGCCGTCGGCGCGCGCCGCAGCACCCTCGCGGTCGGACACCGCCCCGGTGAAGGAGCCCTTCACGTGGCCGAAGATCTCGCTCTCCATCAGGTCCTTGGGGATGGCCCCGCAGTTGATGGCGACGAAGGGCCGGTCGCGGCGCGGGCTCTGGCGGTGGATGGCCTCGGCGCAGACCTCCTTGCCGGTGCCCGATTCGCCGGTGATGAACACCGTGGCCTTGGACGACGCCGCGCTGTCGACGATGCGGTAGGTCGCCTGCATGGCCAGCGAGGAGCCGATGAAGCCGTGGTAGCGGGTGCGGCCCAGATCCTTCTGGTAGGTCTCGACGATCTGCGCCAGCCGCAGCCGCTCCACCGCGTTGCGCACGGTGACCACCAGCCGCTCGGCCGTGAAGGGCTTGACCAGGAAATCGTAGGCGCCGTAGCGCATCGCCTCGACCGCCAGGTTGACCGAGCCGTGCGCGGTGATGACCACCACGGCGCAGGGCAGCCCCTGTTCGGACACGCGCTTCAGCACCTCCATCCCGTGCATGTCGGGAAGCTGGAGGTCGAGCAGAACGATCTTCGGCGCACCGTCCGACAACGCCTCCAGCGCCGCCGCCCCGGTCTCGACCGGAACGACGGTGTACGCTTCCTTTTTCAAATACTCGGCATAGACGCGCGCCAGCGACGGCGTGTCTTCGACGAGAAGGACGGTTGTGGTGCCGGAAACCATGATGGTCCGTCGATGTCCATGGCTGGTTTCAAAATACGGTGTTCCTTGCCGTTGCGCCAGCGATGAACCGCGCGCGCGGCGTGCAAGCTTTTCACAAAACCATGGCGGCCGGCGCAAACCGCTTGTCCGAAACGCATGGGTGCGTCGCGGCGCTTGTCCCGGGCGGCGTGTTGGAATATCTGAATTCTACAAGATCAACTGCGCAAGCGCCCGAGGCATCCCCGTGCACGATCATGCCCATCTGGCCGGAAAGCGCGTGCTGCTGGTCATCGCCGGCGGCATCGCGGCCTACAAGAGCCTGGAGCTGATCCGCCGCCTGCGCGAGCGGGGCTGCGCCGTGCGCGCCATCCTCACCAAGGCCGGCGCGCAGTTCGTGACGCCCTTGTCGGTGCAGGCGCTGACCGAGGACACCGTCTACCAGGACCTGTGGTCGCTGACCGACGAATCGGAGATGGGACACATCCAGCTGTCGCGCAGCGCCGACCTCGTGGTGGTGGCGCCGGCCACCGCCAACCTGCTGGCCCGCATGGCCGCCGGCATGGCCGACGACCTTGCGGCCACGGCGCTGCTCGCCACCGACAAGCCGGTGTTGGTGGCGCCGACCATGAACGTGCGCATGTGGCTGCACCCGGCCACGCAGGCCAACATGGCGCTGCTGGAGCAGCGCGGCGTGACCCGCGTCGGCCCCAACGAGGGCGACATGGCCTGCGGCGAGTTCGGCCCCGGCCGCATGGCCGAGCCGATGGAGATCGTCGACGCCATCGCGGCGCATTTCGCCGCGCAGGCCGATCCGAAACCGCTGGCCGGCAAGCGGGCGCTGGTCACCAGCGGCCCGACGCACGAGCCGATCGATCCCGTGCGCTACATCGCCAACCGCTCGTCCGGCAAGCAGGGGCATGCCATCGCCGCGGCTCTGGCCAAGCTGGGCGCCGCCGTGACGCTGGTCAGCGGGCCGACCCGGCTGGCCGACCCGGCCGGCT
>NZ_DASPMG010000241.1:0-16862 GCF_035627195.1 Azospirillum sp.
GTTGCAGAACAAGGCCAAGCGCCAGATCCTCGACCTCAGCGCGCTGGAGTTCGTCGACTCGGCCGGCATCGGCATGCTGCTGATCGCGCGCGAGGAAATGGCGAACGTCGACAAGCAGCTGGTGCTGCGCGCCGCGCAAGGTCAGGTCAAGCGCGTGCTGACCGTGGCCCAGCTGAACAAAATCGTCGTCATCGAGGAATAGGGCCGCCTCCCGTGCCGCGCTCCGCCGCCTTGCATGGCCTGGGCATCCCGCAAGACCGCCTGCAGCGGCTGGCGGCGACGCTGGGCATGCCGCGCTGGCTGCCGTCGGCGGCGCCGGGGGACGGCGATGCGTCGCGCGTCGTGCTGCTGTTCGGCGACCGCGAGGCGGCCGAACAGCCCACCCACTGGGTGCGGCCCTTTGCCGCGTGGATCGAGGCCGGCACCCGCTCCGACGCCGCGCTGGCGGACTCCATCGCCCGCGCCGCCGGGGCGGATCTGTACGCCAGCATCACCACCGCCACCGCCAACCACCTGTACCTGGCCAGCCGCATCGTCGCCGCCCTGGCGAGCCGCCGCCCGCTCGGCGACGCGCAGCGCGACGACATGGAGCTGGCGCTGCACGAAGCCATCTCGAACGCCGTCGTGCACGGCAACCTGCAGGTCGACGGCATGAAGGGGCTGAGCGTGGCGGCGCTGGACCGCTTCTCGCACGAGCTGGCGGCGCGCATCGCCGACCCCACCTTCGCCGGCCGCCTGATCGAAGTGAGCGCCCGGCTGGAGCCTGACGCCGCCGTCATCGAGGTGTCGGACGAGGGCAACGGCTTCGCCCAGACCGCGTCGGCCGGCGGCGCCGGCCCCGCCCCCAGCGGGCGCGGGCTGGATCTCATCTCCGCCATCGCCGAGCAGGTCGAGCTGCTGGACGACGGGCGCCGCATCCGCATGAGGTTCGCCCTGTGAGCGGCGCGCCGGACCCCGTGCCTCCGGACGGCAGCGCGCCGCACATCGGCGACTGCCACATCCTGGTGGTGGACGACACCGACTTCAACCGCACCCTGATCGGCGCCCTGCTGAACGAGGCGGGGTTTCACAACGTCGCCTTCGCCAAGGACGGCTTCGACGCGCTGGCGCAGATCGAGGCGGCGGCCCCCGACCTCGTCATCCTCGACATCATGATGCCGGGCATGGACGGGTTCGAGGTGTGCCGGAAGCTGCGCGCCGACCACGCCTACGCCGACCTGCCGGTGCTGGTGCAGACGGCGCTGTCCAGCAGCGACGACCGCAACCGCGCCTTCGACGCCGGCACCACCGACCTGATCTCCAAGCCGCTCGACCGCACCGAGCTGCTGGCCCGCGTGCGCATCCACCTGGAAAACCGCATGCTGATCCGCGACCTGCAGCTCTACCGGGCGCGGGTCGAGGGCGAGTTGGCGATCGCCCGGTCGATGTACGAACACCTGCTGCCCACCCCGGCCACCTGCGCGGCGCTGCGCGACACGTCGGGCGTCGAGCTGCGCTCGCACACCGTGCTGTCCACCGACATGGGCGGCGACATCTGGGGGCTGGTGCGACTCGACGGCGGGCGCTTCGGGGTCTACCTGCTGGATATGGCCGGGCGCGGCGTGTCGGCGGCGCTGAACGCGTTCCGCATGCACACGCTGATTCACGAATTGGCGGCGCTGGGCGACGATCCGGCCGCCTTCTTGTCGGAGCTGAACGACCGCGCCGCACGCCTCCTGGAGGTGGGAGAGCACGCCACGCTGCTGTACGGCGTGGTGGATGGTGGCGCGGGCACCTTCACCTACGCGGCGGCCGCGGCGACCAGCCCGGTTCTGCTGCTGCCCGACGGCAACGTGCGCTTCGGCGACGCCGCCGGGCTGCCGGTGGGCGTGGCCGCCGGCACGCGGTACGAGGCGCGCGCGCTGCCGCTGCCGGAGGGGGCGGCGCTGATGCTGCACTCCAACGCCGTGCTGGATGCGCTGGAGGCCGGCACGGCCGGGCTGGACGCCGTCATCGCCGGGGCGCTGGCCCAGGCGGGCGGGGGCGCCGGCGGCGACCGGTTCGAAGCGGTGACGCAGGCCCTGGCCGCCGCGCTGGGCGACACGCCGCACGACGACCACACCCTGGTCTGGCTGGAGCGGGCCTGTCTGGAGCGCGGGGCATGAGCTGGAACGAAACCGGCATCGAGCACGCCCGCGTCATGATCGTGGACGACAACCGGGTGAACCGCCACCTGCTGATGGCGCTGCTGGAGCGCGGCGGCATCCGCCACGTGGAACTGGCGGAGGACGGGCGCGACGCGCTGGCCCGCATGGAGACCTTCCAGCCCGACCTGATCCTGCTGGACCTGATGATGCCGAACCTGGACGGCTTCGACATGTGCCGGCAGCTGCGCGCCGAAGCGCGCTGGAGCGACCTGCCGGTGCTGGTGCAGTCGAGCCTGAGCCGGGCGGAGGACCGGGCGCGCGCCTTCGCCGCCGGGGCCACCGACTACGTCACCAAGCCGATCAACGCCATCGAGCTGCTGTCGCGCGTGCGCATCCACCTGCAGAACCGCGCGCTGGTGCACGACCTGCGCCTGTTCCGCCGCCGCACGGAAGCCGAGCTGGACCTCGCCCGCGCCATGCAGGAACGGCTGATGCCCGGCGCCGCGCGGCTGGCCGGCATCGAGGCGGACGCGCAGCTGGCGATCAGCGCCCACTTCGCCCCCTCCTCCGAACTGGGCGGCGACTTCTGGGACCTGCGGCGCGACGAGCAGGGCCGCGCGGTGGTCTACATGGTGGACTTCTCCGGCCATGGCGTGGGGGCGGCGCTCAACACCTTCCGTCTGCACGCCATCGTTCAGCAGATGGACTTCGCCGGCTTCGACCCCGGCGCCTTCCTGGCGGCGCTCAACACGCGGCTGTGCGCGCTGCTGCCCAGCGGCCAGTTCGCCACCATGCTGGCCGGCGTCATCGACCCGGCGGCGGGACGCTTCCTCTACGCCTCGGCCGGCTCCACCAAGCCGATGGTGTGGGCACCCGGGGACCCGGCCCCGACGCTGGGCGACAGCGCGGGCCTGCCGCTCGGCCTGCTGGCCAGCGCCAGCTATGAGGCGCGTTCCCTGCCGCTGCCGCCGGGCGGGCGGTTGTTCCTCTACTCCGACGCCGCCATCGAGATCCCCGTGGGCGAGGACGTGCTGGACGAGGGCGGGCTGGCGGTCCTGGTCGGCCGCCACATGGGCATGCCCGACGGCCGCGGCTTCCTGGACGCGGTGATCGCCGACCTGAACGCCACCGGCCCCATCGACGACGACCTCACCGCGCTGCTGGTGACGCGGTGCGCATGACGTGGGGCTTTCCGTGATGCGGGCGGGCGTCGTCGACAACATGTCGTCCGGGCTGGGCATGTCCGGCTGGGTCGTCGACCCCGCCGCCCCCGACGGGCGCGCCGCCGTCGACATCATCATCGACGGGGAGCGGGTGGCGCGCGTCGCCGCGCACGTCCCGCGCGCCGACGTGCAGGCGCATTTCCGCGAGTCCTTCGGGCTCGACGTGCCGGCCGATGCCGGCTTCTTCTCCAAGGCGCTGATGGCGCCGCGCTTCGAGGGGCGGGAGGTCGAGGTCCGCGTCTGCTTCGCCGGCACCGACGAGCCGCTGACCAACGGCGTGGCGCGGGTGCGCTGCGGCGCCGGGCGCATCCGCGCGCTGTTCGCGGCGGAGATGGCCGGGCACGCCGGCTGGAGCCCGGCGCACGTGGAGGTCGGCGACGGCGTGCTGCGCCTGTCCGGCCTTGCCGCGTGGCCGCGCGCGACCGACGACGTGCCCATGCTGCGCGCCGATGGCGGCACGGTGGCGCCGGTGCGGCTTCAGGACGGCGGCGGGGCCGACGACGTGCTGTGGTTCCTGCCCGACCACCGGCGCGTCACGTTCACCGCCGAGATGGCGCTGCCCCCGGCCGACAGCTGGCCGGACGGGGGCTTCTCCGTCACGCTGGGCTGGGAGCGGGGGGGAACGCCGCTGCACCCCTGGCAGCGCGTGGTGGTGCCGCGCCTGCTCGTCATGGCCGGGGACCGGCGGGCCGGCAGCCCGCCGGTCCCCGGCCATGACGAGCAGGCGCGGGTCCTCGGACAGTCCGTCAGTGCCGCGCAGTTCGAGATCGGCGGCTATTCCACGCTGCACACCATGTGGGCGGTGATCGCCGGCACCGACGGGCGCCGGCCACAGGATTTCCGCGCCATCCTCGACTGGGGATGCGGCTGCGGGCGGGTGCTGCGCTGGCTGGCGGCGGAACGGGCACCGGGGCAGCGCATCGCCGGCAGCGACATGGACCCGCTGAACGTCTCCTGGTGCCAGACGCACCTTGCCGGCTGCGAAGTCCACAGCAACGGGCCACACCCGCCGCTGCCCTTCGCCGACGGGGCGTTCGATCTTGTGCTGGGCCATTCCGTCATCACCCACATCCCGC
Source organism: Azospirillum sp. (assembly GCF_035627195.1). GTDB lineage: Bacteria > Pseudomonadota > Alphaproteobacteria > Azospirillales > Azospirillaceae > Azospirillum. Next base: position 4,426 of record NZ_DASPMG010000241.1, read on the forward strand.
TGGACGTCGCCGAGACGTGGTTCGCCGAACTGGACCGCGTGCTGGCCCCCGGCGGCATCGCCTACCTGACCTTCCAGGGCGCCTACGCGCTGCTCTGCTCCGCTCACGCGCTGGGTGTGGACAGCCTGGAGCGGGTGGCGTCGGCCGGCGCCGACGACAGCAGCCGCGACGCCAACGTCCGCCTGGACGAGGCGCCGGACTACTACCGTGCCGTGTTCCACACGCCCGAACATCTGCGGGCGCTGGCCGGACGCCGGTTCGAGGTGGTCGCCATCGAGCCGACCGCCTACGGCCACTTCCAGGACGTCGCGGTGCTGCGCAAGCGGGGATAGGGTCCGCTTACCCCATCCCTTCCATCATCCGGCGGATCGCCAGCCGGAAGGCGTCCAGCGAGGCGATGTCGAGCAGGAACAGCGCGTGCCCGCGCGCGTCGCCCGCCGCCAGCGCCACGTCGATCCGCACGAACAGCACCGGGTCGTCCGCCGCACCGATCAGCTGGCCGGCCGGGCCGGCGCGGTAATCGGGCACGCCGCCCTCGATCTCGCCCTCGATCAGGTTGGCGAAGCTGGCGAGGCAGCCGTTCAGGATGATGTTGCCGATCTCGGTCAGCGCGTCCTGCTCGTCGGCGCCGGGGGTGTCGCCCTCGCCGGGGATCAGGCGGCGCACCAGCGCCAGCCCGCCGCGCTCCGGGAAGATCAGCATCGCCTCGCCGGCGAAGGGGCCGCTGAAGGCCTCGCGCACGGCGCAGACGGTTCCCTCCGTCTCCGGCCCCACCTCGCCCGCGATGCGGGCGCGCGAGGACACGGACAGCGCCGGCACCGACAGGTGCACCTCCTCGCCCAGCATGTCGCTCAGCGCGGCGGCCGGCTGGCCCATGCCGATGTTGAACAGCTCGGCGATGGCGTCCGCCTCGGCCTCGTCGAGCGGGAACAGGGCGGCGCTCATGGCTTGGGCTCCGAGAGGCCGGCTTCCGACAAGAACGCGCGGATCTTGTCGGAGGTGATGGGCTTGGCGATGAAGCGGCAGCCCAGCGCCTCGGCCTTCTTCTTCAGCGCCTCCTGCACGTTGGCGGTGAGGATGCCGATGGGCAGGCCGGGAAAACGTTCGATGAGGCCGGCGGCGAGCGTCAGCCCGTCCATGCCCGGCATGTTGTAGTCGACGACGGCGGCGGCCGGCGCGCTGGTGCCCACCTTCTGCAAGGCCTCCTCGCCGCCGGCCGCGACGACGATGGTCCAGTCCGGGTGCAGGGAGGCGATGACGTGGCTCACCATGTCGCGCGCGAGCCGGCTGTCGTCGACGACGAGAACGGTTGTCATGCCCAAGCCCATTTCCGGTAATGTCCACCCCCGGTTCTAGCGCACCACGCGCCGCCTGCCAAGCAATGGCCCGCCCCATGCCCACCCCGCCGCTCCGCGCCGTCCTCGACACCAACGTGCTGGTCGCCTACGCCCTGCTGCCCGCCACCCTGCCGCCCGCCGCCTTGCCGAAACGGCTGCGGCCGTCGCGCGACTGCGTGGAGGCGGTGCGGGCACGGGGCGTGCTGCTCGCCTCCGACGAGACGCTGGCGGAGTTGCGCACCGTGCTGCTGCGCCCCGATTTCGACGCGCACAAGCCGCGCGCCGAGCGCGAGGCCTTCCTGTCGGCGGTGGAGGCGGAGGCCGAACGCGTCGTTCCCGCCCCCCTGCCCCGCACCTGCAAGGACCCGGACGACGACAAGTTTCTTGCCGTCGCCGTGGCTGGCGGCGCCGACGTTCTGCTGACCGAGGACAAGGCGCTTCTCGCCCTGCGCACCATCGGCCCGACGCGCATCCTGCGCCCCATCGCCTTCCTGAAGGACATGGCGCCGGTCGATTGACGCTCGACAAACGGGCTCGCGTTTGTAGAATGAACCGTGAACATCAAACGCAGCCCGCCGGTGCAGCAATGACCACGGACGCAATGACCACGGACGATGTGACGGCGCACGACATGAGCCCGGACGGCTACGGCATGGACACAGCGATGGAGGCCGTCACCACGGCCCAGCCCCTGCTGTTCGACAGCCTGCCGGAGACGGAAGGACGCTCCGCCCGCCGCAGGCCGCGGCGCGCCCGCACCGCGGGCGTGGGGGCCGGCACGGTCGCCGCCACCGTCGCCCGCGACGTGGTGCAGGAACCGGTGCCCGCCCCGCCGCCCGCGATCTTCGCCGCCCCGCCCCCGCCGCCGCGCCCGCCCGAGCCGGCCGTGTTCGACCCCGCGGCGCTCAGCAACGCGGAGATTTCGGCGCTGGTGCGGGCGTTGCCCGACCTGCGGCTCAGCCACCTGCTGGTGGAGGCCGCGCGGGAACTGAAGCGCCGCGTGGAGCCGCCGGCCTGGGACGACGAGGAGGACGCCGGACCGCGCGAACCCAATCCGTCGCTGCTGCGCGCCGCGCGGCTGGTGGTGGGTGAGTTCGCCGGGGACGGCGACTGAAACGCGGTTGGGGCGCCTCATCCGCCCGTGGCAATGCCGTGCCTTTCGGGTGATGAATATTCGACTCCGGAAACGGTGCGCGACAAGCCGGGGCCTCCTATGTAATGATGCCCAGGTTCGCGTCCGCCCCGTTTCGGGGTGTGCGGCGCGGCCGAGAACCGCCGGAGGCTCCCGTTGGAAGTGATTCACTGGCTCCAGGACTGGGGTAGCTGGTTCTACCCCATCGCCTTCCTGTGGGCCTTCTTCGAGGGCGAAACGTTCGTCATCTTCGGCGGCTGGGGTGCCCACATGGGCATCTTCAACCTTTACTATCTGGTCGGCACCGTCTGGATCGGCAGCTTCCTCGGCGACCAGGTGTATTTCTGGATCGGCCGCAAGTGGGGCGCCAAGGCCATCGCCAAGTTCCCGGCGGCCGAGGTTCCGGCGGCCAAGGCCATCGCCTGGCTGGAAAAGTACGGCGTCGGCTTCATCCTGACCTTCCGCTATCTCTACGGCGTGCGCAACATCGCCTCGGTGGCGATCGGCACCACCGGCATGCGCTGGCGCAAGTTCCTGTTCTGGAACTTCTGGGCGGCCGGTATCTGGGCGTGGAGCTTCGCCGGCGCCGGCTACCTGTTCGGCGAGGTCGCCGCCTCGGTGGGTGAGGTCGCGCCGAAGCTGCTGCTGGGCGCGGTGGTGACCGCCGTGCTGATCTTCGTCGCCCGTAAGAGCCTGAAGTGGCGCCGCCGCCGCGCCGCCGCGAACGCCGCGGCCCTGGTGGCCGCCTCCGACATCGTGGTGTCGGAACCGCCGGCCTCACAGCCGCGCGATCCACACGGCGGTGAGGTCGTCGCGAAGGGGGCGGGGCATGTCCGCGAAGAAGCGGCCCAGCACGACGCGCAGCGGATGGGCCGGATCATCCCGCCGGCCCTGCCGAACCAGCTCGGCCAAGCCCAGCTGGCCGATTGATCGGCCAGCCGCGTCGCGGCTTTCGACCAGCGCGTCGCTGTAGAGGAACAGGAAGCCGCCGCGGGGCCAGTGCGCCGTGCGGTTCTCGTAGCGCGCCTTGCGCGACACGCCCAGCAGCAGGCCCGAGGAGTCCAGGAGTTCCGGCTCCCCCTCCGCCTCGCCCTCCGCCGCGCCCAGGATCGGGTGCGGCGCCCCGGCGGCGGCGAAAGTCAACGTGTCCTCCACCGTGTCTAGAACGCCGTAGAAGGCCGTGGCGAACTGCCCGACCGGCAGCACCTCCTTCAGCGCCAGCCCCAACTGCGTCAGCCATGCCGCCGGATCGGTTCGCGGGGCGGGCACGCGTTCGGCCAGGGTGTGAAGGCGGAAGGTGTTGATGGCCGCCGTGATGCCGTGCCCGGCGAAGTCGACGATCAGGAAGCCGACCCGCCGTTCGTCGATCTCCACCACGTCCCACAGATCGCCGCCCAGTTCCGACGACGTCTCGAAGTGGCTGTCGATGCGCAGGCCGTGGCGCGCGCCGATGGCGGTGACGCGCGCCGGCTCCGGCAGCAGGGAGAGCTGCATGGCGCGGGCGTGATTCAGTTCGCGCTCGACCCGCGCGCGGAAGGACGACAATTCGGCGAACAGCTTGCGCCGCTCCAGCTGGTGGCGGACGCGGGCCATGCACTCGCCCGGCTTGATCGGCTTGGAGATGAAGTCGCTGCCGCCGGCCTCGAAGCAGCGCACCTGCTCCTCGTCGCGGTCCAGCGCGGTCTGGAACAGGATGGGCAGTTCGGCGTGCGCCGGGTCGGCGCGCAGGCGCCGGCACATCTCCAGCCCGTCCAGGTTCGGCATGGCGACGTCGAGCAGCACGAGGTCGGGCTTGAAGCTTTCCACCATCGCCAGCCCCTCCACCCCGTCGGCGGCGAAGGCGATCTCCGTGATGCCGGCGCGGCGCACCACCACGGCCAGGGACTTCCGGTTGAACGCGTTGTCGTCGACGATGAGGACGCGGCTGTCGGCCAGGGATATGGTCACGGCGCCGGCCCCCGCAGGTCGAAGTGCAGCCGCGTGCAGCGCCCGCCGTCGCGCACCGCCACGGCGCCGGCCAGTGCCCGCATGAACACGAAGCCGCGGCCGGAGCGGGCGAAGCCATCGGCGGGACGCGCCAGCCGATCCGGATCGAAGCCGCCGCCCTCGTCCACCACGGCGAGGTCGAGCGCGCCCGCCCCCCAGCGCGCCCAGATGTCGACGCGACGCCGCCGCACCGCCGGGTCGCGCAACGCCGCCGTCACCTGCTCGCCGAACAGGCGGAAGCCGTCGGGCTGGTCGCGGGTGTCGGCGGGCACGCCGATGTTGCCGTGCACCAGCGCGTTGGCCACCGCTTCGTGCAGGCACAGCTCGACCGCCGAGCGGCGCCGTTCCGGCAGCGCGCCGCGCCGCTCCAGCGCGTCGCACACGGCCACCGGGCTCTGCACGGCGAACGCGGTGGCGGTGGTCAGCGACAGCAGGAAGCCCGGTTCGGGCGCCGGCACCGCCGGCCAGTCGCCGTCGGCGCCGCCATCCTCGTCCAGTTCCACCAGCAGCGGCCAGCCATCCGCCAGCAGGGCCGCCAGCCGCCCGCGATCGGGCGGGCCGTCCAGCAGCAGCGCCTCGGCATCCCTCTGCATCACGCCGCCGAAGCGCCGGAGGGTGCGCGCCGCCATGTCCGCCGGCACGCGCGCGTGCGGCACCACGAAGCGCCGGGTACCGGCCGGATCCGCCGCTGCGTCCGCCGGCGCCACGTCAGTCGGCGAGGGCGAGGATGTCGCCCAGCCGTGCTAGGTCGATGGAGCGCCGCACGTCGCCCCGCGCCCCGCGCACGGTCATCGGGATGTTCCGCGACTCCGCCTCCTCCTGCAGGATGAGGAGCATGCCGAGCCCGGCGGAGTCGATGAATTCCAGCCCCGACAGGTCAAGGACGAAGCGCTGCCCGCGGATGCCTTCGATCAGCGCCACGATCTCGCGCAGGCCGTCGTGGTCGGTGAACTCCATCCGTCCCGTCAGGCGCGCCTCGACGGCGTCGGACGTGCGGTATGTCTTGAACTCCATCGGTCCCCCAAGGTGCGGAATGTGTGCGGATCCCCCAGGGGAAATCCTATGGGAAAGCCCCTGCGACCGGCAAGGACTTGGCCGGCCGTCGGGTTTTCGCCGACGCTCGATTCAGCGTGAAGGCGCCGCCTCACCCCGCGCGGAGCGCGCCGAGCAGGGCGCCCAACTCCTGGTTCAGGGTCTGGGTCGGCTGGGTCAGGTCCTTGGCCGCCCAGATCACCCGGATCGCCGAGCCGTAGGAGGACGCGGACGAGCGCGCCACCTCGCTGAAGCGCTGGTTGAAGACGCCGGCATCCTGCGACACCTGCTCGACCACCTCGGTGATCTCGCGCGTCGCCGCCCCCTGCTGGTCGATGGCGCCGGACACCGTCTGCGCCACCGTGGAAATCTCCTCGATGATGCGGGTGATGCTGGAGATGGCGTCCACCATGTCGCCGGTGGCACCCTGGATGCCGGCCACCTGGGCGGCGATCTCCTCGGTCGCCTTGGCGGTCTGGCCGGCGAGGTTCTTCACCTCCGTCGCCACCACGGCGAAGCCGCGCCCGGCCTCGCCGGCCCGCGCCGCCTCGATGGTGGCGTTGAGCGCCAGCAGGTTGGTCTGCTCGGCGATGGTGGTGATCAGCTGCACCACGGCGCCGATGGTCTCCGCCGCCTGGGCCAGCCCGATCACGCGGTTGTTGGTGGCGCCGGCCTGCTCCGCCGCGCGGTGCGCGATGGCGGAGGAATGGGCAACCTGCCGGCTGACCTCCGCCACCGAATCCGACAGGCGCCGCGTCGCCTCGTTCAAATGCTGCACGTTGGCGGCGGTGCGCTGCGACGCCTCGGTGGCGTCGAGCGAGTTGCTGCCGCTCTGCCCCACCCGGTTGCCCATGCGGGCGGCGGTGGTGACGATCTGCTCGGCGTTGCTGCGGATGGAGGTCGTGGCGGCGGTCACCTTGCTTTCGAACCCGTCGGCCAGCGCCAGCATGTGGGCGCGCTTCTCCTCCTCCGCGCGCGCCTTCAGCGCCTCGCTCTCCGCCGTCAGGCGCTGCACCTCAAGCGCGTGCGTCTTGAAGACGGCGATGGCGGCGGCCATGGCGCCGATCTCGTCGCCGCGGCTGGCGTGGGGCACCTCCACCGACAAATCGCCGTCGGCAAGGCGGCGCATGACGGCGGTCATGCTCGCCACCGGGCGCGTCACCATGGTCACCACCATCAGGCCGCCCGCGCCGAAGATGACGACGAACAGCACGGCGGTGACCGCCAGCATGGTCCACAGCTTGCCCAGGAAGCCGCCGATGCGGACGTCCAGAAGCCGCTCCAACTCGCGCGCCGACGTGCCCCACAGGGTGCGGACGGAGTCGAGCGCCGCCGCCTCCAGCCGGCGCAGCGCCGCCGGGTCGACGCCGCGTCCCTCCTTCTCGATCACCGCGGCGACGAGGCCGCTGCCGAAGGCCTTCAGCGCCGCGTCGGCCGCGCGCACGTCGCGGTCCATGTTGGCCTTCAGCGTGCCGTCGGCGTTGCCGCGGTAGCCGGAGGCGACGGAGGCGGCGATGCCTTCGACCGCCGATTCGAAACCGCCCTTCTGGATCAGGAACTCGGTGCGCCCGTCGACGTCCAGCCCGCCCTTGCCGGCGATCCCGACGGCGAGGTCGGCCAGCGCGGCGATGCGGTCGACCACGTCCGTCAGCTTCACGACAACCAAGTCCATGGCGTAGTAGCTGTCGAGGTCGGGGTCGAGGATCAGGTTCGACTGGTCGCCGATGCGGGCCAGCAGGGCGCGCAGGGCCGTCACCGCCTCCAGCGACGCCGCGTTTGCTGCGGCCGGGTCGCCGGCCCGCAGGGCGGCGCGCGCCGGGCGCAGGAAGGCGTCCGCCAGTCCGGCGCTGTCCATGCCATCGCCCAGCTCGGCCTGGGCCGCCGCCACCTTGCCGACGGCCGCCTCCAGCGCCGCCTTGGCGCCCGTGTCGCCGGGGCCGCTGCGGTAGCGGTGCAGCGCGAACTGCGCCTCGCGCAGCGGGGCGATGTAGAGGCTGCCCGCCACCTCCTTGCGCGCGAAGTCGATGGCAATGTTCTTCTCGGCAATCAGGCTGTAGAGCAGGAAGGCGATCGGAACCAGGAATAGGACAAAAGGCAACGACAGCTTCGCACCGATGTTCAGTTTCAGCCCCATGGTTCCCCCCAGGCGCGCACCGATGTGCGCGATTGCACGTCACATGCCCATGTCCGGTGCGACCCGCCTATTTCATAAGCACACACAGCGTTTCTGTCGCGCTTTTGCAACGCACCAAGTGTCAGGCGCTCCATAGCCTGCAATTTTGTTGCCAAAATTACGATCTGCACCGATGGACGCAGGGTAAGCGGCGGGTTACAACCTAAGGGAATGTTGCCGTCCATTGCGGGGCCGACGTGCGCGACTTTCTCCAGATCACGCTCGACCACGTCGACCAGGGCATCATCATGGTCGACGCCGACCTGCGGCTGGTGCTGTTCAACCGCCGCGCGCGCGAACTGCTGGACGTGCCGGCGGACCTCCTGGCCCGCCACCCGACGTACCCGGAGATCGTGTACGCCCAGATCCGGCGCGGCGCCTTCGTCGACGATCCCGGCGATCCCGACCTGCACGTCCACGAGACCGGCGGCGACTGGCGCGAGGGCGCGGTCCAGGCCGGCACCTTCAAGCGCCGCCGGCCCGACGGCGCCATCATCGAGGTGCGCACCAACTCGCTGCCGCAGGGCGGCTTCGTGCGCACCTTCACCGACGTCACGGTCGAGGCGCGCTCGGCCGAAGAGGTGTTCGAGACGATGCAGGCGCTGGCCCAGGCCAACGCCGAGCTGTCGGAAAGCCGCGAGCACCTGCGCGCCATCCTGGAGGCCAGCCCCGTGGGCGTCTGCGCCATGGCGCCCGGCGGCCGCATCGTGTTCGCCAACCGGCAGTTGGGCGTGCTGCTGGGCACGGCCCCCGAGGCGCTGGTGGGACGTTCGGCGCAGGGTCTGCTGACCGACGTCGCGGAGGAGCAGCGCACGGCCGAGCGCATCCGCGCCGATCAGCCGCTGCGCGACGTGGAGGTGCGCGTGCACCGCGCCGACGGCTCCACCTTCTGGGCGCTTGTGTCGGGTGACCCGGCGGTGCTGGAAGGCAAGCCGGTCTACCTGGCCTGGGTCACCGACATCACCCGGCGCAAGCGCATCGAGCGGGACATGGAGGCCGCCCGCGATCAGGCGGAACAGGCGACCACGGCCAAGAGCGCCTTCCTGGCCGCCATGAGCCATGAGATCCGCACGCCCATGAACGGCGTGCTGGGCATGCTGGAGCTGCTGGAGCGCTCCCGCCTCGACGGAGCCCAGGCGGACACGGTGGCGACCATCCGCGAGTCGGCCACGGCGCTGCTGCGCATCATCGACGACATCCTCGACTTCTCGAAGATCGAGGCCGGCCGCATGGACCTGGAGCAGGAACCGCTGTCGCTGGGCGCCCTGGTCGACGGGGTGGCGGAGGTGCTGGCGCCGGGTGCCCGGCGCAAGGGGCTGGGCTTCCTCACCTTCGTCGACCCGGCGATCCCGCCGGCGGTGCTGGGCGACCCGGTGCGGCTGCGTCAGCTCCTGTTCAACCTCGCCGGCAACGCGGTGAAGTTCACGCCATCGGGCCGCGTCGTGCTGCGCGCCGATCTGGTGGACCAGGACGGCGGCACGGCGGTGGTGGCGCTGACCGTCAGCGACACCGGCATCGGCATGGCGCCCGACGTGCTGGAGCGCCTGTTCGAGCCCTTCACCCAGGCCGAGACCTCGACCACCCGGCGCTTCGGCGGCACGGGGCTGGGCCTGTCCATCTGCCGGCGTCTGGCGACGCTGATGGGCGGATCGATCGGCGTGGACAGCGCGCCGGGCCGCGGCTCCACCTTCCGCGCGGTGCTGCCGCTGCCGGTCAGCGCCGCCCCGGCGCTGGACGCCCTGGGCCGCCCGCTGCCGGCGGAACCGGATCTGGGCGGCGTCACCGTCCTGCTGGGCGTGGCCGACGCGCAGGAGCGCGGCTTCCTGACCCGCACACTGGAGGCGGCGGATGCCGCCGTCCTCCCCGCGCCCGACGCCGCGACGCTTGCCACCCGCGCGCCGCAGGCCGACGTGGCGGTGGCCGAGGCCGACGTGCTGGGTGGAGCGGCGCCACCGGGCCTTCCGGTGGTGAGATGGCCGTTCCGCCGCGCCGCGCTGGTCCGCGCCGTGGCCGTCGCCGCTGGACGGGCAAGCCCGGAGCCGGAGGCGGGCCCCACGCCGCCCCCGGCCCCGGCGTCCGCCATGGTCCCCAGCCTCGACGATGCCGCGGCGCAAGGCCGCCTGATCCTGGTGGCCGAGGACAATCCCATCAACCGCAAGGTCATCCGCATGCAGCTGAACGCGCTGGGCTACGCGGCGGAGCTGACCGCCGACGGGGCCGAGGCGCTGCAGGCGCTGCGAACCGGCCGGCACGCGCTGCTGCTGACCGACTGCCACATGCCGGAGATGGACGGCTTCGACCTCGCCGCGCGGGTGCGGGCGCTGGAGGCGGCGCAGGGCGGCCCCCGCCTGCCCATCGTCGCCGTCACCGCCAACGCCGTCTTCGGCGAGGCCGAGCGCTTCCAGGCCGCCGGCATGGACGCCTGCCTGTCGAAGCCGCTCGACCTCGGCCAGCTCGCCGCCGTGCTGGCCCGCTTCCTGCCGCCGGTCCCGGCGGCGGCCGCCACCCCGACCCTGGCCGAACCGCCGCCCACACAAACACCGCTGGACGTGGCGGTGCTGAGCCGGCTGTGCGCCGGGGACGATGCCCTGATGCGCGAGATGCTGGACGACTTCGTCGCCGTCAGCCGCGGCATCATCGCCGACCTGCGCGCCGCCCTGGCGGCCGGGGACCGTGCCGCGGTGCGCGATGGCGCGCACAGCCTCAAGGGTTCCGCCCGCACCGCCGGCGCCCTGCCCCTGGCCGCCGCCGCCCGCGCCCTGGAGGAGGAGGCCGGCACCGCCGGCCGCCCCCGCCTGGACGCGCTGGCCGCCGCCGTGGAGGAGGCGCTGGAGGCGGTGGCGGTGGGCTTGCCGGACGCGGGCTTGCCGGACGTGGGCTTGCCGGAAGGTGGCGGATCCCTACAATAGAGAGCGGAGGCCGCCATGACGCTCGCCCTGCGCAAGACCCCGCTGGTGACCATCGACGACTTCCTGGCGATGGCGTTCGACGACGACACCCGGTACGAGCTGGTGGACGGGGAAGTCGTCGCCCAGGCGCACCCGAGCCGCGCCCACGGTGCGATCCAGAGCGCGCTGGCCCGCCACATCGGCAACGCCCTTGACGGCACCGCCTGCCAGCCGGTCACGGAGGCCGGCATCCGCCCGCACTTCGACCCGACGCACAACTATCGCGCCGCCGACCTTGCGGTGACGTGCGAGCCCTTCGACGAAGGCATTCCTTACCTGGAAGCGCCCATCCTGCTGGTCGAGATCCTGTCGCCGACCGAGGAGGCGAAGCAGCGCGCCAAGCTGCACGTCTACGCCGCCATGCCGTCGGTGCGGGAGATCCTGTTCCTCGACAGCCTGTCCATGCGCGCGGAGCTGCACCGCCGCGACGCCGGCGGGCTGTGGCCGGAGCGGCCGGAGGTGCTGATCGGCGACGAGACGCTGCGCCTGGACACCGTGGCGCTGGAGATGCCGCTGTCGCGCCTCTACCAGGGCCTGAACCTGCCGGTGGGCGACCGCGTCGTCTGAAGCGTTCGCTATCCATGTCGCTTGTCACGGGCAGCGGGGTTGAACGTACCGCCGGTTCGGCGACAATGGCGGGAACCGTCCCCACTCGGACCCGCGCCATCATGGCCCTGCCGCCCTGCGATCCCGCCGCCATCGCCGCCGATATCGCCGAAGCCTGCCGCCGTGACGGCTACGCCGTCGCGCGCGCCGTGTTCTCGCCCGACGAGGTGGCGAACCTCGCCGCCGCCTTCGACCGCCAGTACGCCGACGGGCTGCGCCACCCGCGCAGCTTCCGGCACGGCAACTTCCACGTCCGCGTCGCCGAGGACCCGGGCATCGGTCACACCGTGCGCATGGTGCAGTGGCCGTCCTACGGCGATGCCGTGCTGAACGCCGTGCGGCTGGACGCGCGGCTGTTCCATCTGGTCGAGCCGCTGCTGGGCCGCGACGTCAAGCAGATCATCAACCAGTTGCACTGGAAGCCGCCGGGGGCGAAAGGCGGCGACTATGCCTTCCACCAGGACAGCCGCTTCCGCCGCCCGCGCGAGGCGTTCCGCAACCTCGCCACCTCCTATGTGCAGACGGGCATCGCCGTGGACGCGCACACGGCGGAGAGCGGCGCCATGCGCCTCTACCCCGGCAGCCATCTCCTGGGCGAACTCGATCTGGCACCACGCGCCAACATCCTGGGCACCGGCATCGCGGAGGAGGCGCTGGAGCGCCTGGGCCTGGATCCGGCGAAGCTGGTGGATCTCGTGCTGGAACCGGGCGACGTGGCGTTCTGGAACCCCTACACCATCCACGGTTCGGCCGCGAACCGCTCGGCGCACGACCGGCGGCTGTACATCAACGGCTACGTCCGCGCCGCCGACTGCGACCGCGGCGAGTGGACGTGGCGCGACGGCCAGCCGGTGCCCCTGGGCAAGCCGGTGCTGGTGCATTACGAAGACCTGCACCGCCGGCCGGAGCCGCACTACGTCGACCACGCCGGGTACTGAGTCCGGTTCTTGAAAGGAGTGACGCGCATGCGGCGGTTCCGCCCCCTCCTCGCCGGCCTGTTGCTGGGCGCGGCACTCGCCACCGCCGCGTCCGCCGCGGAGGCGCCGGCCCCGTCCCCTCCCCCGCCCCTGCCATCACCGTCACCGCTGGAGGGGGAGCTGACGCCGCTGGGCGCCATCCGCGCCGCCAACGGGCCGCGCACCATCCCGGCCTGGACCGGCGGCCTGACGGTGCCGCCCAAGGACTACGTGCCCGGCCAGCCGCACCCCGACCCCTTCGTCGAC
>NZ_DASPMG010000242.1:0-4511 GCF_035627195.1 Azospirillum sp.
CGGCCAGTGGAACAGGTCGTCGCGCTGCCAGTCCACGTGGATGCTCATCACGTTGAAGGACAGCGCCGTCCGCACCGACGGCCACGCTGCCCGCAGCAGAGCCGTGGCGAAGTGCTCCATCTCCGGATGCGACAGGCCGAAGCGCGCGGTGAACACCCCCGCCACCATGGCGTAGTCGACGCATCGCTCCGGCAACGGCTCCGTCAGCAGGTCGCGCCGCTCGAACAGCCGGTCGGGCCAGTCCGCCCGTGCACGCCCGATCATCGCGGCGCTGACGTCCACCCCATGGTAGTCGACGCGGTCCAGCCAGCCACGCGCCTCCAGGTAGTCCAGCACCAGCCCCGGCCCGCAGCCGACGTCGAGCAGCGAGAACTCCCCGTGCCCGCGCACCATGTCGAAGAACACGTCGTAACGTGTGACAAGGTCCGCCTCGTTGGGCCACAGCACGCCGCGCGGCGTGCCGCCGTGCTCGCGCAGTGCCGTCTCGATCGGGCCGATCAGCCGCCGGTACTTCTCCTCGTTCATGCGCGCACCTCCCGCAAAGCGCCGGCCAGGGCCTCGGCCACGCGCGCCACGGCCACGGCCGGCAGATCGGCGTGGAACGGCAGGCCCAGCGTGCCGTCTGCCAGCCGTTCGGTGACCGGCAGCGGAGTGCTCGGATGGCCGCGGAACGCCGCCTGCCGGTGGATGCCCTTCGACCACCACGCGCGCGTGTCGATGCCCCGCTCCCGCAACCGCCCGGCCACGGCGTCGGCCACCGGCGCGTCGAACACGGCGACCATGGTGGAGGACACCCACCCCGCGCCCGCGCCCCGCAGCCCCATAACACCGGGCATCCCATCGAGCGCTTGCGCGTAGGCCTCCGCCACCGCCCGGAACGCTGCGCGCGTGCGGGGCCATAGGTCGAGCGCCGCGAGGCCGACCGCGGCGTGCACCTCGCTCATCTTGGCGTTCAGCCCCGCGCGCTCGGCCTCCCGCTGCCGCAGGAAGCCGAAGTTCGCCGCGTCCTCGACGGCGCGGACGAGTGCCGCGTCGCGCGACGCCACGAATCCACCCTCCCCCACGCCCAGCGCCTTGGTGGCGTGCAGGCTGACGACGGTGGGCACCCGGCCCGGCCGCAGCGCGTCGAACCCCGCCGCCCCGTCCACCACGACGGCGAGCCCCGTCCGCTCCGCGAAACGGTCCCACGCGGCCATGTCGAGCGGCGCTCCGAACGGCATCACCGGCATCACCGCCGCCACCGGCCCCGGCGCCGCCTCGATCGCCCGCTGTGCCCCTTCCGGCGTCAACGCCCAACCGACGGCGTCGACGTCGGCAAAGTACGGCACCAACCCCGCCGCGATCGCGGCGTGCGCCGAGGCGACGAACGACCAGGACGGCAGCACGCACAGCCCGCCCTGGGCCGCCTCGTGCGCCAGCAGCGCCGCCGTCAGCCCCGCCGTGCCGCTGGCGACCGTGGCGACGCAGCCTGCCGATAGTCCGTAATGCGCCACCAGCCGCTCCTCCAGGCGGCGGACCAGCGGGCCGTGGTTGGCGTACCACCGGTTGCCGTCCATCGCACGAAGGTAGGGCAGCACGGCATCCGTCGGCGGCAACAGCGGTCGGCCGACCGGAAGCCAGGCGGGCACGGCGTTCACGCCCCCTCCAGGCGCCGGTTGAACCGCGCCACCGTCAGGTCGGCCAGCCGGCGGAACTCGCGCGCGAAGGTCTCGGGCGCGGCGAAGATCCGCGCCGCCTCCGCCATGCCGGCGCCGAGCGCCCGGCGGTACGGCGCATCGCCCGCCAACTCGGCCAGCGTCGCCGCGTAGTGCCCGGCGTCGCGCATGCGCCAGGGCCGCGGCACGCACATGGCGGTGTCCGACAGCGTGTCCATGGTCAGCACGGGCACCCCCTGCGCCATCGCCCAGAAGGCGCTCAGGCCCCCGCCGGCCCGGTCCGGGTTTGCGTAGACGTCGCACACAGCGTAGAGCGCGTTGAGGTCCGGCTCATACGCCACACACCGGCAGCGCTCCGTCATGGGATGGCCGGCGAAGTCCGGCAGCGGAAAGCGGTCGGTGCCGACCAGCAGCCAGCGGCTGTGCGGGTGCGCCTCCAGGTGCGCGAACATCAGCCGCACGAAAGCGGCGTCCATCTCCGTGTGCAGCCGGTTGCCCACCGTCACGATGACCAGCGCATCCTCCTCCAGTCCCAACCCGGCGCGCGTCCGCGCCGCCGCGGGGGGAGGCAGGTCGATGGGCGTGCAGGCCATGCGTTCGTGCCGCGCCACGCGCTCCGCCGGCCAGCCCTGCGCCCGCCAGTACGCCTGGATTTTCGCGTCGTCGAAGATCGACGTGATGGTATCGAACCGGCTGTAAGGGAAAGACATCGCCACGGACAGGCGCAGCACCGGCCAGCGCTCGTACAGGTGGTCCTCCAGCAGCGTGTCGTCCGACAGCACCGCCACGAGGTCGGGGTCGAAGCCACGAAGCGCGTCGAACAGCGCCCGGTCGCGCGCCGCCTCCGGCAGCGCCGTGTCGGCGTAGACGAAGCGCGCCGGCGCCCCCTCCATAGCCCGCCGGTGCTCCGCCGCGAATCCGGCCGAGCGTGGATCGCCCAGCGCCACGACCATCACCTCCACCCCCACGTGCTGCGCCGCCAGTCGCGCCCAGCGCAGAAGCAGCCGCGTCGGCGAATGCAGCAGCGCCAGCAGCTGGTTGGTGACGAAGGCGACCCGCCGCACCCCTCCCCGTGCCCGCGGCGCCGGTGGACCGGCAACGATCGGGTAGTCGGCCCGCGCACGGGCGAACACGGCGGCGCCGTCGGCCACCATGCCCACCGGGATCGCGCAGCCGTAGTGCGCGGCGAACCAGTGCCCCAGCACGAGCGCACGCCGGGCGTAGGGATCGCGCGCGTCCGGCTTCAGTCCGGTATCGAGCAACCCCTGTACAAGCGTGTCCGGCATCAGCCCGGCCGCCCTCTCGGTCCCCAACTCCGCCAGTGCCGCCATCGGCGGATCGAGCAGGCGGAGGTCGGCCGCCGACACCGCCTTGAGCCGGCGGCACGCCGCCGCCGCCCGGTCCGGCCGGCCGAGAGCCATCGCGGTGCGGCACATCTCCGCCAGATAGGCCGTGCCAGCCGGGTCGAGTGTCAGCGCGCGCTCCAGAACGCGGCCGGCCTCGGCCGTGCGGCCCCGTGCCAGAAGCAGGTTGGCGGCGTTGCCCACCGCTTCGGCATGCTCGGGATCCACGGTGACGGCACGGCGAAACAGCGCGTGCGCCCGATCGAGGTCGCCGCAATCCTTTTCCAGCGTCCCCAAGTTGCTGAGCGCGCCGCCGAAGGCCGGCGCCAGCGCCAGGGCCCGGCGATAGGCACACGCCGCCGTCCCGATCGCACCCACGCCCTGCAGGGCGTGGCCGAGCGCGTTGTGCGCGTCACTCCGGTCCGCCGCAAGGCGGAGCGCCCGCCGCAGCGGCGCGATGGCGTCTGCCAACGCTCCCGCTCGTGCACGGAGCACGCCGAGATCGCCCAGGGCGTCCGCCGCGCAGGGCGCCAGGACCAGCGCGCGCCGGTACGCCGCCGCCGCTTCCTCGGTCCGGCCGAGCGCCGCCAGCGCACCGGCGAGCGCCGCGACCGCACCCATGTGCTCCGGCATGAGGTGCAGGAACTGCCGGTACCCGGCGACGGCCTCTTCGACGCGGCCCAGCTGGGCCAGCGTGCCGGCGAGATTGAACCGCGCCGCCACGAGGCCGCCGTCACGGTCGAGGGCTCGCCGGTACGCCGCGGCAGCCTCCTCCAAGCGCCCGAGCGCGCGCAGGGCCGAGCCATGGCTGTCGTGGTAGGCGGGGGCTGCGGCGTTGATCGAAAGCGCCGCCAGGATCCGGTCCAGGCCGGCTTGCGGCTGTCCGGACTGCAGCGCGACGACGCCCAGCAGGTGGAGCGCGTCGGCATTTCGCGGTTCGGCGCGCAGGACCTGTTCGTATCCGCGCTGCGCCTCGGCCAGGTTGCCGGCCTGATGGAACCGCAAGGCGGCCATCAGAAGCTCGAACGCCTTCGATTCGGACGCCACCGGTGCTCGCCTCGCCGACTGCCGCAGGATCGTTGCGGACCCTAGCACAACCGGCAACCGCCGGAATCGAAAACACCCGCCGTCCAGTGGAACGGCGGGTGTTTTCAAAAAGAAGGTTTGTGTGTCGCGCTGTCTGTGCGCCTGGAAGACCTGGCGGCGACCTACTCTCCCACGCCTTAAGACGCAGTACCATGGGCGCTGAAGGATTTCACGGCCGAGTTCGGGATGGGATCGGGTGTTGGGGCCTTCGCCATGACCACCAGGTCATCCAGATGCACAGAGGTCGCGTAGTGACGTTGGACGGATCCGAGTTCGTCTCGCAGGCGGCTTACCGCTGCGCATGACGTTCGGGAGAGATCAAGCCGATCGAGTGATTAGTACCGGTAAGCTTCAGGCGTTGCCGCCCGTCCACACCCGGCCTATCGACGTGGTGGTCTACCACGGCTCTCGGGGAGGTCTGGTTTAG
>NZ_DASPMG010000243.1:0-54630 GCF_035627195.1 Azospirillum sp.
GGGGCCGGACGACGGCTATCTGCTGGCCGCCCCGCTGACGCACGGCACGTCGTGCTACGTCACGCCGATCCTGGCGGCCGGCGGGCGGCTGGTGTTCCTGGAGGACAAGACGAGCCCGGCCGGCGTGCTGGAGGCGCTGGAGAGCCGCCACGTCACCCTGAGCTTCGTGCCGCCGACGCTGATCTACATGATGGAGCAGGAGCTGGCCGGCCGACGCCCCAACGCGCCGCGCCTGCGCCACCTGATCTACGGCGCTGCCCCCATGCCGCCGGAGAAGGTGCGCCACGCGATCGAGATCTTCGGCCCCGTCATCGGCAGCAACTACGGCCAGACCGAGGCGCCGCAGGTCATCACCGTGATGACGGGGAAGGACTATGCCAACGGCACGCGGCTGGCGTCCTGCGGCCGGCCGGGCCTGCTGGCGCGGGTGGAGGTGATGGACCGCGACGGCCGCATCCTGCCGCCCGGCAAGGAGGGGGAGATCATCGTGCGCGGCGACCTCCTCATGCTCGGCTACCTGGACATGCCGGAGGCGACGGCCGAGACGCTGCGCGACGGGTGGCTGCACACCGGCGACGTCGGCGTGTTCGACGAGCAGGGCTACCTGACCATCAAGGACCGCCTGCGCGACGTGATCATCACCGGTGGCTTCAACGTCTACCCCAACGACGTGGAGGCCGTGCTGGTCCGCCACCCGGCGGTGCAGGAGGCGGTGGTCTTCGGCGTGCCCGACGAGAAGTGGGGCGAGGCGGTGCACGCCGCCGTCAAGCCGCGCGCGGGCGCCGTGGTGGACCCGGAGGCCGTCATCGCCCACGTGAAGGCCGAGCTGGGCTCGGTCAAGGCGCCCAAGCGGGTGCACGTGGTGCCGGAGCTGCCCCGCAACCCCGTCGGCAAGGTGGTACGGCGGGAAGCGCGGGAGCGGATTTTGGGAACCCCTTGACGTCGGGTTTTCAGACGTTGGGTTTTCGCTGGCGCTCAACCCAACCTACGGCGCCGTCGTAGGTTGGGTTGAGGCCAAAGCCGAAAACCCAACGTCGAAAACTCACACCAGCCGGGCGTTCAGGGTGATCTCCGTCCCGGCCAGGGCCTTGGACACCGGGCAGTTCTTCTTCGCACCCTCGGCCTGCTGCTGGAAGGCGGCGGCGTCGAGGCCCGGCACCTCGGCTTCGCAGTCCAGCTCGATGCGGGTGATGGCGAAGCCCTCGCCCACCTTCTCAAGGTGCGCGCGCGCCGTGGTGTGGACGCGCGTCGGCACGTGCCCGGCCTTGGACAGGCCGGCCGACAGCGCCATGGAGTAGCAGCCGGCGTGCGCGGCGGCGATCAGCTCCTCCGGGTTGGTGCCCTGGCCGTTCTCGAAGCGCGAAGGGAACGAGTAGGCGCCCTCGTAGGCGCCGCTGCCCAGCCGCATGGTGCCGCTGCCCTTCATCAGGTCGCCCCGCCACTCGGCGTCGGATTGACGTACCGCCATGCTCTCCTCCCGTTGTGGGTTGCCGTTGCCGACAGGAAGCTAGCGCGCCGTCACCGTTTGGGGAGGCCGAGCAGCGCGATCCAGCGGTCGACCAGCGCTGCGTCGCGCTCGCCGTCGCGCACGAAGCCGTCGATCAGCGGGTGTTCCAGCGGCAGCACCTCGATGAAGGCGCGGCGGTAGAGGGTGAAGGCCTTGCGCTCGCGCTGGATCAGCGCCAGCACCTCGCCCGGCGGCGTTGCCGGGGCGCCGGCCCCCACCACCGGGTACTGGACGGCGAAGCTGCGCAGCTTGACCAGCACGTCGGCGAAATCCAGCAAGTCGATGGCCGCCGTCAGCTCCTTGCGGTCCGCCGGGCGCACGGTGCGCGGCAGGCGGCGCAGCTGTTCCACCAGCCGGCCGCGCACCTCGGCGACCAGCTGGCCGGCCTCGCGCCACTGGCCGCGGGCAAAGAGTTCGGCGAAGCGGCGCTCGGCGGCAAGAACGGTGAGGCGCGCCGCCACCTCGCTCAGCTTCGGCTCATCCGGAAGCTCGGCCAGCACGGGGCGCAGACGGTCCAGCGCGGCTTCCAGCGTCTGCGCCTCCTCGACGGCGCGCGTGGGGTCGGCGCCGTGCGCCAGCACGCCGCGCACCGCCCGGTCGCCATCGGCCAGGGCCGCCTCGATGCGCTGCTGCTTCTGGTAGCCTGGGTACCAGCTCACCACCGCCGCACCGCCCAGGCCCAGCGCCACCACCGCCACCGCCGCGCCGATCACCAGCGGACGTGGGAGCCGGCGGCGCGCGGGTTTCGTCGGCGGCTTGGGCGTGAAGATCGGTTTGCGCTTCGGTGCGGGCTTCGTTTCGGGTGTCGGGGGTGGAGGCGCCTCGGCCGGCGGCGCCCCGTCCACCTCGTAGCGGAAGGCCAGCGATCCCAGGCGCACCTCGTCGCCCGGCCGCAGCCAGGCGGAGCGGACGCGCTCGCCGTTCACGAAGACGCCGTTGCTGCTGTCCAGGTCCTGGATGCCCCAGGTGCCGTTGCCGCCCAGCAGGCGGGCGTGCCGGCGCGACAGCTTGGCGATGGGCAGCACGTGCGTGCAGCCCTCCTGCCGGCCCAGCGTCACCTCCGTGCCGGGCGTCAGCGCCAGGGCCTGCGCCACCGCCGGGTCCGCGCACACCAGCCGCGCGGGCGGCGCCGCCCGGCGGGCGGGCGCGGCGGGTCCGGTGCGGCTGTCCTGCGGGGAATCGGGCATCGGCGGCGGGGATGGGCGAAACGGGATGGGCCGGACGGGGGCGGCATCTTGGCACATCCGCCCCGCCGGACGGGACCGTTTTGTACCGCGGCTTGGCGGCCCGGCGGTTTGGGCGTATACCTAGCGTTCAGCAAGCACCGGCCCGATCGACGCCCGGTTGCAGCGGGGAGCGACGTGAACGACGCGCAGACCAGAGCGCCCGGCGAGCCGGGCCACGAGGCCGCGGCTTCGTCCGGACGGCGCTGGTCCGTGGCCGGCGTGCTGGCGGTCGTGGCCCTGGCGGGCGCGGGGCTGTGGCTGTCCACCCGGCCGGGGCCGCCGCCGGCACCGCCTGCCGAACCGCCGAAGCCGGCGGTGGCGGCAAAGGTCGCGGCGGAGGTCACGGTCGTTGCCGCCGAATCACCGCCCCCTGCACCGTCCTCAGCCGTCGCGCCGGAGCCCCCGGCGCCCGATCCAGCCGTCCAGGCGGCACCCCAGCCGGACCCCGCGCCGGAGCCTCCTCCACCGGAACCCGTTCCCGAACCGCCCGCCGAACCGCCGCCCCCCGCCCCGCAGCCGACCCTCGCCGGGGAGTTGGAGCGCGTGCGCCCGGTACTGGAGCAGCTGCGCTGCTCCCTGCTGCGCGCCGAGGGGGCGGAGGGCGCACTGCTCATCGCCGGCACGGTGACCAGCGAGGCCGACCACGCCTACGTCCAGCGCGTCGCCGCCACGGTGGCCGAGCCGCTGGCCGCCAAGGTCGACGTCGCGGTGGCCAAGCGCGGCCTGTGCGAGCCGCTGACGCTGATCGCCCCGCTGCGCGCCGCCAACACCGAACAGGCGGAGCCGCTGACCGTCGCCATCCGCGCCGTCGGCGGCACGGTGACCGCCGGGCAGGAGCTGGTGCTGGACCTGCGCGGGCCGGCCTTCGCCGGGCATCTGCAGGTGGACTACTTCACGCTGGACGGCGGTGTCGTGCACCTGCTGCCCAACCCGCTGGAGCCGACGGCGCCACTGGACGCCGGTGCGGTGCGCCGGCTGGGCGAGCGGGGCGGCGGCGGGCGATTCTGGTCGGTGCGCCCGCCCTTCGGGCAGGAGCTGGTGATCGCCATCGCCAGCGTCACCCCGCTGTTCGCCACCCTGCGGCCGGAGGCCGAGCCGGCCGCCGCCTACCTGCCGGAACTGCGCAAGGCGCTGGACGACGCCGCCAAGGGCTCCCCTGCGCCGGTCGCCGCCGCCGTGTTCGTGACGACGGCGCCGGGGCCTTAACGGCTGGCCGGACCGCGCAGGCGCTCGCTGCGGCGGCGCAGCCATTCCAGGGTGGCGAGCAGGATCACCGACAGGGTCGTCAGGATCACCGCGGCGGCCGTGATGGTGGGGCTGATGTTCTCGCGGATGCCGGCGAACATCTCGCGCGGCAGGGTGCGCTGCTCCGGCCCGGCGAGGAACAGCACGGTCACCACCTCGTCGAACGACGTGGCGAAGGCGAACAGCGCGCCCGACGCCATGCCCGGCAGGATCAGCGGCAAGATCACCCGGCGGAAGGTCAGCAGCGGCGGCGCGCCGAGCGAGGCGGACGCCCGCGCCAGGTTCATGTCGAAGCCCTGCAAGGTGGCGCTGACCGTGATCACCACGAAGGGTGTGGCGAGTGCGGTGTGCGCCAGGATCAGCCCGGCGTAGTTGCCGGTGAGGCCCAGGGGTGCGAAGAAGAAGTACACGCCCACCGCCGCGATGACGACCGGCACCACCATCGGCGACAGCACCACCGCCATCACCAGAGGCTTCCACCGGCTGTTCCACTGCGCCAGCCCCAGCGCCGCCAGCGTACCCAGGGCCATGGACAGCACGGTGGCCGCGATGCCGATGATGAAGCTGTTCTTCAGCGACAGCATCCACTTGTCGGACGTGAACAGGTCCACGTACCAGCGCAGCGACAGCCCCGGCAGCGGGTAGGTCAGGTACGTCTGCGAGCTGAAGGACAGCGGCACGATCGCCAGGATCGGCGCCATCAGGAAGACGAACACCAGCGTCGCCGCGACGACGGTGGCGCCCCAGCCCAGGCGCTGGCTGAGCACGCGGGGGGCGTGGTTGTCGGACATCACTTGAGCCCTCCCGTCATCTGCTGGCCGTGCACAAGCTTGCCGTAGACCACGGCGAGCACGAGCGTGCACAGCAGCAGCACCGCCCCCAGCGCCGAGGCGAGGCCCCAGTTGACCGTGTCGGTCGTGTAGAAGGCGATGAAATAGCTGATCATCTGGTCCGCCGCGCCGCCGACGAGCGCCGGCGTGATGTAGTAGCCGATGGCCAGGATGAAGACGAGCAGGCCGCCCGCCCCGATGCCCGGCAGCGTCTGCGGCAGGTAGACGCGCAGGAACGCCTGCGTCGGGGTGGCGCCCAGCGAGGTGGCGGCGCGCACGTAGGCCGGCGAGATCGCCTTCATCACGCTGTACAGCGGCAGGATCATGAAGGGCAGCAGCACGTGCGTCATCGCCACGAAGACGCCGACGCGGTTGTAGATCAGGCGCAGCGGCTCCTCGATAAGGCCCAGCCATTGCAGCGCACCGTTGACCACCCCCTCGCTCTGCAACAGCACGATCCAGGCGCAGGTGCGCACCAGAAGCGAGGTCCAGAACGGCAGCAGCACGAAGATCATCAAGAGGTTCGACGGCCCCGCCGGCAGACTGGCCAGCAGGTAGGCGACCGGGAAGCCCAGGATCAGGCACAGCACGGTGACGCCCAGCCCGATGCCCAGCGTGCGCAGGAAGACGTCGCGGTAGATCGACTGCTCGTCCGGCGCATTGACGACGGCGCCGTCGGCGTTGCGCTGCAGGTCGAGTGCCGCCAGCAGGTAAAAGTCGGTGACCGGGCCGCCGGCGTTTTTGATGGCGGCCCAGGTCGTGCGCTGCCCCCAGGCCGGGTCCATGGCGACCAGCGCCGCCTTGGCCTGCCCTTCGGCCGGCACCTCCTTGATCTTGCGGGCGGTGGAGGTGAGCAGCGTGCGGAAGCCGTTGACGGCGTAGTTCAGCCGCTTGGCCGCCGTGGCGACGGTGCGGTCCTTGGTGGCCTGCATCAGGTCGGCGGCGAGCGCGCGGTAGGCCGGGTCGCCCGGCAGGTCGCGCCCGTCCCATGTGGCCAGCGCCGCCACGGTGTTCGGCATCACCTGCTGCACCTCCCAGTCGTCGACGCTGCGCCACAGCATGCCGCCGATGGGGATGAGGAAGGTGAACAGCAGAAAGGCCAGCAGCGGCAGCACGAGCGCCAGCGCCTTGAACTGGCGGGCCCGCTCCGCCCGGCGGAGCCGGCGTTTCAGCGAGATGTCGCCGACGGCGACGAACGCGGCCATGGTCTCTTCTCCCGGCTTTTTCTCCCTCCCCCGCCCCGGGGGAGGGTCGGGGTGGGGGTGCCGCCGAGAATCAGCAACGGATTCTTGCCGCACCCTCACCCGCCCGCTTCGCGGGCACCCTCTCCCCGGAGGGGAGAGGGTTCTTCACGCCCTTACTTCGCCGCCCACTTGTTGAAGCGTTCGGTCAGGCGGTCGATGTTCTCCAGCCAGAAGTTGGTGTTGATCTCGATGGCGTTCTTCATGTTCTCGGGCGCCGTCGGCAGGTCGGCGAGCACCGTCTTGTTCACCAGTTCGGTCGCCTTCTTGTTGGACGTGCCGTAGGCGATGTTCTCCGACAGCTTGGCCTGGTTCTCTGCCTTGCCGACGAAGTTCAGGAACTTGTAGGCGGCCTCGGCGTTCGGGCTGCCCTTCAGGATGACCCAGCTGTCGATGGTGAACAGGGCACCATTCCAGGCCATGCCGAAGTTCTTCTTCTCGTTCTTGTTGGCGGCGTCGATGCGGCCGTTGTAGACCGAGGTCATCACCACCTCACCCGAGGCCAGCAGCTGCGGCGGCTGGGCGCCGGCCTTCCACCAGACGAGGTCGTTCTTGATGGTGTCCAGCTTGCGGAAGGCGCGCTCGATGCCCTCCTCCGTCGCCAACACCTTGTAAACGTCCTTCGGCGCCACGCCATCGCCCATCAGCGCGATCTCCAGCGTGGTCTTCGCACCCTGGCGCAGGGCGCGCTTGCCCGGATACTTCTTGGTGTCGAAGAAGTCGGCCCAGCTCTTGGGCGGGTCCTTCAGCTTGTCCTTGTCGTAGCCGAGAACGAAGTCATAGACGATGGCGCCGACGCCGCAGGGGTTCACCGTCTCCGGCAGGTACTGGGCGTCGCCGCCGATCTTCGAATAGGCGATCTGCTCGAACAGGCCTTCCTCGCAGCCCAGCGCCAGCTCCTCGCTCTCGACCTGCACCACGTCCCAGGTGGCGTTGCCGCCCTGCACCTTGGCGCGCAGCACGCCGATGCCGCCGTCCCAGGATTCGTCGTTCATGGGGGTGCCGGTCTTCTTGAACGGCTCGAAATAAACCTTCTTCTGCGCCTCCTGATAGGCGCCGCCCCAAGACACGACGGTCAGGTCGCGCGCATGGGCGGTGGAGGCGAGCGCGCCGAGAACGGTGGTGGTGGCGAGTGCCAGTGCCAGGCTGAAGCGGTTCATCGTCCCTGTTCCTTTTCGCTGTTGGCGCCGAAGCGGTCGTATTCTTCCCGTCAATGAGGGCCGTTACAGAGGATCCAGCGCGCGGCAGTCCTCCGGACGGAAGGTGATGGTCACCGGCCGCTCCGATTGCAGCCCCGCGTAGGAGCCCGGCGGCAGCTTGACCATGAACTCGGGGTTGCCAGCCACGTCCAGCACCGCCAGCACGTGGTCGCCCAGGTAGATCGTGTCCTTCACCACCGCCGGCAGGCGGTTGGGGCCGTCGCCCGCGTCGCCGTCGGCCAGCACGCGCACGCGCTCCGGCCGAATGGAGAGCGCGGTGCGCTCGCCGGGGGCGCCGACGGCCACGGCGGTGGCGGTCACGGAGCCGCCGGCGGCGAGGCGGACGGTGCAGAAACCCTGTTCAAGATTTTCAACGGCACCGGCCAGCACGTTGTTCTCGCCGATGAAGTTGGCGACGAAGCTGTTGACCGGGCGCTCGTACAGCGCGTCGGGCCGGTCGATCTGCTGGATGACGCCGTCGTTGAACACGGCGATGCGGTCCGACATGGTCAGCGCTTCCGACTGGTCGTGCGTGACGTAGACCACGGTGATGCCGGTCGTCTCGTGGATGCGCTTGATCTCCAGTTGCATGTGCTCGCGCAGGCGCTTGTCCAGCGCCCCCAGCGGCTCGTCCATCAGCACCAGCTGCGGGTTGAAGACCAGCGCGCGGGCCAGCGCCACGCGCTGCTGCTGCCCGCCCGACAGCTGGCCCGGACGGCGGTGCGCCAGCGTTTCCAGCTTGATCATGGCGAGCGCCCGATTGACCCGCTCGCGGATCTCCGAACGCGGCACCTTGCGCACCGACAGCGGGAAGGCGAGGTTCTCGTCCACCGTCATGTGCGGGAACAGCGCGTAGTTCTGGAAGACCATGCCGATGTCGCGCTTGTGCGGCGGCGTGTTCTTGATGGGCTTGCCGTCCAGGTAGATCTCGCCGGTGGTGGGCACCTCGAAGCCGGCAAGCATCATCAGCGTCGTCGTCTTGCCCGACCCGGACGGCCCCAGAAGCGTCAGGAACTCGCCCCGGCGGATGTCGAGGTCCAGCTTCTTCACGACGAGGTGCTCGCCGTCGTAGGTCTTCTGCACCCCCTGGAAGCGCACCAGCGTGTCCGTCTGCGTTTTCGATTCCGCGACCATGCCGCCGTCCATGCGTGTCCCCGTCCCTGTGGCCCATGGTGCGCCGAACGCGGCGGGCCGTAAACATTGGCTGGACGGTAGCAGTGTTTAATAAATTCGACAAGCGGCGGCCATTCGGCCCCGCCGACCGTCCGCACCTGCTGCATTTTTGAGCATTGCTGCCATGCCTGCGCAGCGTGCGACCACCATTCTGCCCACGCCGCGCGCCGTTTGGGAAGCCGATCATCGGGTGATTCTGCGCTTGGATACCCTGTTCCAGCCCGATTCGGCGCCCTCGCAAATCGGCCGTGGCGGGGCCAAGATCATGCGCATGAAGCTCTACGCCATCAGCGACCTGCACGTCGCCCACGCCACCAACCGCGACCAGCTCCTGCGCCTGCGGCCACACCCCGAGGACTGGCTGATCCTGGCCGGCGACGTGGGCGAGCGGCCGGAGCAACTGGCCTGCGTGCTCGAAACGCTGAACACCCGCTTCGCCCGGCTGATCTGGGTGCCGGGAAACCACGAGCTGTGGACCGTCGACCGCGATCCCGCCGCCCCGCGCGGCGAGGCCAAGTACCGGCAGATGGTGGGCGTGGCGCGCGACCACGGCGTGCTGACGCCGGAGGACGACTACCCGCTGTGGACGGGGCCGGGCGGCCCCTGCGTCATAACGCCGCTG
Source organism: Azospirillum sp. (assembly GCF_035627195.1). Classification (GTDB taxonomy): domain Bacteria; phylum Pseudomonadota; class Alphaproteobacteria; order Azospirillales; family Azospirillaceae; genus Azospirillum. Next base: position 9,044 of record NZ_DASPMG010000243.1, read on the forward strand.
TTCCTACTGTACGACTACAGCTTCCGCCCCGACGACGTGGCGGAGGCCGACGTCGCCGCCTGGGCGGCGGAGGAGCGCGCCGCCTGCGCCGACGAGATCTATCTGTCGCCGGAGCCCCACGAGTCCCGCGCCGCGTGGTGCCGGGCGCGGCTGGCGGTGACCGAGGCGCGGCTGTCGGCCCTGCCGCCGGACCTGCCGACGGTGCTGGTCAACCACTTCCCGCTGCGCCGCGATCTGGTGCGCATCCCGCGCATCCCGCGTTTCGCGCCGTGGTGCGGGACGCGCGCCACCGAGGACTGGCACCGCCGCTTCAACGCCCACGTTGTCGTCTCCGGCCACCTGCACGTGCGCCGCACCGACTGGCGCGACGGCGTGCGCTTCGAAGAGGTGTCGCTGGGATCGCCCCGGCAGTGGGACCACGCGCGAGGGGTGGAGGCCTATCTAAGGGAGATCCTGCCGGGATAGCCGAGGCGTAGGTTGGGTTGAGCGCCAGCGAAGCCCAACGTGTTTGCGGTGCGAAGTGTGTTGGGCTTCGCCTGCGGCTCAACCCAACCTACGAATCTCCTGGTAGTCAAGGTTCGGCTCCCCCGCGTGTGGCCAGTCCATCGCCAGCGCCAGGACGTGGCAGCCGGGGCGCCATTGCGTGAACCGCCAGCGCGCGGCATCGCCAAGCGCGGCGTCACCGAAGCTGATGCGCGGCGGGTCCAGCTCGGCGAAGCCGAAGGAGTTCAGCGGCTGCGACAGCCCCTTGCCGATCGCCTTGATGAAGGACTCCTTCAGCGTCCACAGCACCAGAAAGCGTTCGGCCCTGGCGGCCTCGTCCGGCTGGGCGTGGATGCCGGCCACCTCCACCGGGGCGAAGAAGCGGTCGGCAACGCCCAGGTTGAGGCGTGTGCGGTCCAGCGCCTCGACGTCCACGCCGACGGTGACGCCATCGGCCAGCGCCGCCGCCACGCGGCCTTTGGTGTGGGTGATGTTGAAGCGCAGGTCGCGGCCGGCCGGCGGGTCGACAAGGTGCGGTTTGCCATGCTCCCCGGCGGCGAAGCGCCACGCCGCCGGATCGCGGCCACCGGCGGCGCTGAGCTGGTGGCGCAGCAGCGCGTGCGCGGCGATGTAGGCCAGCCGGTCGCGCTCGAAGTGGAAGCGCGCGGCGCGCGCCCGCTCCGCGTCGTCCAGCACGGCCTCCAGCGCCGGCCAGCCGCCCTCGCCCACGTCGTCCAGCGCCAGCGTCCACACCTGCACCGCGCCCTTTGGCACTGCCTCCGTCCGCACCGGCTCCCCTCCCTCGTCAGCGGCCTTCAGCATAGGGGGCCGCACGGATTCTCGCCATCTTCGCCATCGTAAGCCTGGCCGTACAGGGGCCGGTCATGCCGATCCCGAACCTCTGATATTCCGCAGAGTGGATTGCCCGGTCCGCAGAATCGGGCATAACCGTGAAACAATCCATGCCCGGCCCGCGTGGATATTGAAATAATCAGAACGCCCAAGGATCCGCATGTACCGCGATCGCATTCGACTGAAATCCCTGTGGGGCAAGGTGGTCAGCCCCGAGGAGGCCGCCCTCCTGATCAAGGACGGCATGACCATCGGCATGAGCGGCTTCACCCGCTCCGGCGACGCCAAGGCGGTGCCGATGGCGCTGGCCGAGCGCGCGGCGCACGAGCGCCTTAAGGTCACGCTGATGACCGGCGCGTCGCTGGGCAACGACGTCGACAAGACGCTGACGGAGGCCGGCGTGCTGGCCCGCCGCCTGCCCTTCCAGGCCGACCCGGTGCTGCGCAAGGCGATCAACCGCGGCGAGGTGATGTTCATCGACCAGCACCTGTCGGAAACGGTGGAGCTGCTGCGATCCCGCCAGATGGGGCCGGTCGACGTGGCGGTGATCGAGGCCTGCGCCATCACCGAGACGGGCGGGCTGATCCCCACCACCTCCATCGGCAATTCGGCCACCTTCGCCATCCTGGCGGAGAAGGTGATCGTCGAGCTGAACATGACGCAGCCGCTGGACCTGGAGGGGCTGCACGACGTCTACATCCCGACCCGCCGCCCCTTCCGCGAGCCGATCCCGGTGATGACGCCGGAAAGCCGCGCCGGCCTGCCCTACATCCCCATCGACCCGTCGAAGATCGCCGCCATCGTGGTGACGCGCAAGCAGGACAGCTCCGCCAACATCCTGCCCCCCGACGACGACACCAGCGCCATCGCCGGGCACCTGATCGAGTTCTTCGACAGCGAGGTGCGCAAGGGGCGCCTGGGCCGCTCGTTGAACCCGCTGCAGGCGGGCATCGGCACCATCGCCAACGCGGTGCTGCACGGGCTGATCGACGGGCCGTTCCACGATCTGACCATGTACAGCGAGGTGCTGCAGGACAGCACGTTCGAACTGTTCGACGCCGGCAAGCTGAACTTCGCGTCCGGCTCTTCCATCACGTTGAGCGCCGGCAAGTACGCCGAGGTGCTGCCGAAGCTTGGCACCTACAAGGGCCGGCTGCTGCTGCGCCCGCAGGAGATCTCCAACCACCCGGAGGTCATCCGCCGGCTGGGCGTCATCGGCATCAACACAGCGCTGGAGTGCGACCTGTACGGCAACGTCAACTCCACGCACGTCAACGGCACGCACATGATGAACGGCATCGGCGGCTCCGGCGATTTCGCGCGCAACTGCCACCTCGCCGTCTTCGTCACCAAGTCGCTGGCCAAGGGCGGCGCGATCTCCAGCCTCGTGCCCATGGTCACGCACGTGGACCACAACGAGCACGACGTCGACGTGCTGGTGACCGAGGTGGGCCTTGCCGACCTGCGCGGCCTCGCCCCGCGCGAGCGGGCGGAGACGATCATCCGCAACTGCGTCCACCCCTCCTACCGCGAGCTGATGGCCGACTATCACCGCCGGGCGCTCGCCCGCGGCGGCCACACCCCGCACCTGCTGGAGGAAGCCTTCTCCTGGCACCTGCGCTTCCAGCAGACCGGCAGCATGCAGCCGCGGGCCATGGCGGCTGAGTAAAGCCCACGACGCCCCCGCCGGCCAGCGGCGGGGGCGTTCGCGTATTTCAATGCCTCGGCGCGTGCCCTTCCAAATACAATAGAAGGGCTGGGTAATGCGCCTTGTGGTCGCGCGCCAGGCGCTTGCAATAACGCGCCGCCTCGCCCTTGTCGAACCAAGCGCCGAGTTCGCGCGAGAGGCGCTTTTCCGCGAGTTTGCGGTCGAGCTTGTCCAAAACCTTGTGGATCACCACAGGCTCCCTGTCTTTCCAATGCGGCATGAAGTCTCCGCCACACCTTTCGATGCGGCGGAGATCATTATGCGCGCATAGCTCAGGCATAAGCCTTGCGATTTCGGAATGCCTGCGCGCTGCGGCGCACAAAACGCCGCATGGCACCACGTCAGATGATGCCGCGCTCCAAGAGCAGGGCCACCACCTCTTCGGCCAGCGTGTTCGGGTCCTTGGCGCCGGCCTTCAGCACCAGTTCCGGGTGCTCCGGCGGCTCGTAGGGAGAATCGATGCCGGTGAAGTGCGGGATCTGGCCGGCGCGCGCCTTGCGGTACAGGCCCTTGGGGTCGCGGGATTCGCACACCTCCAGCGGCGCGTCCACCCACACCTCGATGAACTCGCCGTCGGGCATCAGGTCGCGCGCCATGCGGCGCTCGCTGCGGAAGGGCGAGATGAAGGAGACGATGGTGATCAGCCCGGCGTCGGCCATCAGCTTCGCGGTCTCGGCGACGCGGCGGATGTTCTCCACGCGGTCCTCGATCGTGAAGCCCAGGTCCTTGTTCAGGCCATGGCGCACGTTGTCGCCGTCCAGCACATAGGTGTGGCGGCCCAGGCTGAACAGACGGCGTTCCAGCAGGTTGGCGACGGTGGACTTGCCGGCACCCGACAGGCCGGTGAACCACAGCACGCAGGGCTTCTGACCCTTGGCGTGGGCGCGGGCCGCCTTGTCGATGTCCAGGTGCTGCCAGTGCACGTTGGCCGCGCGCCGCAGCGGGAAGTCGATCATGCCGCAGCCGACGGTGGCGTTGGTGATGCGGTCGATCAGGATGAAGCCGCCGGTCTCGTGGTTCTCGGCGTAGGGGTCGAAGGCAATCGGCTTGTCCAGGGCGAGGTTGCAGAACGCCACCTCGTTCAGTTCCAGCCGCTTGCCGGCGATGTGCTCCAGCGTGTTGACGTTCACCTTGTGCTTCAGCTCGGTCACCTGCGCGCCGATGGTGCGGGGGCCGAGTTGGAGCAGGTAGGGGCGGCCGGGCAGCAGCGGCTCCTCGGCCATCCACAGGACGTGGGCGGCGAACTGGTCGGCCACGGCGGGGCGGGCATCGGCGGCGGCGATCACGTCGCCGCGGCTGATGTCGATCTCCTCCGCCACGGTCAGCGTCACCGCCTGCCCGGCCACGGCCTCGTCAAGGTCGCCGTCCAGGGTGACGATGCGGGTCACCGTGGTGGTGCGCGCCGACGGCAGGATCACCACGCTGTCGCCGGGGCGCACGCGGCCGCCGGCGATGGTGCCGGAATAGCCGCGGAAGTCCTGGTGCGGGCGGTTGACCCACTGCACGGGGAAGCGGAACGGGCCGTTCTGCCGCTCGCTCACCACCTCAACCGTCTCCAGCAGTTCCAGCAGCGCCGGGCCGTCGTACCAGGGCATGGCGTCGCCCCTGGCGATGACGTTGTCGCCGCGCAGGGCCGAGATGGGCACGGCGTGGATGCTGGGGAGGTTCAGCTTGCCCGCGAAGTCCCGGTACTCCGTCACGATGGCGTCGAACCGGTCGCGGTCGTAGCCGACGGCGTCCATCTTGTTGACCGCCAGGATGACGTGGCGGATGCCCATCAGCGAGACGATGTAGCTGTGCCGGCGCGTCTGCGTCAGCACGCCCTTGCGCGCGTCGACCAGCAGCACGGCGAGGTCGGCCGTGGAGGCGCCGGTCGCCATGTTGCGCGTGTACTGCTCGTGCCCCGGCGTGTCGGCGACGATGAACTTGCGCCGGTCGGTGGAGAAGAAGCGGTAGGCGACGTCGATGGTGATGCCCTGCTCGCGCTCGGCCTGCAGGCCGTCGACCAGCAGCGCCAGGTCGATCTCGCCGCCGGTGGTGCCGAAGCGCGCGCTGTCCTTGGCCAGCGCCGACAGCTGGTCCTCGAACAGCATCTTGGAATCATAGAGCAGCCGGCCGATCAGCGTGCTCTTGCCGTCGTCGACGCTGCCGCAGGTGATGAAGCGCAGGATGTCCTTCTGCTCCTGGGCGTGCAGATAGGCCCCGATGTCGCTGGAGACGGTGATGGCGGACATCAGAAGTACCCTTCCTGCTTCTTGCGTTCCATGGAGGCGGACTGGTCGTGGTCGATCACGCGCCCCTGCCGTTCGGAGGTGCGGGACACCAGCATCTCCTGGATAATGTCCAGCAGCGTTTCCGCCCGGCTTTCCACAGCACCCGTCAGCGGGTAGCAGCCCAGCGTGCGGAAGCGCACCCAGCGCATCTCCGGCACCTCGCCGGGATTCAGCGGCATGCGGTCGTCGTCGACCATCAGGAGCGTGCCGTCGCGCTCCACCACCGGGCGGGGCTTGGCGAAGTACAGCGGCACCACGGGGATCTTCTCCAGGTGGATGTACTGCCAGACGTCCAGCTCGGTCCAGTTGGACAGCGGGAAGACGCGGATGCTCTCGCCCTTGTCGATGCGGCCGTTGTAGGCGTTCCACAGCTCCGGCCGCTGGTTCTTCGGGTCCCAGCGGTGCGTGGACGTGCGGAAGGAGAAGACGCGCTCCTTGGCGCGGGACTTCTCCTCGTCGCGCCGCGCCCCGCCGAAGGCGGCGTCGAAGCCGTACTTGTCCAGCGCCTGCTTCAGCGCCTGCGTCTTCATCACGTCGGTGTGCACGGCCGAACCGTGCGAGAACGGCCCGATGCCCTGGCGCACGCCGTCCTCGTTCACGTGGACGATGAGGTCGAGGCCCAGTTCCCTGGCGCGCTCGTCGCGGAACGCGATCATCTCGCGGAATTTCCACGTGGTGTCCACGTGCATTAGCGGGAACGGCGGGCGCGAGGGGTAGAACGCCTTCATGGCCAGGTGCAGCATCACAGCGCTGTCCTTGCCGATGGAGTACAGCATCACGGGGTTGCGGAACTGCGCCGCGACCTCGCGCATGATGTGGATGCTCTCGGCTTCGAGCTGGCGAAGGTGGGTCAGGCGTACGGGCGTGAGCATGCGAACGGCCAAGTCTGGTGTTGGTGCGGGGAGCTTTAGCACGTGCGGTGTGGAAATGCGAATAGTTTACGCGTTTTACACCGTGAAATTGGAGTTCCGGCAGCGATGAATCACGAAGTGGGATAGCGGATTTCGATCACCTCGATCTCGTCCAGGCCCGCGGGGGTGCGCAGTTCCACCACGTCGCCCTCCTGCGCCTTCAAGAGCGCGCGGGCGATGGGCGACACCCAGCTGACCTCGCCCTTGTCGAGGTCGGCCTCGTCCACGCCGCGGATGGTGATGGTGTGCTCCTCGCCGCGGCCGTTGGCGTAGGTGACGGTGGCGCCGAAGAACACGCGGTCGCGGTTCTTCTGCTGCGCGGGGTCGACCACCTCGGCGATCTCCAGCCGCTTGGTGAGGAAGCGGATGCGGCGGTCGATCTCGCGTAGGCGCTTCTTGCCGTAGATGTAGTCGCCGTTCTCCGACCGGTCGCCGTTGCCGGCGGCCCACGACACCACCTCCACCACCCTGGGCCGCTCGACGCGCAGCAGGTGCTTCAGCTCGTCCTGCAAACGCTGCCAGCCCTGCGGGGTGATGTAGTTCTTCACACCCTTGGGCAATGGCGGCGGGCCGCCGCCCTCGTCGTCATCGTCGTCGCGGTCGGTTTCCTTGGTGAACGCCTTGCTCACGGTCTTCTCCCCGGGGCTGCACCCGTCGCATAGCGCGATAACGCCGCCGGGGCAATGCCGGCGCAGCGATGAACCCGGAAATCCGCAGGAGCGGATGAACACTCAAGACGATCTTTTTATCCCACCCAATGATTCTGATCTATCATCTAGGCTCTATGAAAAATTCGCAAATTGCAAAGAAGTCCACTACCCCAAAATATCAATGAATGAATCCGCATTCCGCTGCGTTTGTCCTCGCATCGCGCTCGCTCATCGAGCACGTCCTGAAGAAAGTGATGGAGGATCCCATGAAAACGCTCCTTGGTGCCGCCGCCGTTGCGGCATTCGTCGCCGCGTCCGGCATGGCGATGGCCCAGAGCTCGACCTCGCCCAGCGCAACGTCGCCCAGTGCGACGTCACCGGGCGCCACCACCGGCTCCACCGCCGGCGCGTCGATGCAGACGGCGACCGGCACGGTCAGCAAGGTCGACCGCAGCGGCAACGCGGTCACGCTGAGCGACGGCAACAGCTACAAGCTGTCGTCCAGCGCCGACCTGTCGAAGGTGAAGGAGGGCGATCAGGTCCGCATCCAGTACCGGACGCAGGGCAGCGACCGCATGGCCAGCGACATCACGTCCATGTCCGGCACGGCCGGCTCGACCGGTTCCACCTCCGGCAGCTCGTCGATGGGCGGAACGTCCGGCTCGTCCTCCAGCGACACGACCGGCACCACGAAGAAGCAGTAACGCCCCGACGTGCGAAGGGTGCGGGCGGGGCCAGCCGGTGGCGCCGCCCGCATCCGCGCGTCAGCCCTCCTCGCCCAGCGAGACGAGCGAGGCGTTGCCGCCGGCGGCGGTGGTGTTGACGGTCAGCGTCCGTTCCGCCGCGAAGCGGTAGAGGTAGTGCGGGCCGCCGGCCTTCGGCCCGGTGCCCGACAGCCCCTCGCCACCGAAAGGCTGCACGCCCACCACGGCGCCGATCATGTTGCGGTTGACGTAGGTGTTGCCCACCGCCATGCGCTCCGCGATGCGGCGCGCGGTGCGGTCGATGCGCGTGTGGATGCCCAGCGTCAGGCCGTAGCCGGTCGCCTCGACGGCGTCCAGCACGGCGTCCAGCCGGTCGCCCTTGAAGCGGATCACGTGCAGGACCGGCCCGAACACCTCGCGCTCCAGCCGGTCCAGGCGGTCGATCTCGAAGGCGTGCGGGGCGACGAAGCTGCCGTGCGCGAGCGCCTCCGGCACCATGCCGGTGACCAGCGGCGTGCCCTCGCGGCCCATGCGCTCGATGTGACGCAGCAGCACGGCCTGGGCATCCGCGTCGATGACCGGGCCGACGTCGGTGGACAGCCGCCCCGGATCGCCCAGGCGCAACTCCGCCGCCGCACCCTGGAGCATGCGGATCACCTTGGGCGCGATGCCGTCCTGCACGAACAGGACGCGCAGGGCCGAGCAGCGCTGCCCCGTCGAGCGGAAGGCGCTGGTCACCACGTCGTCCACCACCTGCTCCGGCAGCGCGGAGTTGTCGACGATCATGGCGTTCTGGCCGCCCGTCTCGGCGATGAAGGGCACCAGCGGGCCGCCGCGCTGCACCAGCGACAGGGCGATGCGCTGCGCCGTCTCGGTGGAGCCGGTGAAGGCCACGCCGGCCACACGCCGGTCGGCCACCAGCCGCCCGCCGACCGTGGCGCCGTCGCCGGGCAGCAGCTGCAGGATTGCGTCCGGCACCCCGGCACGGTGCGCCAGCGCCGTGGCGAAGGCGGCGACCAGCGGCGTCTGCTCGGCCGGCTTGCCGATCACCGCGTTGCCGGCGACCAGTGCCGCCGCCACCTGCCCCAGGAAGATGGCCAGCGGGAAGTTCCACGGGCTGATGCAGACGAACACGCCGCGCCCGGTCAGGCGCAGCTCGTTGCGCTCCCCCGTTGGCCCCGGCATCAGCTTCGGCTCGAAATCGGCGCGGGCGCGGGCGGCATAGTAGCGGCAGAAGTCCACCGCCTCCCGCACCTCGGCCAGTGCGTCGGGGATCGTCTTGCCGGCCTCGCGCACCAGCAGCGCCACCAGTTCGCCGCGCTCCGCCTCCAGCCGATCGCCCAGGCGGTCCAGGCAGGCGGCGCGCTCGGCCACCGGACGCGCCGCCCAGGCGCGCTGCGCGGCGACGCCCGCCGACAAGGCGCGGTCCACATTCTCGGCGGTGGCCTCGACCACGTGGCCGATGATGCGGTGGCGGTCGGACGGGTCGTGCAATGCCGCCGGCGGGCGATCCGCCACCGGACCCGCGACCATCGGTCCGGCCGACCAGTGCCAGGACGCGGCCACGGCGCCCAGCAGCGGTTCGGTCTGCGCGGGGTCGCTGAGGTCGACGCCGTCGCTGTTGCGCCGCTCGATGCCGAACAGGTCGCGCGGCAGCGGGATGCGCGGGTGCGGCTTCACCGGCAGCGCGGCCACGCGCGCCACCGGATCGGCGACGATGGCGGCCACCGGCACCTGCTCGTCCTGGATGCGGTTGACGAAGGAGCTGTTGGCCCCGTTCTCCAGCAGGCGGCGGACCAGATAGGCCAGCAGGTCCTCGTGGCTGCCCACCGGCGCGTAGATGCGGCAGGGCATGCCATCGCCTTGTCCCGGGGGAGCGACGACCTGATGGTACAGCGGCTCCCCCATGCCGTGCAGGCGCTGGAACTCGAAGCCTTGGCGGTCGCCGGCCATCTCCAGGACGGCGGCCACGGTGTGCGCGTTGTGCGTGGCGAACATGGGGTAGAAGGCGTCCCGCGCCGCCAGCAGCCGCCGCGCGCAGGCCAGATAGGACACGTCGGTGGACGCCTTGCGGGTGAACACCGGGTAACCGTCCAGCCCGCGTTCCTGCGCGCGCTTGATCTCGCTGTCCCAATAGGCGCCTTTGACGAGGCGCACCATCAGCCGCCGCCCGGTCGTCCGCGCCAGTTCCTCCAGCCAGCCGACCAGCGGCAGGGCACGCTTCTGGTAGGCCTGCACCGCCAGCCCGAAGCCCTCCCACCCGTCGAGATCCGGGTCGCGGAACACCGCCTCGATGATGTCGAGCGACAGGTCCAGCCGGTCGGCCTCCTCCGCGTCCACGGTCAGGTGGATGCCGGCGGCCTTGGCTTTCAGCGCCAGATCCTTCACGCGCGGCAGCAGCTCCGCCATCACGCGGTCGTGCTGGGCCAGTTCGTAGCGGGGGTGCAGCGCGGAGAGCTTCACCGAGATGCCGGGCGTGGCATACACGTCGCGCCCGCGCCGCGCCCCGCCGATGGCGCTGATCGCCATGGAATAGAGGTCGAAGTAGCGGTCGGCGTCGGCCATCGTCCGCGCCGCCTCCCCCAGCATGTCGAAGGAGTGGCGGTAGCCGTGCGTTTCGTCGTCGCGGGCACGGGCCAGCGCTTCCTCGATGGTGCGGCCCATGACGAACTGGCGGCCCAGGATGCGCATGGCCTGCGTCATCGCCTGCCGAATGATCGGCTCGCCCACCCGGTTCACCAGCCGGTCGAGCAGGCGGCCCGGCTCCTCCGCCGTGTCCAGGCGCACCACCTTGCCGGTCAGCATCAGCGCCCAGGTGGAGGCGTTGACGAACAGGCTGTCCGCCTTGCCCAGGTGGCGGTTCCAGTCGGCGGTGCCGATCTTGTCGCGGATCAGGGCGTCGGCCGTCTCGGCGTCGGGGATGCGCAGCAACGCCTCCGCCAGGCACATCAGCGCGACACCCTCCTGCGTCGACAGGCCGAATTCCTGCAGGAAGGCGTCCAGCGCGCCGAAGCGCGTGCGCGCCGCCCGCACGCCCTCCACCAGCCGTGCGGCCTCCGCCTCCACGCGGCGGCGCGCCGGTTCCGGCAGGGCGGCGGCGCGGACGAGGTCGGTGACGACCATGGCCTCGTCGGCGCGGTAGAGGCGGTGGATGGCGGAGCGGTCGACGGTCGGGGCGGGCGGCGGGGCGGCGGACATGCGGCGGTGTCCCGGTTGGTGAACAATGCACTCACCGTACCGGGAGATTACCTGGATTTGTCATGGATGTGGGCCGGCTCTTTCGAATTATATCCGGCAAAAGGCCCGTCCTATGAACTTCGTTCGGCGGGTGGCCGCAGCGGGATGGCGGTGACGTTCTTCACCTCCTCCATCACCGGGTAGGTGTGCGTCTCGCGCACGCCGCGGGTCATGGACAGGAAGCGGCCGAGGAAGGCGCGGTATTCCGCCATGTCCTTCAGCCGCGCCTTGACGAGGTAGTCGAAGCCGCCGGCCACCATGTGGCACTCCATCACCTCCGGCATGGTGGCGATGGCGCGGCGGAAATCGTCGAACGATTCCGGCGTCGTGCGGTCCAGCACCACCTCGACGAAGACCAGGAGCCCGGCGTCGAGGCGCGCGGGGTCGAGCAGTGCCGTGTACTGTCGGATGTAGCCGTCGGTCTGCAGGCGCTTGACCCGCTCCAGGCAGGCGGCCGGGCTGAGGTGCACGCGCTTGGCGAGGTCCACGTTGGTGATGCGCCCGTCGTCCTGCAGCGCCCGCAGGATGTTGTGGTCGATGCCGTCGAGCGCGCGCGTCATGGGGTCCCGGCTTGAACGTGGGCGGGGCATTATCCGGCAGCGGCCGCGCCGCGTCCAGCCGGGAGGGGAATACCCGCCCGCGCGGGGTGTTGACTCGGCATGAGACCGGCATTCCTGGCCCTGGCGGCGTTCGCCGCCGCATTGCCATGCGCGGCGGCGGCGCAGGACGACGGGCATCCCGAGGTGGTGCTCACCGACCGCGCCACCGGCTGCGCCGTGCGCGACCGTTATCCCTTCCCCGGCAAGGAGGTGCATTGGCGCGGCGTGTGCCGGCACGGCTTCGCCGATGGGCGCGGCGTCCTCGCCTGGGGCGAGTACGGCGCCGAGGAGGGGCGCGTCGAGGGCACCTTCGTGCAGGGCAGCCTGGAGGGCGAGGGCCGCGCCACCTGGGCCGACGGCCGGCGCTACACCGGCGCCTTCCGGCGCGGGCTGGCCGAGGGCTGGGGCACCTTCGTCTGGCCGGACGGCCAGCGTTACGAGGGGGAGTGGCGGGCCGACGCCCGCACCGGGACCGGCACGCTGTTCTTCCCCAACGGCAGCCGCTACGTCGGCAAGTTCGAGAGGAACCGGCCGACGGACGGAGAGTTCATCGCGCCGGACGGCCGGCGCTACGTCGCGGCGGTGGACTCGGAAGGCTCGATCGGGCCGGGCGCGCCGGTGGGCGGGTCCAGGCAGAACGGTTCGGTGCAGTCGGCGGAGCGGCCGGCACCGCCCCCGGAGACGCTGGACGAGTGGCTGCGGCAGAAGCCGCCTTGAGGTGCGAGGTTTTGCCCTCTCAATCCCCCGCCATCCGCAGATGCCGGATCGGCCGCCCGGGCGACATCGCCTCCGCCGCCAGCGCGATGCCCTGGGCGTCGATGCCGAAATGGCGGTAGAGGTCGGCGATGGTGCCCGTCTGGCCGAAATGCTCCACCCCCAAGGCCCGCGTGCGGTGGCCGTGCACGGAGCCCAGCCAGCCCAGCGTCGCCGGGTGCCCGTCGATCACCGTGACCAGCGCGCAGTGCGGCGGCACCGACGCCAGCAGCCGCTCCACGTGCGAGCGGGCGTGCACCAGGCCGCGCTCGCGCGCACGCTGGGCGGCACTCCAGCCGGCCTGCAGGCGGTCGGCGGAGGTGACGGCCAGCAGGCCGACGTCGCGCCGGTCCTCGCCCATCAGGCCGACCGCCTCGATGGCCTCTGGCGCCACGGCGCCGGTGTAGGCGACGACCACCTGGGCGTTCGGCCCCGGCTCGCGCATCCAATAGGCGCCGCCGATGATGCCGCGCTCCAGCTCCGCGGTCATGGGCCGCGTCGGCTGCTCGACGGTGCGCGAGGACAGGCGCAGGTAGACCGAACCGCCGCTCTCGTCGCGCAGCCACGTGTGCTCGTCGGGCTGCCCTTCGCCCCGCTCGCCGTTGCGCTGCATGTAGTCGAAGGCCCAGCGCATGACCACCGCCAACTCGTCCACGAAGGCCGGCTCGAAGTACGCCAGCCCGTCCTGCGCCATGCCGACCAGCGGCGTGCCAATGGACTGGTGCGCCCCGCCTTCCGGCGCCAGCGTCACGCCGGACGGGGTCGCCACCAGCAGGAAGCGGGCGTCCTGGTAGCAGGCATAGTTCAGCGCGTCCGCCCCGCGGTAGATGAAGGGGTCGTACAGCGTGCCGATGGGCAACAGCCGCTCCCCGAACACGGAGTGCGACAGGCCCAGCGCCGAGAGCAGGGTGAACAGGTTGGATTCGGCGATGCCCAGCTCGAAATGCTGGCCCGAGGGCGAGAACTCCCAGGCGTAGGTGGAGGGGATGCGCTCCCGCTTGAACAGGTCGGCGACCACCTCCTTGGCGAACAGGCCGCGCCGGTTCACCCAGGCGCCCAGGTTTGTGGACACCGTCACGTCCGGCGCCGCCGACACGATGCGCTGGGCGAGCGGGCTCTGCTCGCGCCCGACCTCGTTCAGGATCAGGCCGAAGCCGGCCTGCGTGGACAGCGCCTTCTGCGCCGGCACCGGCAGCGCGTCGGGCACCGGCACGGGCGCCGCCGTGTAGCGCCGCCGCCCGCGCGCGGCGAAGGGCACGGCGTCCAGGAAGGCCTGCAGATCGTCCGCCGGCACGTCCAGCCCCTCGAACCGGTCCCACTCGTGGCCGGGGCGGACGTTCTGGGCGGCGCGGAACTCCTCCATCTGCGCGGGCGTCAGCAGGCCGGAGTGGTTGTCCTTGTGCCCGGCCAGCGGCAGGCCGAAGCCCTTTACCGTGTAGGCGATGAAGCACACCGGCCGGTCGTGCGCCTGCGCCGCCTCGAACGCCTCCAGCAGCGACGGCAGGTCGTGGCCGCCCAGGTTGCCCATCAGGCGCGCCAATTCCTCGTCCGTGCGCTTCCCGATCAGCCGCGACACTGGCCCCTGGTCGCCCAGGTCGTCCAGCAGCCGCTGGCGCCACGCCGCCCCGCCCCGGTAGGTGAGTGCCGAATAGAGCTGGTTCGGGCAGGTGTCGATCCACCGCTTCAGCGCCTCCCCGCCCGGCTCGGCGAAGGCGTCGCGCATCAGCCGGCCGTACTTGAGGATCACCACCTCCCACCCGAAGGTGCGGAAGATGCCCTCCAGCCGTTCCCACAGCCCCTCGCGGATGACGGCGTCCAGGCTCTGGCGGTTGTAGTCGACGATCCACCAGGTGTTGCGCAGCCCGTGCTTCCAGCCCTCCAGCAGCGCCTCGAAGATGTTGCCCTCGTCCATCTCCGCGTCGCCGACCAGGGCGACCATGCGCCCCTCCGGCAGGTCCGGCGCCCAGCCGCGGGCCTTCAGGTAATCCTGCACCAGGGAGGCGAACAGCGTCTGCGCAACGCCCAGCCCGACGGAGCCGGTGGAGAAGTCCACGTCGTCCACGTCCTGGGTGCGGGACGGGTAGGACTGGGCGCCCTTGTAGCCGCGAAAACGCTCCAGCGTCTCGCGGGTCTGGTTGCCCAGCAGGTACTGGATGGCGTGGAAGATCGGCCCGGCGTGCGGCTTCACCGCCACCCGGTCCTGCGGGCGCAGCGTGGCGAAGTACAGCGCCGTCATGATGGTGGCCATGGAGGCGGAGGAGGCCTGATGCCCGCCGACCTTCAGCCCGTCGTGGTTGGGGCGGACGTGGTTGGCGTTGTGGATGGTCCAGGAGGCCAGCCAGAGGACCTTGCGCTCCAGGTCGCGCAGGCAGGCCAGATCATCGTTGCTCGCCATGTCCTCCCCCCGTTTTCATCTTTGTCCGTCAGGCCAACAACCTAGCACTGCCCTGCCGCTGGCCCACATGCGGGAGTGACGTCACCGCAGCGCCTGTTCCAGGTCGGCCACGAGGTCCGCCGGGTTCTCGATGCCGACGGAGATGCGGATGGTGGCGTCGGTCAGCCCGATCTCCTCCCGCATCTCGCGCGGCACGCCGGAGTGCGTGGTGGACGCGGGGTGGGAGATCAGCGTCTCCGTCCCGCCCAGGCTGACGGCCAGCTTCATCACCTGCAGCCGGTCGAGGAAGGCGAAAGCCTCCTCCTCCGCGCCCTTCACGTCGAAGGAGAAGGTGGAGCCGGGGGCGACGCACTGGCGGTCGAAGATCGCCCGGCGCGGATCCTGCGGCTCCAGGAAGCCCAGGTAGTGCACGGCGTCGATGCGCGGGTGGTCGCGCAGGTATTCGGCCACCGTGCGCGCGTTCTCGTTGGCGCGCTCCGTGCGGATGCCCAGCGTCTCCAGCGAGCGCAGCAGCATCCAGCAGGAATGCGGGTCCAGTTGCGTGCCCAGCGCGCCGCGCAGCAGGATGATCTTGCGGATAAGCTCGTCCGACCCGCACACGCCGCCGGCCACGAGGTCGCTGTGCCCGCCCGCGTATTTGGTGAGGGAATAGACGGCGAGGTCGGCGCCATGCCGCAGCGGCTTCTGGTACATCGGCCCCATCAGCGTGTTGTCCACGGCGATGGGCGGCCGGTGGCCCTGGGCGCGGCCCAACTCGTCCGCCACCGCCGCCACCGCGCGCAGGTCGACCAGCCCGTTGGTGGGATTGGCCGGCGTCTCCAGCATGATCAGCGCGACGCGGCCGATGGCGCGGGCGCGCTCGGCCGCTTCGGCGATCTGAGCGGGGTCGGTGCCGTCGGCGAAGCCCACCGGCGTGATGCCGAAGTTGGTGAGCTGGTTGCGCATCAGCGTCTCGGTCCCGCCGTACAGCGGGCGGCTGTGCAGCACCGTGTCGCCCGGCCGCAGGAAGGCGAACAGAATGGTGGAGATGGCGGCCATGCCGCTGGCGAAGACGGCGGCGCGCTCCGCCTCGTCCCACACGGCGAGGCGGTCCTCCAGGATCTCGAAGTTGGGGTTGTTGAAGCGGGAATAGACCAGCCCCGCCTTCTCCCCCTCGCGCGGCCGGCGGCGGCCGGCGGTGAGGTCGAAGAAGTCCTTCCCCTGCTGGGCGTTCTCGAACACGAAGGTGGAGGTCAGGAAGATCGGCGGCTTCAGCGCCCCCTCCGACAGGGCCGGGGAGTAGCCGTACCCCATCATCAGCGTCTCCGGGTGGAGGCGATGGTTGTTGAGCGTGCGGTGCTTGTAGTCGTCCTCGGTCATGACGTCTCCCTCCGGTCCATGATCCTGACATGGGGTGCGGACGGGGACGGGGCGATCAGCCTTCCGGCCAGATCATGGCAGACGCGCGGCACGAAGGCGTTGAATTGTTTCATTTGAAACGATACGTTCGGCCAAACGCCGATATCGCCCATATAAAGGAGGGATCATGTCCAAGGCATTCGCCTCGCAGGCCGACCTGGAGGAGAAGAAGGTCAGCTTCGACAAGCTGTCCGACAACGCCTACGCCTACACGGCGGAGGGCGACCCCAACACCGGCATCGTCATCGGCGACGACGCGGTGATGGTGATCGACACGCAGGCGACCCCGGTGATGGCGCAGGACGTCATCCGCCGCATCCGCGAGGTGACCGACAAGCCGATCCGGCACGTGGTGCTGTCGCACTACCACGCCGTGCGCGTGCTGGGCGCCTCGGGCTACGCGCCGCAGCAGATCATCGCCAGCCAGGACACCTACGACCTGATCGTCGAGCGCGGCGAGGCCGACATGGCCAGCGAGATCGGCCGCTTCCCGCGCCTGTTCCGCGCCGTCGAATCCGTGCCCGGCCTGACGTGGCCGACCATCGCCTTCCGCGGCGAGATGACCCTGTGGCTGGGCAAGCTGGAGGTGAAGATCCTTCAGCTCGGCCGCGGGCACAGCAAGGGCGACACGGTGGTCTGGCTGCCGCAGCAGAAGATCCTGTTCTCCGGCGATCTGGTCGAATACGGCGCCACGCCGTACTGCGGCGACGCCTACTTCACGCACTGGCCGGCGACGCTGGACGCCATCGCGGCGCTGAAGCCGGAGAAGCTGGTGCCCGGCCGGGGTGCGGCGCTGACCACGCCCGAGCAGGTGAAGGAAGGCCTGGACGGCACCCGCGCCTTCGTTTCCGAGCTGTTCGCGGAAGTGAAGAAGGGTGCGGCGGCCGGCAAGGACCTGAACGCGGTGTACAAGGACACCTACGCCGCGCTGAAGCCGAAGTACGGGCACTGGGTGATCTTCGACCACTGCATGCCCTTCAACGTCACCCGCGCCTACGACGAGGCCACGAAGTACCCCGACCCGCGCATCTGGACCGCCGAGCGCGACCAGGAGATGTGGCGCACGCTGGAAGGTTGACGTCTGTTTCTCCCTCCCCCTGCTCCGCAGGGGGAGGGAAGCCTGCGAAGCAGGCAGGGTGGGGGCAACGGCCTTCGAGGATCCGCGGCCCGTAGGTTGGGTCTGGACCCAACACCGTCCGCGACGCGAAGGGCGTTGGGTTTTTGCTGGCGCTCAACCCAACCTACGCGTGGATCCTCGGGAAGGCCGTTGCCCCCACCCTTCCCTCCCCCGCCGGAGGCGGGGGAGGGAGATAAAGCGTCACACCCCTTGTCGGGCGATGCGCATGGCGTCCTTCAACACGTCCATATCGCCGACGTGGTTGGCGAGCAGCAGGACGAGCTTGGCGTTCACCATGGCGCTCTGCTCGGCGCTGAGGTCGCGGTGGGTGTCGATCAGCGCCTCGTAGAAGTCGTCGGGGCTGGCGAGGCGGTTGTCGGTCACGAGCTTGGACATGGACACTTCTCCGATCACAGGCCGATGGCGCGGTTCAGCGCGGCGGTGAGCTTGGACGCGTCGAAGGCGCGCCAGCGGGCGGCGACGTGCTGGTCGGGCCGCACGAGGTACACGGTGCCGGGCTTGGCGTCGTAGCGCTCGGCGAAGCGGCCGTTCACGTCCACCAGCGCGTTGGCGCCGGCGTCGCGGCGGCGGTCGGTGACCACGTGCCACGCGAACGGCACCTTGCCCTTCTCCAGCCCGGCCATGGCGTCCGCCACCTCGGCCGGCACCGGCTCCGACCCGGCGTAGTAGAGCGCCACGAAGCGGTTGCCCAGCTTGTCCATCAGCCAGCCCGCACTGTGGTCGGCCGTTTCCACCGGCGCGTCGGTGGCCGGGGCGCCGGGCACCATCTTGCCCGCGAACGCCGTCTCGTCCGGTGTGTTCAGGCGGCTGTCCACGTAGGTGGTCGGCGTCGACAGGCGGCCGGAGTTGACCAGCGAGCGGGCGAACGGATGCTCGGCGGCGAGGCCCAGCACCGCGTCGCGGAAGGTGCGGCTCATCTCGCTCTTGGGCGTGATGAAGTCGGTGGAGCGGGTGGAGTTCAGCAGGTTCTCCTTGGCCGCCGCCACGCGCTCGTCCGAATAGGTGTCGAGCAGGCTGTCGGGCGCCAGCCCGTCCATCACCAGCTTCAGCTTCCACACGAGGTTCTCGGCGTCCGGCACGCCGGAGTTGGCGCCGCGGGCGCCGAAGGGCGACACCTGGTGCGCGCTGTCGCCGGCGAACAGGATGCGCCCGGCGCGGAAGTTCTCCAGCCGGCGGCACTGGAAGGTGTAGACGCTGACCCACTCCAGGTCGAACTCGGTGTCCTCGCCCAGCATGGCCTTCAGGCGCGGGATGACCTTCTCCGGCTTCTTCTCCTCCTCCGGATCGACGTTCCAGCCCAGCTGGAAGTCGATGCGCCAGACGTTGTCGGCCTGCATGTGCAGCAGCGTCGACTGCTTGCGGTGGAACGGCGGGTCGAACCAGAACCAGCGCTCCGCCGGGAAGTCGGCCTTCATCACCACGTCGGCGATCAGGAAGCGGTCCTGGAACACCTCGCCCACGAAGTCCAGGCCCAGCATCTTGCGGATGGAGGACTTGGCACCGTCGCAGGCGATGACCCAGCCGGCCTCCAGCGCGTAGACGCCGTCCGGCGTCTCCACCTGCACCAGGACGCTGTCGTCCTGCTGCTTCACCGACAGGACGCGGGACTTCCAGCGGATGTCGACCAGCCCGGTCTTGCGGGCGTCGTCGATCAGGTACTCCTCCAGGTAATACTGCTGGAGGTTGATGAAGGCGGGGATCTTGTGGTCCGGCTCCGGCAGCAGGTCGAACTGGTAGACCTGGCTGTCGCCGTGGAAGACCTTGCCGACCTTCCACACCACTCCCTTGTCGATCATCCGCTGCGCCGAGCCCAGGCGGTCCCACACCTCCAGCGCGCGCTTGGCGTAGCACACGGCGCGGCTGCCGATGGAGACGGTGTCGTCCTCGTCCAGCACCACCACCGGCACGCCCTTGCGCGCCAGGTCGAGCGCGGCGGTCATGCCGACCGGGCCGGCGCCGACCACGACCACCGGATGGCGCTTCACGGTGCCCGTGCGCTGCTCCTCCGATTGGACGTAGGGGAACTTGGGATACGAGTATGTGGAGAGCATTTTTGGCGTTCCTCCCAACAGGATTATTCCCGGACGATACAGTTTCATCCGAGACGTTTTCAAGTGAAAACATCGACCCTGCCGGCAGTGCGCCGCGCGGTTCAATCCCCCCCGGTCACCCCCTCGGCGACCCCGGTGGCGACTTCATCCGCCAGGGCGGCGATGCGCTCCTTCGGCAGGGCGGCGATCTCCCCGGCCTGGGCCTCCAGCTTGGCGAAGACGGCGTCCAGGTGGGCCTGCTCCTCCGGCCCCAGGGCCGACATCAGCCGTGCCTCGATGGCGCGGGCCAGCGGCACGATCTGCTCGTAGACGCGCCGTCCCTTGGCCGTCAGGCTGACCTGCGCGGTGCGGCGGTCGGCGCGCCCGGTGCCGCGCACGATCAGTTCGGTGTCCAGCATGCGAGCCATGGCGCGGCTGACCTGCACGCGGTCCATGGCGGTGAGGGAGGACAGCGTGGTGCCGCTCAGCGTCTCCCCGTCCTCCAGGCCGCCCAGCACCGCGATGATCCGCCATTCGGGAATGGTGAGGTCGAAGCGGTCGGCGTAGAGCTTGGCCACCGTGTGGCTGACCGTGGTAGCGAGCACGTGCAGGCGGTAGGGCCAATGCCGCTTCAGGGTGAAGGTGTTCGGACCGGCCATCGCGTTCGCCCTTGTTTCGTTCATCCTAGCACGCACCGAACGTCCGTGCGAATGCAACAGTTTCCAGTGAAATAATCGCAAAGCGGCCTGTGGAGCAACGGGTGGGGAGCGGTGTTATGCAGCAGCACCGCCCCGGATCCTGGACATGCCCGACCCCACCCCCTCCACCTGCCCCCTGCCCCTGCGCGCGGCCGATTTCGCGACGCTGACCGACGCCCTGGACTACGCGGCGCAGAGCGAGCGCGGCCTGAACTTCCATTCCGGGCGCGGGGACCTCGTGGAGGCGCTGCCCTACGGCGCGCTGCGCGAGCAGGCGCGTTCGCTGGCCCGGCGCATGCTGGGGGCCGGCTTCCGGCCGGGGGAGCGGATCGCCCTGATCGCGGAGACGGACGGCGACTTCGTGCGCGCCTTCTGCGCCTGCGCCTACGCCGGCCTCGTGCCCGTGCCCATGCCGCTGCCGCTCGCCTTCGGCGGGCGCGAGGGGTACGTGGCGCACATCCACGGCATGCTGCGCACCGCGGGCGTGGCGGCGGCGCTCGCCCCGGCGGCGCTGGTGGCGTGGGTGGCAGAGGCCGCCGAGGGGCTGGGCCTGCGCGCGGTCGGCGACCCGTCGGTCTTCGATCGCGCACCGGAGGACGCGAGCGACCCGCCGGCGGCCGGCCCCGACGACGTCGCCTACCTGCAGTTCTCGTCGGGCAGCACGCGCTTCCCGCTGGGGGCGGCTGTGACGCACCGCGCGCTGCTGGCCAACGCGCGGGCGATCATCGAGCACGGCCTGCGCATCGCCGCGGGGGACCGCTGCGTCTCCTGGCTGCCGTTCTACCACGACATGGGGCTGGTGGGCTTCCTGCTGACGCCGCTGGCCGCACAGATCTCGGTCGACTACCTGCCGACGCGGGAGTTCGCGCGGCGGCCGCTGACGTGGCTTTCCCTCATCTCCCGGAACCGCGGCACGCTGTCCTTCAGCCCGAGCTTCGGGTACGAGCTGTGTGCGCGCCGCGCCGCCACCCTGATTCCGGAGGGGATCGACCTGTCCTCCTGGCGGGCCGCCGGCATCGGCGGCGACATGATCCGCCCGCACATCCTGGCAGGCTTCGCCGAGGCCTTCGCCCCGCACGGCTTCGACCGGCGGGCCTTCGTTCCCAGCTACGGCATGGCGGAGGCGACGCTGGCCGTCAGCTTCGCCCCGCTGGACACCGGCGTGACGGTGGACCGGGTGGACATGGACCGGCTGGAGGACGAGGGCACGGCCGCCCCGCCGGGCGACGGCGCGCGGGCGCGCGACTTCGTGCTGTGCGGGCCGCCGCTGCCGGGCCACGCGGCGGAGGTCCGCGCCGAGGACGGCACGGTGCTGGGCGAACGCCGGCTGGGCCGCATCTTCGTGCGCGGCCCCAGCCTGATGCAGGGCTATGCCGACCGGCCGGAGGAGACGGCGCGCGCGCTCTCCCCCGACGGCTGGCTGGACACCGGCGACCTCGGCTACCGGACCGGCGGGCAACTGGTGATCACCGGCCGCGCCAAGGACCTGATCATCGTCAACGGCCGCAACATCTGGCCGCAGGACCTGGAGTGGAGTGCGGAACGCGTCGATGGACTGCGCAGCGGCGACGCCGCCGCCTTCTCCATCGACCATGGGGAAGCCGAGCGCATCACCGTGCTGGTCCACTGCCGCACGACCGATCCGGCCGCCCGCGCCGCGCTGAAGGCCGCCGTGGCCGGCGCCCTGCGGGCCGAGCACGGGGCGGAAGCCGACGTGCACCTCGTCCCGCCGCACAGCCTGCCGCAGACCTCGTCGGGCAAGCTCAGCCGCAGCCGGGCGCGGCAGCTCTTCCTGGCAGGGGCATTTGGGGCGGGGGCGTGACCCGGCTGGCGGCGGTCACCGGGGGCACCGGCTTCCTGGGGCGCGCCGTCGTCGCCGCACTGGTGGCGCGGGGGTGGCGCATCCGCCTGCTGGCCCGCCGCGACCCGGCCCACCCACAACTCCCCGACCATGAGCCGGAGGCGGTGTTCGGCACCCTGGAGGACGGCGAGGCGCTGCGCCGGCTGGTGCGCGGCGTCGACGCCGTGGTGCACGCTGCGGGGCTGGTCAAGGCGCCGACCGCCGCCGCCTTCCAGGCGGTGAACCGGGACGGCAGCGGCCGGCTGGCCGAAGCACTGGCCGCCGGGGCGCCCGGTGCGCGGCTGGTCCACGTCTCCTCCCTGGCGGCGCGCGAGCCGCAACTCTCGGCTTATGCGGCCAGCAAGAGGGCCGGCGAGGACGCTGCCGTCGCCGCCTGCGGCGGGGCGTCGTGGGTGGTGGTGCGCCCGCCGGCCATCTACGGCCCCGGCGACCGGGCGACGCTGGCCGTGTTCCGCGCCGCGCGCGGCCCGGTGGTGCCGCTCTTCCACGGCGCGGACGCGCGCGTCTGCCTGATCCACGTGGAGGACGCGGCCGACGCCATCGCCGCGCTCTGCGCCGGCGGGCCGTCCGGCCGAGTCCTGGAGATCAGCGACGAGCGGCGCGACGGGTACCCCTGGCGCACCGTGCTGGAGGAGGCGGCGCTGGCCGTGGGCGGCGCGCCCCGGATCGTCCGGGTGCCGGCGCCGGCCGTGCGGCTGGGCTGTGCCGCGGCGGAAACGGCGGCGCGGCTGATTGGCCGCGTGCCCATGCTGTCGCCCGGCAAGGCGCGGGAGATGCTGCATCCCGACTGGTCGTCGGCGCCCGAGCGGCAGCCGCCGCCGGAGGTCTGGTCGCCGCGCATCGTGCTGCGCGACGGCTTCGCCGGCACGGTGCAATGGTACCGCGAAGCGCGGTGGTTGTAGACGCCGCGGCCCGGCCACGCCACAGGCGGCGGCGGCGCGAAGTCCACGCGGGAATGAATCGGGTGTTGCCCTGTTATGGCAGGGTTCAGGCCATGGCACCCCTTGGCATGCACGCAATTCTCTTACGGCAACCCCTTTGAAATGTTTGAAGGAGGTCGAAAACTCTTTACCCTTCGGTCGCGATTAACCATGGCCCGCCGACACGCCTAGTCCCTGCACGTTCCATCCAGCCACCCAGGCGCGAAGCATGACGCAGAACAACACCATCATCGACGTCATCGTCGGCATGATCGGCGAACTGCCCCACGGCATCCAGGGCGTGGGCCCGCAGACGAACATCATCAGGGATCTGGGCCTCGACTCCCTGACCGTGATGAACTTCGTCATGGCGCTGGAGGACCACTTCGACGTGTCGATCCCCATGGACCGTCTGGCCGACATCGAGACCGTCGGCGATCTGGCCGCGGCCATCGCCGACCTCAAGGGGCGTTGAGCCGGATGGGGATCCTCGACAAGTTCCGGCCGTTGCGGGAGTCGTACGACGCCCTGCGGGCCGCCGGCCACGACCCCTTCTCCGTCTGCTTCGACGAGGCGCTGTCGCCGAGCGAGGCGATGCTGAACGGCCGGCGGGTGATCCTGCTGGGCACCAACAACTACCTGGGCCTGACCTTCGACCCCGACTGCATCGACGACGCGGCCGAGGCGGTGCGGCACGCCGGCACCGGCACCACCGGGTCGCGCATCGCCAACGGCACCTACGGCGGCCATGCGGAGCTGGAGCGGCGGCTGGCCGCCTTCTACGGCTGCCGGTCGGCGATGGTGTTCTCCACCGGCTATCAGGCGAACCTGGGCATCCTGTCCACCGTCGCCGGGCGCGGCGACCACATCCTGATCGACGGCGACAGCCACGCCAGCATCTACGACGGATGCCGGCTGGGCAGTGCCGAGGTCATCCGCTTCCGCCACAACGATCCGGACGATCTGGCGCGCCGCCTGCGCCGCCTGAAGGACGCACCCGGCAGCCGCCTGATCGTGGTGGAGGGCATCTACAGCATGCTGGGCGACACGGCCCCCTTGAAGGAGATCGCCGCCGTGAAGCGCGAGTGGGGTGCCCACCTGCTGGTGGACGAGGCGCACTCCATGGGCGTGCTCGGCCGCCGCGGGCGGGGGCTGGCGGAGCAGGCGGGGGTGGAGAAGGACGTCGACTTCATCATCGGCACCTTCAGCAAGAGCCTCGGCGCCGTCGGCGGCTTCTGCGCCTCCAACCTGCCGGACTTCGACGTGCTGCGCGTGGCCTGCCGGCCGTACATGTTCACCGCGTCGCTGCCGCCGTCGGTGATCGCGTCCGTGCTGCGGGCGCTGACGCGGATCGAGGAGGATCCGGGGCTGCGCGCCCGGCTGAACGCCAACGCCCGGCGGCTCTACGACGGGCTGGCGGCGCAGGGGTTCAGCCTGGGGCCGCAGGTGAACCCGATCGTCTCCATCCGCATGCCGTCCATGGAGGTGGCCATCGCGTTCTGGAACGCGCTCCTGGAGGCCGGCGTCTACCTGAACCTCGCCCTGCCGCCGGCCACGCCGGACAACGTGCCGCTGCTGCGCTCCAGCGTCAGCGCCGCGCACAGCGCGGAGCAGATCGACGACGCCGTCGCCGCGATCACCGGCATCGGGCGCGAGCTGGGCGTGGTCGAGGCCCCGGCGCCGCGTGCCCGCGCGGGCGTGCGCTGGGACGCCGTCAGCGGATCACGCCCTCGCGCCAGAGGCGCAGGAGCAGTGCCGGAGCGGCGAGGATCGGGTGCCGGCGCTGCCAGCCGGTGATGCGCACGGGGCGGCCGGCGTGCCGCTCCAGCTTCCACAGGATGTAGTCGACGCCGTTCTCGAAGGTGAAGGCGGCCTTGACAAGGCGCAGCAGGTTCAACCCCTTGCCCGGCCACCGCCGCAGCAGCCAGCGCCGCCGCGCGGATGCCCGGTCGCGGGGCGACGGCTTCCCGGCCAGGGCAAGGGGTAGCAGGCGGTCGTAGCGCGCCGCCGCCCAGGCATACAGCTGGTCGGGCCGGTCGCCGCGCTCGGCCCGCAGCTCGGCGCCGTAGGTGTGGCGGAACAGGGCGGTCCAGAGATCCGCCGGGGTGCCGCCCTCCGGCCCCAGCAGAACGGCCCAGCCGGCCGCCGTCACCACCGCCCGCGCCACGGCGTCGACCACCGCCGCCCGGCTGGCCGCGTCGCGCGCGTGCAGCAGCGCCGCCGGCTGGCAGAAGCGCGCCCACACCGTGGTGTCTATGCCCTGCCCCCGCACGGCGCGCGCGAAGGCCGCGGTGCTCATCACCGCCACCTTGGCCCGCACCGTACCGCTGGGACCCGGCACCTCCAGATAGGACACGGTGGGCGGCAGCGCGGCGTTGAGCAGCGCCGGCCACGCCCGCCCATGGTAGGCGCGCGGCGAATCCGTCAGGACGTAGAGGTCGAGGATCCCGGCGGCGTCCCCCGTGCGCAGGCAGGAGCCGTAGAACAGCACCGCCGCCACGCGGTCGCCATGGCGGGCGAGGATGGCGTCGGTCATGACGCGCGCCTCGGCCATCGCCGGCCGGTCCAGCTCTTCCGCGATGAGGTCCCTGAGGGCGCTCATGGCCCGCCCATCGGCTGCACGAAGCCGACGCGGCGGTCGGCGGACAGGAGAATCCCGCCCAGCCCCGGCGCGAACAGCTCGCCATCCACCACGAAGGGGTGCGCGAGGTCGATGGACAGTTCCCGCGCCCGGTCGCTGGCGTAGCCGGCCGCCGGCATCCACGGGCGCGGGCGCCCGCGCAGCACCGGCAGCAGCGCCGCCGCCAGCCGCCGGGGCGGGGCGGCGATGTCCAGCCAGCGGATCGCCCCTTCCCCCGCCCCCCAGAACGGCGTCAGGTTGAGGACGAGGCGGTCGAGCGTGGTCGCCAGCGTCAGGAAATGCCGCCCGGCGCGGGGCGGGGTGCCGTCCACGCCGACGGTCATGTCCTCCCCCGCCAGCAGCGCCCGCCGCTGCCGGCCGAACAGCGCGGTGCCGGCGGTGGCGGCGATGGACAGGGCCACCGCGGCGGCGTCGTTGAACCCGGCCCGGTGGACGTGGCTGTAGGCCAGCCGCGTCCCCGCCGCGAAGGCGGCGGCGCCGAAGAGGAAGCCGCGCAGCCGCCGCTCCGGCTCATCCCGCCATGCGATCTCCAGCACCGGCCATTCCACCCGCGCCAGGGTCCGGCCGCGCGCCGCGTCGATCAGCCGGCGCAGGGCCGCCGGCCCGTCGCCGAAGCGGCCGCCCACGCGGCTGACCACACGGGCGGCGAGGTTGATCTTGCCGGCCGGCAGCAGGGCGATGTCCGGCTCCTCCCCACCGTAGGCCTGCGGAAGGGCGGTCAGCACCTCGCGCAACGTGCCGTCGCCGCCGCTGACGGCGACGACGCGCACCTCGCGGCGGCGGAACTCGGCCAGCGTGTCGCGCAGTTCGGCCGGCGTGCGCGGCCGGGCGTGCGGCAGGTCGCGGAAACCGGCCGCCGCCGGGTCGAAGCCGCCGTCGCGGTTGTGCCGGCTCAAGGGGTTGACGATGACGCCGACGCGGGTCATCGCGCCAGCCAGGACACCAGCGGCCCGCGCCGCCGCGCCGCCAGCGCCTGCACGATCTGCACCGTGTGCATCAGCAGCGAGGCCACCGTCCACGCGGCGACCGCCAGCATGCCCAGGTCCGGCCGCCCGGCCACGGCACCCAGCGTCAGCAGGATCAGGTTCGGGTTGCGCCGCGCGGTGATCAGGCGGAACCAGCTGTCGAAGGGCCGCCAGATGTGGATCTCCAGCTTGAACAGCGCGATGAACAGCCCCTCCTGCACGCGCTGGAGGACGTAGCCGCCGGCCACCACCGCCAGCACCAGCCCCGGCTGTTCCAGCGCCATCCCAGCCGCGCCCAGCCCGATGATCCACGCCCAGTACCAGAAGGGCGGGTGGATCAGGTCGATGCCGTGGTCGAAGACGTTGCCCAGCTTGGTCGAGGTCAGCGTGACGCGGGCCAGCTTGCCGTCCACCGTGTCCAGGAACGTCATGCCCCAGGCCATCGCGAGCCCGGTCAGGAACCAGCCCTGCCAGAACGCCCCCATGGCGAGCAGCACCAGCACGAGGCTGAGCCACGTCACCGCGTTGGGCGTCACGCCGTGCGTCGCGCACCAGCGGGTGACGCGCAGGGCCGGCGCCGGCCAGACGTGCTTGGTGACAAGGTCGGTGACCCCCTTGTAGGAGCCGGCGAACATCCGCCGCTCCACCTCCGGCCGCGTCTCCTCTGTCAGCGGCAGCAGGTAGGGCGCCTCCCGCTTGCGCAGCGCGTCGTTGTAGGCGGAGCTGAGCGTCGCCGGACCGACGGCGCGCAGGCCCGCCGGCAGCGGCCCGCCACGCGTCAGCAGCGCCGCGGCCTCCTCCACCCTCGGCGCGTCGACGATGGCGGCGACCGGCGTGCCCGCCCCGGTGGTCAGCACCGTGTTGTCGGCGCGGGCGAGGTCGGCGATCAGCACCGCGTCGAAGACGTGGTCGTCGCGCACCAGCAGGTGCCGGCGGCCAGGAACGGGCGCGTCCGGCCAGGACCGCACCTCCGCCACACCGGCACGCGACAGGGCGCGGCGCAACCGCTCCGCCGGGGTCATGCCCCACAGCCGCACCGGGCAGGCGCCGAGGATCAGCGCCACCGGCGGCATGTCCGTGTCCACGGGGCCGCCGTTTCGGGGGCCGCCGTTTCGGGTCAGGGCCGGATCGGCGACGTCGCTCACCGCGTTGTTGTCCTCGTCATGCCCCTGCCCTTCCGTTTCGCCCATTTCTCCGATCCGCACCTGCCGCTAGCGCCCGGCTGGCCGGCCCGGCTGCGCACCCTGGCGGGCAAGCGGCTGCTGGGCTTCCTGTCCTGGCGGCGCAAGCGGCACCGCATTCACCGGCCGGAGGTGCTGGCCGCCCTGCTGGCCGACGTCGCCGCGCACGCCCCCGACCACATCGTGGTGACCGGCGACCTGATCAACATCGCGCTTCCGGACGAATTCGACCGGGCGCGCGACTGGCTCGAACGGGTAGGCCCGCCAGAGCGCCTGTCCCTGGTACCGGGCAACCACGACGCCACCGTCCGGGTTCCCTGGAACCTCGGCCTCGGCCGCTGGCAGCTGTGGATGGCGGGGGATATGGCGGGGGACGAGGCCGAAACGGCCCTGCCCTTCGTGCGGGTGCGCGGGCCGGTCGCCTTCGTCGGCCTGTCCACCGCGGTGCCGAGCCCGCCGTTGCTCGCCACCGGCCGCGTGGGGGCGGAGCAGGCGGCGCGGCTGGAGGAAGTGCTGCGCGACCTCGGCCGCCGGGACCTGTTCCGCGTCGTCCTCATGCACCACCCGCCGCTGCGCGTGGGCGGGTCGGAGCGCACGGCGTTGACCGACCGCCACCGCGTACAGGCGGCGCTGGCGCGCGCGGGGGCGGAGCTGGTGCTGCATGGGCACCACCATCGCGAGCACGTCGGGTACCTGCCGGGGCTGGCCGGCGCCATCCCCGTGGTCGGCGTTCCGTCCGCCTCGGCCGCGCCGGTCGGGCGCGTGCAGCCCGCCCGCTGGATCCGATTCACGGTCGAGCAGCCGGAGGACGGGCGCTGGCGCCTCGCCGCGCTGGTCCGGGGGTATGACGGGGCAGGTTTCCGCACCGAGGCGCGCTTCGCGGTGCATTACCCGGATGTTGGGCCGCGCTGACGCTTGGCGCCAACCTACGGCACCCCATTCTTATGGTCATGTCGAACGCGACGATGCGGAAGTTCGGGCATCCGCGCACCGTAGTGGCGGAAACGGCGCACTGGACCGTGCTGGCACGGCCGCAGCAGGTAACGCTGGGCTCGCTCGTCCTGGCCTGCCGGGAACCGGCGACGGCCTTCGGGCAGGTCAGCCCCGCCGCCTTCGCCGGCCTCCAGGGCGCGGTGGCGGGGGTGGAGGCGATGCTGAAGGGCTTCGTCGGCTTTGAGAAGATCAACTACCTCATGCTGATGATGGTGGACCCGGACGTGCATTTCCACGTTATCCCGCGGTACGAGGGGACGCGCCGCTTCGAGGACCTGGAGTTCCCGGACGCCGGCTGGCCCGGCCCGCCGGCCCTGGGCGCGGCCGTCGAGCCGGACGCGGCGGTGCTGGAGCGCATCGTGGCGGCGCTGCGCGCCCGGTGGACCGGCGCGTAGGGCACCGGCCCTGCCCGATGCCGACAGGGAGTTCCGCGTTGCGCACGATCGACCGGTACATCCTTGTCCAGACCGCGCGGCCGCTGGGCATCTCGCTGGCCGTGGTGCTGCTGGCGCTGGTCCTTGAGCGGATTCTGCGCCTGTTCGACCTGCTGGCCCACCAGGGCAAGCAATTCGACCAGATCGCCGGGATGGCCATGAACCTCGTCCCGCACTACCTGGGGCTGGCGCTGCCCGCGGCCTTCTTCATCAGCATCTTCCTGGTCGCCGCCCGCTTCGCCGAGGACAGCGAACTGGACGCCCTGCGCGGCTGCGGCCTGTCCCTGCGGCGCTTCAGCCGGCCGTTCCTGTGGCTGGGCGTGCTGCTGGGCGGCTTCAGCATAGCGCTGTACGGCTACATCCAGCCCTATTCCCGCTACGCCTACCGGGCGATCTTCCACGCCGTCACCAACGCGCCGTGGGACGCGTCGGTGGTCGCCGGCACCTTCATCGACGCGGGTGGCGGCTACACCATCTACGCCGACCGCACGGACCCCGACGGCCAATGGCTGGAGAACGTCTTCGTGCACGAGGCGCAGCCCGGCGGCGCGGAGGTCGCCACCACCGCCCGGCGCGGCGGCCTGCAGCTCAGCGACGACGGCCAGCACCTGCGCCTCGCCCTGCAGAACGGCGTGCAGATCCGCACCAGCGTGGAGCGCAAGGATTCGGTCGCCGCGTTCGAGCAGCTGACGCTGGACCGCCGCTTTCCCCGCGACATCCCCCTGTTCCGCGCGCGCGGCGACAGCGAGCGCGAGTTGACCATGCGGGAGCTGCGCGACGAGTGGCGGAACCCCGCCTCGACGATCCCGCAGGGCCGGCTGCGGGCGGAGTTCAACGCGCGCCTCGTCCGCTCAGCCTCGCTGCCCTTCCTGCCGATGCTGGCGGTGCCCATGGGCATGGCGGCCAAGCGTTCCTTCCGCTGGCAGGGGATCGCCGTGGCCGCGGTGATCCTGCTGCTCTACCACCACGTCATCCAGTTCGCCGAGAGCATGGCCGACCTCGGCCGGGCCGACCCGATCCTGAGCCTGTGGGGTCCCTTCGCGCTGTTCGCCGCCGGCTGTGCCACGCTGTACGTGCTGGCCGACCGGCGCCCCGGCGCCAACCCGTTCGCGGCGCTGTTCGAGCGGGTGGACATCGTCTTCGGTGCGATCCGCCGCCTGCGGCCCCGGCGGAGGGCGGTGCAGTGACGCTGACCGGCTACTTCACGCGCGCCTTCGCCGGGCGCTTCCTGGCCGTGCTGCTGGCCTTCGCCGGGCTGCTGCAGCTGCTCGACCTGCTCGACAAGGCCAGCGCGGTGCTGGAGCGCGGGCGGGGGGCGGCGGACGTGCTGACCTACGTCGGGCTGCGGCTGCCGATGTTCCTGAACCAGTTGGTGCCGCTGGCCGTGCTGATCGGCGCGCTGACCGCCTTCCTGTCGCTGGCGCAGCACAACGAGATCGTCGCCCTGCGCTCCGTCGGCGCGTCACCCTGGCGGCTGCTGCGCAGCCTGCTGCCCACAGTGGCGGTGATCGCCGCATTGCACGTCCTGCTGCTGGACCAGATCGTGCCGCGCGCCGAACAGGCGCTGCAGGACTGGTGGGCGGCGCGCCCGGCGCCCGCCACGGACGACAAGGAGCCGGCGAAGCCGGTGTGGATCCGCGCCGGGGCCGGCATCGCCTCCATCACGGCGGTGCACGACGGCGGCCGGCGGCTGGACGGCGTCACCGTCGTCCTGCGCGACGAGGAGGGGCTGGCCAACGGCCGCCTGACCGCGCGCGAGGCGCGGTGGGAGGACGGCGGCTGGACGCTGCACGAGGTGGACACCCTGACCATCCTGCCCAACGGCGTGCAGCGCGCCGGACACCGCGACCGCATGCCCTGGCCGGACGGGCCGGCGCCGGAGAACGTCGCCTTCGTCGCCAACCCGACGGAGTTCCTGTCGGTCCGCCGCATCCTGTCCATCATGGAGGGGGCGTGGTCCGGCACCCGCAACCGCGCCTATTACGAGACGCAGGTGCAGAAGCTGTTCTCCATCCCCGCCTCGTCCTTCGTCATGCTGCTGCTGGCCCAGCCGGCGCTGCACGGCATCCGGCGCGGCGGGGCGCTGGGCTCCGGCCTGGCGGCCGGGCTGGCGCTGGGGCTGCTGTTCCTGGTGTTCCAGGGGTTCCTGTCGGCGCTGGCGGAGGCCGACGCGCTGCCGCCGGCGCTGGCCGTCTGGCTGCCGCTGGCGCTGTTCGCCTGCATCGGCGGCGCGGTTCTCCTGTACCTGGAAGAGTAATGGGGAAGAGTGATTGGGAGGAGTGACGGGCATGGCCGGCTGGCACGGGCGGACCTACGACCTGGGGCGGATGGGCCTGCGCGACCTGCTGGCGGCCTACGCGACCTACCCGGCGATCCAGGTCTATGCGGCGATGGCCGTGCTCGGCACGGTCCTGGCGGTGGTTTGGACGGAGGACGGCGTCCGCACGGCTCTGGCGGCGCTGCTGATGGTGGCGCTATACCCCTTCGTCGAATACGGGCTGCACCGTTTCATCCTGCACGGTCGCTTCCTCTACAAGTCGCGGCTGACGGCGGCGCTGTGGAAGCGCATCCATTTCGACCACCACCAGGACCCGCACAAGCTGGAGGTGCTGTTCGGCTCGCTGGCCAACACGCTGCCGCTGATTCTGGCCATCGCGCTGCCCGTCGGCTGGGCGGTGGACGGGCGGGCGGGGGCGGGGGCGGCGCTGGCCTGCGCCACGGCGCTGATGTGCGTGTACGAGTTCTGCCACTGCGTGCAGCACCTGAACGTGAAGCCGCGCAACCGCCTGCTGCTGCGCATCAAGAAGTTGCACCTCGCCCACCACTTCCACGACGAGACGGGCAACTTCGGCATCACCACGCCGCTGGTGGACCATCTGGCCGGCACCCACCGCGCCGACCCGCGCGACCGGCCGCGCAGCCCCACCGTCTTCAACCTGGGCTATGACGTGGAGGAGGCGAAGCGCTACCCCTGGGTGGCGGAGCTGACCGGCGCCCCGCCGCGCGACCGCCCGCCCAATGATGGAAAACCGGGACCTCGGGAAGAGGCGGTGTCGCCATGACCGACCTGCTCAACCGGCCGGCCGCCGGGGCCGCGTCGGACATCGAAATATTGCCGGTGGCCGGGCGCGCGGAGCTGGAGCGCTTCATCCGCCTGCCCTTCGCGCTGCACCGCGACGATCCCCATTGGATCCCGCCCTTGCTGATGGAGCGGCGCGACGCGCTGTCGTCGTCGAAGAACCCCTACTTCCGCCACGCCGAGGCGGCTTTCTGGATCGCCCGGCGGGGCGGGCGCGACGTCGGCCGGGTCAGCGCCCAGTTGGACCGGCTGGCCGCGCCCGGCACCGGCCACTTCGGCCTGCTGGCGGCGGTGGACGACCCGGCCGTGGTCGGCGCCCTGATGGACACGGCGGAGCGCTGGCTGCGGGCGCGCGGCGCCACGCGCGTGCTCGGCCCCTTCAACCTGTCGATCAACGAGGAGACAGGGCTGCTGGTGGACGGCTTCGACACGCCGCCCATGCTGATGATGGGGCACGACCGCCCGTATCTCGGCCGGCTGCTGGAACGCGCCGGCTATGCCAAGGCCAAGGACGTGCTGGCGTACCTGAGCGAGGGGCCGGAGTTGCCGGCCGGCGTGCGGGCCATGGTCGCCCGGCCGCTGCCGCCCAACGTGCGGATCCGACCGTTGCGCATGGCCGACTACCGGCGCGAGGTGGGCGCCTTGACCGCCATCTTCAACGACGCCTGGAGCGGCAACTGGGGCTTCGTCCCGCTGACGGCCGACGAGATCGA
Organism: Azospirillum sp.; assembly: GCF_035627195.1. Classification (GTDB taxonomy): domain Bacteria; phylum Pseudomonadota; class Alphaproteobacteria; order Azospirillales; family Azospirillaceae; genus Azospirillum. The sequence continues at coordinate 41,660 of NZ_DASPMG010000243.1, forward strand.
CCACATGGCCAGGCAGATGAAGCCGCTGATCGACGAGCGGCTGGTCTGGTTCGCCGAGGTGGACGGAGAGCCGGCGGCCTTCGCCGTCTGCTTGCCCAACCTGAACGAGGCGATCCGCGATCTGGACGGCCGCCTGCTGCCGTTCGGCTGGGCCAAGCTCCTGTGGCGGCTGAAGGTGTCGGGGGTGCGCAGCGCGCGGGTGCCGCTGATGGGCGTGCGGCGCAAGCACGCCGACAGCCTGCTGGGCGGCCTGCTCGCCTTCCTCATCATCGCCGCCGTGCGGCGGGAAGCGGCGGCACTGGGCCTGCACCGCATCGAGATGTCCTGGATCCTGGAAGACAACGTTCCCATGCGCCGCATCGCCGAGGCGGTGGGCGGGCGTCCCTACAAGACCTACCGCCTGTACGGAAAGGCGCTGTGAACGGTTCCGTTACAGCCCCCATCACGGCCATCGTGCTGGCCGGCAGCCGCGGTCCGGCCGACCCGGTGGCGGTGGCGGCCGGCGTGTCGCACAAGGCGCTGGCGCCGGTGGCCGGCGTGCCCATGCTGGCACGCGTCCTGGCGACGCTGGCCGCCGTGCCGCGCGTCGGCCGCACGCTGGTGGCGATCGAACGGCCGGAGCTGCTGGGCGCCCACCCCGCCTTCGTCCCCTTCCTGTCCGGCGGCGCCGTCACCGTCCTGCCCGCGGCCCCCTCGCCCAGCCGCAGCGTGCTGGCGGCACTGGACGCGGTGGAGGCGCCCTTCCCCTGCCTTATCACCACCGCCGACCACCCGCTGCTGACGCCGGAGATGGTGGAGCACTTCTGGGCTCGCCTGCCGCCCGATGCCGACGCCGCAGCCGCACTGGCGCGGGCGGAGACGATCCGCGCCGCATACCCGGACAGCCGCCGCACCTATCTGCGTTTCAAGGACGGCGCCTGCAGCGGCTGCAACCTCTTCGCCCTGCGGACGGAAGCCGCGCGCCGGGTGGTGGCGTTCTGGCGGCGGGTCGAGCAGGACCGCAAGCGGCCCTGGCGCATGGTCCGGCGGATCGGCCTTTTCCATCTTCTCTCTTTCGCGCTGGGCCGTCTGACACTGGACGACGCGGTGGCGGCGCTCGGCCGGCGCACGGGTGCGGCGCTGGCGACGGTGGAGATGCCCTTCGCCGACGCCGCCGTGGACGTCGATCGGCCGGAGGACCTGGCCTTGGCCGAGGCGGTTTTGACGAAGAGAAAGGCGTAGGTTGGGTTGAGCGCCAGCGAAAACCCAACAATCCTTGGCGACGCGAAGGATGTTGGGTCTCGACCCAACCTACGAGACTACTCCGCGGCCATCGCGCCGAAGCGGCCCGCCGCGACCCAGCTCTCCACCAGCCGGCGGGCGCGTTCGGCGTCGGCGGGGTAGTCGACCTCGGTCCACTGGCGGCCCTCGATGGACACGGCCTCCACGCGCTCGCCGCCGCGCGCCAGCCGGTCGATCGCCGAGAGGTACCAGTGCCGCGTCCCGCCCGGTTCGTGCAGGATCGCCTGGACGGCGTGCGCGAAGCGGGAGCCGCCGTCGTCGCGGAACAGCAGCAGGCCGATGGACTCGCCGTCCACGCTGTCCGGCGGCAGGGTCTTGCCGATGGCGCGCAGGCGCCGGCCCCCGTCCTGTTCCCGGTCCAGGCACACCTTCATGTCGTCGGCGTCGTAGCGGTCCTTGCGGTCGATGGTGACGGTCACCGGGGCCGTCGCCTGGGCCAGCAGGGCGGCCGGGACGGCCGGCTCGAACAGCGTGTCGCCGTTCACGATCAGGAAGTCGCCCACCATCTCCGGCGCCGCCAGGAAGCAGCTGCCGATGTTGTCGGCCACACCGTAGAACGGGTTGAACAGCGTGCGCACGCGCAAGCCCGGCAAGTGGAGCCCGGCCAGCTCCGCCTCCACGTCGGCGGCGGCGAAGCCGGTGACGACCACCGCCTCCCCCACCCCGGCCACGGCCAGCGTGCGCAGCTGCCATTCCAGCAGCGTGCGGCCGGCGAAGGGCAGCAGGCACTTGGGCTTTGCCGCCGTCAGCGGCAGCAGCCGCTTGCCCTGCCCCGCGCTGAGGATGATCGCCTTCATGCAGTACCCTCCATTACCCCCTCCATCGGTGCCGGCCCCAGCCGGTCCAGGTGGTCGCCCAGGCGCAGGGCCAGCGCCAGGATCGTGTAGGTCGGGTTGGCCCAGCCGGAGGTGGGGAACACGGCGCTGCCCGCCACGAACAGGTTCTCCAGCCCGTGCACCCGGCAATCGCGGTCCACCACGCCGCGCGCCGGGTCGTCCGCCATGCGCGCGGTGCCCATGTGGTGGTAGCCGCCGATCGGGTGCGCGCTGATCAGCGGATCGGTGCGCCAGAGCGTCGTCGGATCCTCCAGCCACGCCGCCGGCACCGCGTGCCCCAGGCCGAGTGTCCGCATCGCCTCCCCCATCGCCGTCACCAGCACCCGGACCGAGTGCTTGTCGAGGTCCGTCAGGCTCCAGTGCAGGTCAACACGCGGAACGCCCAGGGCGTCGCGCTCGCCCGTCAGGGTGAGGCGGCTGTCCGGGTTCGGCGCCTGCTCCGCCCGCACGATCAGCGCCAGTTCGCGCGCACCCGCCCGGACCAGCAGCCAGGGGCGCAGCGGGTCCACCCGCTCGTGCGCCCACAGCGCCGCACCCTTCACGCCGCGCCACAGGCGGCGGTTGAAGGCGGACGGGTCCAGCCGGTGCTTCAGGGCGCCATAGGTCCGCATGGCCCAGAACTGCGCATCCCGCTCCCCCTGCCGCGCACCCAGGGTAAAGGCCGAGTTGAGCGCCGCGTGCGCCCGTTGCGCCTGCGGCTGCAAGCCCAGCAGCGCGGCATGGCGGGCGCCGTCCACCCGGTGCGTGCGGCCGAAGGCGGCGAGCAGTTGCCAGGAGGCCGGCGTCTCCAGCCGCCCGCCGCGCGCGTGCGGGTGTTCCATGAAGAAGCGCCCGACCAGATCGTGCCCGTTCCCGATGCCAGCCGGCGCCACGCCGTTGGAGGCCAGCAGCAGGCGCGGCGTCTCGATCCCGCCCAGCGCCAGCACGAAGCGCCCGGCGCGGATCACCGCCTGCCGGCCGCTCACGTCGCGCACCGTCGCCGACAGGATCCGCCGCCCGTCATCCGACAGGTTGAGCGCGGTGACGGTGGCGTGCGTCAGCAGGCGGGCGCGCGGATGCGCCACCACGTCGTCCAGGTTCGGCAGGGCGAAGCGGTTGGGCCGGTCGTCGAAGCTCCAGCAGCCGACGCGCAGCGTGTCCCCGTCCAGCGCCCGCAGCAGGGGGATGCGCCGCATCAGCACCGCCCGCCCGGCCGCCGGTTCGGCGATCTCCAGCGCCTGCGCCGCCTCGCGGTAGTACGGCGCAAGATCGGCGTGGCCGATGGGCCAGCCGCTGTGCGGCACCCACGGGCGCGGCTCGAAATCGATGGGGTCCAGCTCGGCGCAGCGCCCGCCCCAGATGGGCGTGGTGCCGCCGACCATGCGCAGGTTGACGTTGCCCAGGTCGTAATAGGGATGTCCGCTCGACGTGCCGGCGGCCAAGTCCTGCACCTCGGTCTCGAAATCCGCTCCGCCGCTCTCCGCCACCAGCACTTCGTGCCCACGCGCCAGCAGGCGGCGGGCCAGCGTGATGCCGGCGGCGCCGGCGCCCAGGATGCACACCGGCGCCTCGAACATGTGCGGCCCGGCGATCTCCCTCAGGTCGAGCAGCATGGGAACCTTTGGCGGTGCCGCGGGTCTCCGCAGCGGTGGGGACAGACTTATCTTTGGTACACGAACCGCAACGCGGCGCCCGCCTCTCATCCGGGCTGGCCGGAAAGGGATAACCCTGTTGGATCAGCGCCTTGGCACACACCACACGGGTCTGCTGGCGCGCGCACTGGGCAACGTCGGCCGGCTGCTGACCGGCAAGGGGGCGGGTGCTGCGATGCAGTTGGGCAGCTTCGCGCTGATCGCGCGCGGGCTGGGGCCGGTGGAGTTCGGCCTGTTCGCGCTCTTGCAGACGCACGTGCAGTTCCTGTCCGGCGTCGCCACCGTGCAGTCCAACCAGGCGGTGATCCATTACGGCGTGCGGCATCTGGCGGCGCAGGACCGGACGGCCTTCCAGGCCACGATCAAGGCCGGCACGCTGATGGATCTGGCCGGCGCGCTGGTCGCCATGGTGTTGGCCTTCTTCCTGGCCCCGGTCGTGGCGCCGTTCCTGGAGTGGGACGCGCGCGTCGTCTTCTACGCCCAGTGCTTCACCCCGCTGGCGCTGGCCAACGCCATCGCCACGCCCAAGGGCATGCTGCGCCTATTCGGCCGCTTCGACCTGCTGGCGCGGCACGTGGTGGTGACGCCGGCCGTCCGCCTCGCCGGCTGCGCCGTCGCCTTCGCGGCGGGGGCGCCGCTGCCCGCCTATCTGGCGGTGTGGCTGGTCGCCGGCTACGCCGGGGCGGTGGTGGCGCTGGTCATGGCGTGGCGACAGGCGGCGTCACGCGGGCTGCTGGCCGGGCTGGACGCGGACGTGCGCGGGCTGTCGCAGCCCAATCCGGGGATCTGGCGGTTCATGCTGATCTCCAACCTGCACTCCACGCTGCTGCTGGTGCCGAACCAGCTGTCGGTCTTCCTGGTGGGCGGCATCGCCGGGCCGGCCGCCGCCGGGCTCTACAAGGTCGCGCGCGAGATCGGCACGGCGGTGGGCAAGCCGGTGGACCTGCTGAACCAGGCGCTCTACCCGGACCTCGCACGGCTTGCCTCGGCCCGCGACTGGCAGGGGCTGACGCGCATCGCCGTGCGCGCCGGGCTGCTGGCGGGCGGGGTGGCGGCGCTGCTCTACCTGCTGGCGCTGGTGGCGGGGGAGGCGATCATCGGCGCGCTGTTCGGGCGGGAGTTCGCCGCCGCGGCACCGGTCCTGCAGCTGCTGGTGCTGGCGACGGCCATCTCGGTGACCGTCTTCGCGGCGGAGCCGGTGCTCTACGCGCTGGGCCGGCCGGACGTGTTGCTGAAGATGTCGGCGCTGGTCAACGGCGGGCTGTTCGCGCTGATGGCGTGGATGCTGACGCGCATGGGGCTGATCGGCGCCGGCTGGGCCAGCGTGATCGCCGCCGCGGCCGGCGCCCTGCTGGCCGTCGCCTGCACGCTGGCCACGCTGCGCGGGCGGGCCGCCGCCACCGCCGCCGCCACCGCTGACGGCATGCCCGATCAGTCGCGGTCGGGTGCGCCCGGCGGGAACATCGGGCGGTAGGGCCGCGCCTCGTCCACCGCGCGGGCGAAGGACGGCCGGGCCAGCAGGCGCCGCCGGTAGGCGCGAAGCTCGCCGAACGCCTCGCCGATCGGGTGGACCCAGTCGGCGTAGAACAGCGCCGGTGCGGCGGCGCAGTCGGCGAGGCTGAAGCCGTCGCCCGCCGCCCATTCCCGCCCCTTCAGGGCGCCGTCCAGCCACGCGTACGCGGTGTCGAGCAAGGCCCGCGCCTCGGCCACGCCCTGCGGGTCGCGGGCGTCCGGGGCGCGGATGAAGTCGAACACGATGCGCTGCATGGGCGTCATGACGTAGTTGTCGAAGACCCGGTCCATGGTCCGCACCGGCAGCGCGTCCCGCGCGTCCGCCGGGACCAGACGCACCGGGCCGGGATGGTAGAGATCCAGGTGTTCGATGATGACGCTGGATTCGACGACCGTGCGGCCGTCATCCACCAGCACCGGCATGCGCTGGATCGGCCACAGCGCGGCGAACGCGCGCCCCGCTTCCGCGTCGCCGAAGGCCAGCACGCGGTAGTCAAAGGCGGTGCCGTTCTCGTACAGCGCGATCAGCACCTTCTGGCAGTACGAGGAGAAAGGGTGCCCATGAAACGTCAAGCCCATCACCGTCTCCAACCGCTTTCATTTTGCAAGCGGTTGAGTCTTGCGGAAACCGCTCCTACTTTGCAAGCAGTTTATGGGGAAGAGCGTATCGATGGGTGAGACGCACCGCTCGGGCTGCCCGATCAACCTGACGCTGGAGGTGCTGGGGGACCGCTGGAGCCTGATCGTCATCCGCGACGTCATGTTCGGCAACCGCCGCCATTACCGCGAGTTGCTGAACCGGTCGGAGGAGCGGATCGCCTCCAACATCCTCGCCGACCGGCTGAAGCGGCTGGTCGCAGCCGGGCTGCTGGCGCGCCGCGACGACCCCAGCCACCAGCAGAAGGCGATCTACAGCCTGACCGAACCGGCCATCCAACTGGTGCCGCTGCTCGCCCACATGGGCGCCTGGGGGCGCCGCCACACGCCCGTGACGCCGGAACTGGCGATCCGCGCGCAGCTGCTGGAGGAGGGCGGCCCGCCGCTGTGGGAGGCGTTCATGGCGGAGTTGCGCACGATCCACTTGGGCGCGCCGATGCGCGGCCCGTCCATCCTGGCCGACCTCCAGGCGGCGTTCGAGGCGGAGATGGTGCGGCAGGGGCGGCCCGACGGGCGCTGAAAGGCACGCCGCACTTGCCGCATTTTCCAGAACCATGTCATTGTGTGACCTGAGTGTCGTCAAACAACACAATTCGTGTGCGAAGCGACGGTGGCACCGGCCGCCGGACAGGAGGGGGGAGACATGCCGAAGGCCCATTACGTCACCACCGAACACGGCCAGCTGCGCGTGTGGCGGTCCGGCAGCGGGCCCGACCTGCTGGTGCTGCCGGGGCTGATCACCGCCGCGTCGGTGTGCGCCGGGGCGCTGGCGCGCACCCTGCAGGGCTGGACGGTGACGGTGGTCGAACTGCCGGGCATCGGCGGCTCCGCCGGGGCTTGGGCGGAGGACGTGGACGGGCTGGCGGCGCGCCTCGCCGCGGCGGCCGGGGCCATCGGGATCGGCCCGTGCGCCGTGCTGGCCTTCGACCTCGCCGCGCCGCTGGCGGTCACGCTGGCCGGCCACCTCCCCACCCCGCCGGCCGCCGTGCTGCTGGCCGACGCCGAGGCGGCGGAGGCATGGGCCGGGCGCGGGGTGCACCCGGGCCCGCTGGCGCCGCGCGCCGACGGAACGCACCTCTCCGTCCTGTGCGCCCACGTTCGCGACAGCCACATCCTCGACCCGCGCGACCCGCGCCTGCCCGGCCGCAGCGGCGGCCCGCTGCCCGGCCCGGCGGAGCTGGACGCCACCGTGGTCGCCGCTGCGGTGGCGCCGGAGCGCTACCGGGCGCTGTGGTCGCTATGCTTGGCCGCCATGCCCCGCTGCCGGATCACCGACGTGCGGACCGTGCGGCTGGCGGATACGGACGCAATCCAGGCGGCGCTGGCCGGATTGGCGGCGGGCCTGCCGACGGGCAGCCCGATGCCGGCGACCCGCCCGCCCGCCGGCCCGGCGGCCCTCTGGCACGATTACGTGGACACGCCGCAGGGCCGGGTGCACCTGCGCCGCGCCGGGGCCGGGCGCCCGCTGCTGGCCTTCCAGTCCGCCCCCGGTTCCTCGGCGCCGCTGACGCCGCTGATCCGCGGGCTGGCGCAGGGGCGGGAGGTGATCGCGCCCGACTACCTGGGCAACGGCGATTCCGACAAGCCGGACCGGCCGGTGGACATCGGCACGCTGGCGGACGACGCGCTGGCCGTGGCCGACGCGCTGGGCCTCGACCGCTTCGACCTGTGGGGCACGCACACCGGTGCCGTGGTGGCGCTGGAGCTGGCCGTGCGCCATCCGGAACGGGTCGGCCGCGCCGTGCTGGAGGCGCCGGTGCTGCTGCCACCCGACTTCACCGCCGACATCCTGGAGAACTACCTGCCGCCGCTGCGCCCCGACCGCTGGGGCCTGCACCTGCTGCACGCCTGGAACATGCGGCGCGACATGTTCCTGTTCTGGCCGTGGTACCGGCAGGAGCGCGCCGCCGGCCGCGCGCTGGGCGTGCCGGAGCCGGAGGTGCTGCACGACTGGACCATCGGCCTCTTGAAGAGCGGCGCCACCTACGACCGCTCCTACCGCGCGGCGTTCGAGTACGACACCCGCGCCCGCCTGCCCCGCCTCACCCGCCCCGCCCTGATCTGCGCCGGCCCCGCCGACATGCTGGTCGAGGGCCTGCGCGAGGCGGAGCGGCTGGCCCCCGCCGGCACGGTGGTGACCGGCACGCCGGCCACCGTGTGGTATCCGGGGCAGGCGGACGCGGCGGTGGCCGAGACGTTGCGGGTGTACGACGCGTTTTTGCGCGGATAAGGCTCCGTCACACCGCGCGGATGCCGGACTGCGCCCTGGCGGCGTGGTGCAGCGGCGCCACCGAACCGGAGTAGAGGTTGCTGGAAATCTCCCGCACCGCGGTCCGCAGCTCCTCCAGGAAGGCCGGCTGGCCGTTGCGGATGATGTGCGGCGTCAGGCCGGTCAGGCTCACCGCCGCGACGAGGTGGCCGTGCGGGTCGAAGACCGGCATGGCGATGGCCGACAGCCCCTCGTACACGTCGTCCACCGCGACGGCCCAGCCGCGCTCGCGCACGGCGTCCAGCTCCTTCAGCAGCGTGTCGGGGTCCGTGGTCGTGTGCGGCGTCAGGCGCGTGGTGCCGCGGGCCAGCACGCGGCCCACCTCGTCGTCCGGCAGGTAGGCCAGCAGCACGCGCGGGGCCGCACCGCAATTCATCGGCAGCTGGCCGCCGACGATCCACCAGCGCACCTCCACCGACCGGTCGCTGTGGAACTGGTCCAGGCAGACGGCCGCACCGTCGTGATAGATGGACAGGAACACCGTGCTGCCCGTCGATTTCGCCAGCCGCGACAGGATCGAGGAGGCGATCTGGCGCAGATCGCGCCGTTCCGGCACGGCGCCGGCCAGCTTCAGGATCTCCAGGCCCAGGCTGTACTTCTGCGACTGCGGGTCGAGCGTCACGAAGCCGTCCTGCATCAGCGTCAGCAGGATGCGCCGCGCCGTGCCCTTGTCCAGCTTCGCCGCACCCGCGACCTCGGTCAGCGAGAGCGCCGGCCCCTCCTGGTAGAAGGCGCGGAGCACGGCCAGCGCGCGGGACACGGCGCGGACGTTGAGACCGTTCTTCTCCGTGCCCTGGGAATCGTCGTGAACCTTATCCATGCGCCAAGCCCCTGATGGATGTCCCAATGGATGCCCCTCGTGGATGTCGCAGCCGTGCGGACCCCGGCCCGCCAGGACACTCCCGTTCCGGTAGCATTCCTACCTCCCGAACCGTTGTGCAAGCCGAATGTCTCCACACAGCCGGCCAGCCGCTCCGCTCAGTGTCATTCTACGACATGAATTTTGCCTGTTGACACTTATGCTGGCAAATGGTTTCATTCGCCAACAAACAAAAAGCATGGTGGGGAGGAGATGCACACCATTGCCCTGGGCGCGTTCTCGATCACGCGGATCGAGGAGATGCTGACGCCGGGCTTCGATCCGACCTTCCTGTTCCCCGCGTACGACGAGCGGGTGTTCGAGGACGATCCGGACCTCGCGAACCCGAATTTCCTCGATCCGGCGTCGCGTCGGCTGATGTCGAGCATGCATTCGTGGCTGGTCCGCACCGACCGGCACGTCATCCTGATCGACACCGGCTGCGGCAACGACAAGCCGCGCCCGGAGCCGGCCTTCCAGCGCTTCCACATGCTGGACAAGCCCTACCTCCAGCGCCTCGCCGAGGCCGGCGTGCGGCCGGAGGAGGTGACGCTGGTCATCAACACCCACCTGCATATCGACCACGTCGGCTGGAACACGCGGCTGCTCGACGGGCGCTGGGTGCCGACCTTCCCGAACGCCCGCTACATCTATGGTGCGCAGGAGTTCGCGCATTGGAGCACGCCGGACGGCGGGCTGAAGACCATGCCGGGCAACGCGGCGGTCATCACCGACAGCGTCCTGCCGGTGGTCGAGGCCGGGCTGGTGGAGTTCGTGGAGGACGGCGACCGTGTGCTGGACGGGCTGTCGGTGGAGCTGGCGCCGGGCCACACGCCGGGGCAGATGCAAATCACGCTGACCTCGGGCCGGCACGCCGCGGTGTTCTCCGGCGACGTGCTGCACCAGCCCATGCAGGTCAGCCGCCCGACCTGGAACAGCCGCTTCTGCGAGGACCAGGAGCAGGCCGTGGCGACGCGCCGCCGCCTGCTGGACTTCGCCGCCGACCGCGGGGCGCTGCTCTTCCCCGCCCATTTCGGCGCCCCCCACACCGGCACCGTGCGCCGCCGCGGCGAAGACTTCCGCTTCGAGCCGCTGCACGACACCGCCTGACGCGAAGGGACCACGATGAGCATTACCGCCGAATCCACCACCTCCCTCGCCGCCGCCCTGCGAAACGCGCTGGGCGCCGAGGCCGTGCTGGACGACGAGCGCAGCCGCGCCTTCTACGCCAACGACGTGTTCTGGCAACCCGGCGTGCCGCCGCTGGCCATCGTCCTGCCGCGCACGGCCGAGGAGGTCGCCGCCGCCGTGCGCGCCGCCGCGCAGGCCGGCGTGTCCATCGTGCCGCGCGGCGGCGGCATGTCCTACACCAAGGGCTATCTGCCCAAGCGGCCGGACTCCATCGTCATCGACGGCCGCAAGCTGAACCGCGTGATCGAGCTGAACGCCGACGACCGCTACGTGACGGTGGAGACCGGCTGCACCTGGGCGGCGCTGAACGAGGCGCTGGAGGGTACCGGCCTGCGCACCGGCTACTGGGGGCCGTTGTCGGGGATCAACGCCACCATCGGGGGTGCGCTGTCGCAGAACAGCGCCTTCTTCGGCTCCGGCGTGCACGGCACGGTGGCGGAGACGGTGCTGGGCGTCACGGTGGTGCTGGCCGACGGGCGGGTGGTCACCACCGGGTCGGGCGGGCGCAAAGGCGCCAAGCCCTTCACGCGGGCCGGCGGGCCGGACCTGACCGGGCTGTTCCTGGGCGACAACGGCGCCATGGGGGTGAAGGTGGCGGCCACGCTGCGCCTCTACCCGCGCCCGGCGGAGGTGGATTTCCTGTCCTTCGGCTTCGCCAGCATCGCCGCCATGGCGGCGGCGCAGGTGGAGATGGCGCGCACGCGCTGCGTTTCCGAAGGGTTCGGCATCGACCGCACCAAGGCGGAGCATTCGGCCAGCGTCAACAAGCTGATGGACGGGCTGAAGACGCTGGGCAACGTGGCGATGGCCGGCAAGTCGCTGCTGCAGGGCGCCAAGGACGCGCTGGGCGTGGCCGCCGCCGGCACTGCGTTCCTGAAGGCGCACAACTTCACCCTCCACCTCGTGGTCGAGGGGCGCACGCGGGAGGAGCTGAAGCACTCGGTCGAGACGCTGCGCGCCATCGGCACGCGCCACGGCACGGAGATCGAGAACACCGTGCCGAAGGTCATGCGCTCCAAGCCGTTCGGCCCGGTGCGCGGCATGCTGGGGCGCGACGGTGAGCGCTGGGTCCCCATCCACGCCGTCTTCCCGCTGAGCATGGCGCCCAAGGCGATCGAGGCCAACGATGCCTTCTTCGCGGAGAAGCGGGCGTTCATGGAAAAGCACGGGATCATCTATTCCGTCATGACCATGACGGTCGGCAACGAGTTCTTCCTGGAGCCGGCCTTCTATTGGCAGGACGAGATCACCCCGCTGCACGCCGCCAGCCTGGGCGAGGACGTGGTGCGCCCCTGGCGCGACCGCCCCGCCAACCCGGAGGCACGCAACGCCGTGGCCGAGCTGCGCCGCGCCACGCAGGAGCTGTACGCCGGCTTGGGCGGCGTCAGCTGGCAGGTGGCCCGCGACTATCCCTTCCGCGAGATCCTGGCGCCGGAGACCTGGGCGCTGCTGGAGGGCGTCAAGCGCGCCGTCGACCCGCAGGGGCTGATGAACCCCGGCGCGCTCGGCCTCGACTGACCCGGAGGGCAGACCCCATGGGCTACACCATCACCGAGAAGATCCTGGCCCGCGCCGCCGGCCTGCCGTCCGTCCGGGCCGGCCAGGACATCAAGGCGAAGCCGGACTTCGTCCTCGCCTACGACTTCCCCGGCTACACCGACGTCTACTTCAAGCAGATGAAGGAGGACTTCGGGATCGAGCGGGTGGCGGAGCCGGAACGCTTCGGCATCTTCATCGACCACATGGTGCCGACGGCCACGGCGAAGGAAGAAGAGCTGCACATCAACACCCGCACCTGGTGCGCGGAAAACAACGTGCCGCTGTTCGAACGGCGCGGCATCGGCCACCAGGTGGCGGCGGAGGTGGGCTACGCCACGCCCGGCGCCTTCGCGGTGCACTTCGACGGGCACGTCAGCCAGCTGGGCACCTTCGGCACGCTGGCCATCGGCCTGCGCCGCAACGTGCTGGAGGCGTTCGTCAGCGACACCGTGTCTCTGCGCGTGCCGCACACCGTGCGGGTGAACCTGCACGGCAGCCTCAAGCCCGGCGTTATGGCGCGCGACGTCTTCCACCACCTCGTCCGCGTCCTCGGCCCCAGCTCCTGCCGGTTCCAGGTGCTGGAGATCGGCGGGCCTGCGGTGGCGGAGATCTCCACCGAGGGGCTGCAGACGATCACGGGCCTCGCCATGTTCACCGGCGCGCTGACGGCCATCGTCAACCCCGACCCGGTGCGCCTGGACTACGCCCTGCCGCGCGCGCGCAAGCGCCTCGACCCGGTGTCCAGCGACCCGGACGCCGCGTATTCCGCCGTCCACGACATCGACCTATCGGCCCTGGACCCCGTGGTCGTGGTGCCGCCCAACCCGGCCAACACCCGCGACCTGACGGACTTCCTGGGCCTGGAGATCCACGCCGGTTACCTGGGTTCCTGCGCGTCGGGGCGGCTGGACGACCTGCGCGCGGCGGCCCGCGTGCTGAGCGGCCGGCAGGTGAAGGGCGGCGTGTCGCTGCACATTGTGCCCACCAGCCAGGAGTTGATGGTGGCCGCCGCGCGCGAGGGGCTGATCGCCACGCTGGCCGAGGCCGGCGCCTTCGTCTCCTCGCCCAGCTGCGACTACTGCTTCGGGCGCATCGCCACGATGACGGCGGGGCAGCGCGCCGTCTCCACCGGCACGCTCAACGTGCGCGGCCGCATGGGCAGCCCGGATTCGGAGATCTACCTGTGCAACGCCGCC
>NZ_DASPMG010000244.1:0-39723 GCF_035627195.1 Azospirillum sp.
GTTCACCTTCGAGGACCTGTCCAAGCTCGACCCGTCCGGCGTGCAGACGCTGCTGCGCAACGTCGACAAGGCCAAGCTGGCCACCGCGCTGAAGGGTGCGTCGGAGACGCTGAAGGACCTGTTCTTCTCCAACATGTCCGAACGCGCGGCCAAGATCCTGCGCGAGGACATGGCGGCCATGGGCCCGGTGCGCGTCAAGGACGTGGACGAGTCGCAGATGTACATGGTGCAGCTGGCCAAGGACCTGGCGGCGCGCGGCGAGATCGTCATCGCCGAAGGCGGCGGCGAGAACGAACTGATCTACTGACGTGTCCCCTCACCCGCCGATCCGCCTTGCCGGCATCGATCTGCACCCCGATCCCTCGGGCGCGCTGTTCTGGCCGGCCGAGGGCGTGCTGGCCGTCGCCGACCTCCACCTGGAGAAGGGCTCGGGCTTTGCCGCGCGCGGGCGGATGCTCCCACCCTACGACACCCGCGCCACGCTCGACCGGCTGGACGAGGCCATCACTCGGCTGCGGCCGCGCACCGTGCTGGCGCTGGGCGACAGCTTCCACGACCGGCGCGCAGCCGGCCGCATGGCAGAGGGCGACCGCACCCGGCTGCGGGCGCTGACGGCGGCCGTGTCCTGGGTGTGGATCACCGGCAACCACGACCCGGAACCGCCGGAAGGTCTGGGCGGCCAGGAAGCGCCGGAGATCCGGCTGGGGCCGCTGGTTTTCCGGCATGAGGCGGTGCCGGGCGATGCCGGCGAGGTGTCCGGCCACCTGCACCCGGCAGCCGCTGTCCTGGTGCCGGGCCGGCGGGTGCGCGAGCGCTGCTTCGCCAGCGACGGCGCCAAGCTGATCCTGCCGGCCTTCGGCGCCTTCGCCGGCGGGCTGAACGTGCTGGACCCGGCGATCAGCGGGCTACTGCGCGGCGACTTCGTGGTTCACATGATGCGAGCCGGCAAGCTCCTGCCCTTCCCGCGCCGCCGGCTTTCGCCCGATGGGGCATGAACGAAACCCGGAGGGCCGCGAAGCCCTCCGGGCAAACGGGTCAGTTCGGCATGATGACGCTGTCGATGACGTGGATGACGCCGTTCGACGCGACCACGTCGGCCTTCACGACCTTGGCGGCGTCCACCATGACGCCACCCTTGGTGGCGTCGATGTCTACGGTGGTGCCCTGCACGGTCTTGGGCTGCGCCATTTTTCCGGTCACATCGGCGGCCATGACCTTGCCCGGCACGACGTGGTAGGTGAGCAGGGCCTGCAGCTTGCCCTTGTTCTCGGGCTTCAGCAGGTCCTCCACCGTGCCCTTGGGCAGCTTGGCGAAGGCGGCGTCGGTGGGCGCGAAGACCGTGTACGGCCCCGGCCCCTTCAGCGTGTCGACCAGCCCGGCCGCCTTCACGGCCGCGACCAGAGTGTTGAATTGCCCGGCCGAGGCCGCGGTGTCGACGATGTCAGCGGCCTTGGCGGCATGCGCGGCAAACGCCAGAGGCAGCGCGACGGCGGCAGTCTTGGCCAGCGCGATCAGACGAGACATGGTTTTTCCTCCGTTGGGGTGTCTCTCGAACCCTCCCGCTGGGGAGAGGCGCCGTCGGCCGCCCGGCGCCCGCTCCGCCCCAGGAGCGATGCAAGACCTAGCGGGGCCGGGCCGCCCGCCAAGGGTTTCGACTCGATATATATTTTTTATCGATCGGTGATCCGCGAGAAGAACCGCGGCGTAGAACATGCGCTCTCTATGCCTTTGGCCCTATGCCTCGGGCATTCAAGGGGCCGTTGTTTCGCATCTCCGGCATGGTTGTTTGCTGTGAAAAATACTCGCTCGCAAATCTTCATCGCCGGCCTTTGGAGAACTTGACTGCATGCCGGATTTTTTGTTACCCGACTCGGCTCCGATCATTGTCTGGTTTCGCGAAGACCTGCGGCTGACCGACAATCCGGCGCTTGCCGCGGCTGCCGCCTCGGGCAACCCGGTCCTGCCCCTCTACGTCTGGGAGGACGACCCCGCCGACCCCTTCCCGCCCGGCGGGGCGGCGCGCTGGTGGCTGCACCACAGCCTGCGCCGGCTGTCCGACGCGCTCGACCATCTGGGGGCACCGCTCCTCCTGCGCCGTGGCGATCCGCTGCGCGTGATCGCGGATCTGGCGGCGGAGACCGGGGCCGGCGCGGTGCTATGGAACCGCCGCTACGCCACCGCCGGCCGCGTGCGCGACACCCGCATCAAGGAAACCCTGCGCAGCCGCGGCCTGCGGGCGGAGAGCTTCAACGCCGCCCTCCTGTTCGAGCCGTGGACAGTGCGCACCAAGGCCGGCCAGCCGTTCCGCGTGTTCACGCCCTTCTGGCGCGCCTGCTTGGCGATGACGGAGCCGCCTGCCCCCACCCCGGCACCGGCCCGCCTCACTGCCTTCCCCCGTCCGCTGCCTGGGTCGTCGCTGGCGGACTGGCACCTTCTGCCCACCGGCCCCGACTGGGCCGGCGGCCTGCGCGAAACGTGGCAACCCGGCGAGGACGGCGCGCGCGAACGGCTGGCGGAGTTCCTGGTCACCACCGCTGCCGGCTACAAGGCCAACCGCGACCGCCCCGGCATGGAGGGCACATCGCGGCTGTCGCCGCACCTGCGCTGGGGCGAGATCGGCCCGCGGCAGGCTTGGCACGCCGCGCGGATGACGGCGCACGCCCATCCGGAAGCGGCCGCCGGCATTGAGGCCTTCCTGCGCGAACTCGGCTGGCGGGAGTTCTGCCACCACCTGCTGCACCACGAACCCGGCCTTGCCCACACGCCCATGGACGCCCGCTTCGCCGCCTTCCCCTGGCGCGACGACGAGGAGGGCCTGGGCGCCTGGCAACGCGGTCGGACCGGCTATCCCATCATCGACGCCG
Organism: Azospirillum sp.; assembly: GCF_035627195.1. Taxonomy (GTDB): domain Bacteria; phylum Pseudomonadota; class Alphaproteobacteria; order Azospirillales; family Azospirillaceae; genus Azospirillum. The sequence continues at coordinate 2,865 of NZ_DASPMG010000244.1, forward strand.
GCATGCGCCAACTCTGGCACACGGGGTGGATGCACAACCGTGTGCGCATGGTCACCGCCTCTTTCCTGGTGAAGGATCTGCTGATTCCCTGGCAGTCCGGCGCCCGCTGGTTCTGGGACACCCTGGTCGACGCCGATCCCGCCGACAATCCGGCCAACTGGCAGTGGGTGGCCGGCTGCGGCGCGGATGCCGCCCCCTTCTTCCGCGTCTTCAACCCGGTCTTGCAAGGCGAAACCTACGACCCGCGCGGCGCCTACGTCCGCCGCTGGGTTCCGGAACTGGCCGCCCTGCCCGACGCCTGGGTTCACAAGCCATGGGCAGCGCCCGTCAAGGTGCTGGCGCAGGCCGGCGTGCGGCTGGGTGAGACGTACCCGCATCCCATCCTCGACCACGCCGCTGCCCGCGACCGCGCGCTGGACGCGTTCCGGGCTCTGCCGGGACGGGATTAACGCGGCCTTCATGCGAGTGCAAAGAACGTGTCACGATCGCCCTCTATGGTCCCCACCAGCACGGGACGGCCCCGCGAACAGCCCCGCAAGGGGCACGAAGGAGGGATCATGAGCACCCAAGCCAAGGGCACCAGGTACCTGACCGCCGAAGCGGCCGAGGACGTCGGCAGCAACCCCACGGGCAACCCGACGCTGGGCGACGTCCTCAACGCCCGCTACGGCCGCCGTGGCGTGATGCGCGGCATGCTGGCGGCCACCGCCGCCGGTGCCCTGCTGGGACCCGGCCTGCTGGCGTCCGGCCGCGAGGCCGCCGCCGGCCCCATGCCCGCGTTCACCTTCACCGAGATCGAGCACGGCGTGGACGAGACCCACCATGTCGCCCCCGGCTACGAGGCCAAGGTGCTGATCCGCTGGGGCGATCCGGTGTTGCCCGGCGCGCCGGCCTTCGATCCCATGAAGCAGACCGCCGCCGCCCAGGCCACGCAGTTCGGCTACAACAACGACTTCGTCGGCTTCGCGCCGCTGCCGCCCGGCTCCGCCGGCGCCGACCACGGCCTGCTGTGCGTGAACCACGAGTACACCGACGAGGAGGTTATGTTTCCCGGTGTGGGCGAGGAGCAGCAGAAGGCCAAGTTCACCCGCATGACCAGGGACCTCGTCGACATCGAGATCGCCGCGCACGGCGGCTCGGTCGTCGAGGTGCGCAAGGTGGGCGGCTCCTGGACCTACGATCCGAACTCCCGCTACAACCGCCGCATCACCGGCGAGACGGAGTGCGTGCTGACCGGCCCGGCGGCCGGCCACGACCTGCTGAAGACCTCCGGCGACCCGACCGGCACCCGGGTGCGCGGCATGTTGAACAACTGCGCCGGCGGCATGACGCCATGGGGCACCTGGCTTTCGGCGGAGGAGAACGTCAACGGCTACTTCTGGGGCAAGCTGGACGATGCCGACCCGCGCGCCAAGGCGCTGAAGCGCTACGGCATCCCCGGCAACTGGTACAACTGGGGCCAGCACCACGACCGCTTCGACGTCGCCAAGGAACCGAACGAGTCCAACCGCTTCGGCTGGATCGTCGAGATCGACCCGTACGACCCCGCATCGGTGCCGAAGAAGCGCACGGCGCTCGGCCGCTTCAAGCACGAGGCCTGCTCGCTCTCCGTCGGCAAGGACGGCACCGTGGTCGCCTACACCGGCGACGACGAGCGCTTCGACTATGTCTACAAGTTCGTGGCGGCGAAGAAGTTCGACCCGGCCAACCGCGGCGCCAACATGGACCTGCTGGACGAGGGCACGCTGTACGTCGCCAAGTTCAACGCCGACGGCTCGGTCGCGTGGCTGCCGCTGGTGCACGGCCAGGGGCCGCTGACCGCGGACAAGGGCTTCCCCGACCAGGCCACCGTGCTGATCCACGCCCGCCTCGCCGCCGACGCGCTGGGGGCGACGAAGATGGACCGGCCGGAGGACATCGAGGTCAACCCGAAGACCGGCAAGGTCTACGTCATGCTGACCAACAACAACAAGCGCACGGCCGACCAAGTGGACGCCGCCAACCCGCGCGAGGCCAACAACTGGGGCCATATCGTCGAGCTGACGCCGCCGGATGGCGATCACGCCGCCGCCAAGTTCGGCTGGCAGATGCTGCTGCGCGCCGGCACGCCGGAGGTGGGCGGGCAGTTCCACGCCGCCACCAGCAAGAACGGCACGTTCGCCTGCCCGGACAACTGCGCCGTCGACAACGCCGGCCGGCTGTGGGTGACCACCGACCAGGGCGAGAACTGGAAGAAGGCATCGGGCACCGCCGACGGCGTGTGGGCAGTGGAGACCGAAGGCGACCTGCGCGGCCTGTCGAAGATGTTCTTCCGCGTGCCCGTGGGGGCGGAGATGTGCGGCCCCTGCTTCACGCCGGACGACCGCACGCTGTTCGTCGCCGTGCAGCACCCGGCCACCGACGGCGTCGACCAGTGGGACAAGTTCAAGGGCAAGCTGTCGAGCTTCGAGGACCCGGCCACCCGCTGGCCGGACTTCAAGCCGGACATGCCGCCCCGCCCCTCGGTGGTCGCCATCACCAAGGCGGACGGCGGCATCGTCGGGACCTGAGGACGCGTGATGCGCGCATGGAAGGGGCGGCCGGTGGGCCGCCCCTTTTCGCGTTCTGGGAAACAACCGTGCGTTGGAGGTTTCCGTCCCCGGTCGCCAGTGTTATATCGTAACATCATGACACTGGCCGACCACGATCACGACACCTGCATCGCCGACGCGCTGACCCGCGCCGACGCGCTGTGCGCGGCGCGCGGGGCGCGGCTGACGTCGCTGCGGCGGCGGGTGCTGGAACTGGTGTGGACCAGCCACAAGCCGCGCGGCGCCTACGCCATCCTCGACGACCTCAGCCACCAGGGCGGCAAGCCGGCGGCGCCGTTGACCGTTTACCGCGCGCTGGAGTTCCTGGTCGACCAGGGGCTCGTCCACCGCATCGAGAGCCTCAACGCCTACGTCGGCTGCACCACGCCGGGCGGTGCCCACACCGGGCAGTTCCTGGTGTGCGAGGGCTGCGGCACGGCGGTGGAGATCGACGACCCGTCCATCCGTGACGCCATCCAGGCGGGGGCCGCGGCGCGCGGCTTCCGCGTCCGCCGCCCGACCGTCGAGGTGCGCGGCCTGTGTTCCGATTGCCAGGAGAAAGCCCCGTGAGCGACACCGCTTCCACCCAACGGTTCCCCGTGTCCGTGCTGACCGGCTTCCTCGGCTCCGGCAAGACGACGCTGCTCCAGCACCTGCTGCGCCATCCGGGCATGGCCCGCACCGCCGTGGTGATCAACGAGTTCGGCGAGGTCGGGCTGGACCACCTGCTGGTCGCCAAGGCCACCGAGAACATGCTGGTGCTGGACAGCGGCTGCGTGTGCTGCACCGTGCGCGGCGACCTCGTCGACACGCTGAAGGACCTGTTCCTCAAGCGCGTGCGCGGCGAGATCCCGGAGTTCGACCGCGTCATCGTCGAGACGACCGGGCTGGCCGACCCCGCGCCCATCATCCACACCCTGATGTCCGACCCGCTGCTGGCGGCGCGGTTCCGCCTGGACGGCGTCGTCGCCACGGTGGACGCGGTGCACGGCGCCGGCCAACTCGACCAGCATCCGGAGAGCGTGAAGCAGGCGGCCGTCGCCGACCGCATCGTGCTGACCAAGACCGACGCCGCCACGCCCAACACGACGCTGGCGCTGTGCAAGCGCCTGGCCGCCCTCAACCCGGCGGCGCCGGTGATCCCCGCCGCCTTCGGCGCCGTCGACCCGGCCACGCTGTTCGACGCCGGCCTGTACAATCCGGAGACCAAGAGCCCGGACGTCGCCCGCTGGCTGAAGGAAGAGGCCTACCGCAGCGAAGGGCACGGCCACCACCACCACGACCATGACCATCATGACCATGGGCACGACCATGGGCCGGAGTGCGGCCCGGACTGCGGCCATGACCATGGCGAGCATGGCCACGATGCCAACCGCCACGACGACCACATCCGCGCCTTCTGCATGATCGTCGATCAGCCGATCCCGTGGGACCGCTTCGTCGACTTCATGGAGGCGCTGATCACCGTGCGCGGGCCGGACATCCTGCGCATCAAGGGCATCCTGAATGTCGTCGAGACCGACATGCCCGTCGTGGTGCACGGCGTGCAGCACATGTTCCACCCGCCCGTCCGGCTGGAGGAATGGCCCAGCGACGACCGCCGCTCCAAGCTGGTGTTCATCACCCGCGAGGTCGGGCAGGAGCTGATCGAGGATATGTTCAAGGGCTTCGTGCGCGGCGAGCCGGACGCGAAGCCGGCGTAAACGGCGCCGGGCCGGCGCCCCCCTTAAACCGGGATATCCGCGAACACGCGGCCGGAGGGGGCGTCGGCCGGGGCGCAGGGGTTCTGGTCGGTGCCGTTCAGCCAGCGGGCGAACTTCCGGTCGGACGAGTTGATGTGCAGCATCAGCCACTGCGGCAGGAATTCGGCCAGGTACTCGCAGATGCCCTCCTCCGGCACGGTGCCGGTGGTGAAGGCGTGGATCTGCTGGCGCGCCAGGTCGTGCTGCACCATGTGGTCGTCGATGAACGGGTAGCCCGTCTCCTGCATCAGCGCCGTTTCGTGGGCGAAGTGCTTTTCGGTGTACATGACGGCGGCGGCCAGGGTGTCGTAGACCTCCTCGCGCGAGCGGCCTTCGACCACGGCCATCTGGAACCGGTGGACGAGGTCGATCCACTCCTTGTGCTGGGCGTCGATCTCGTCGACCCCCAGGGACAGGTCGTCGTTCCAGACGAGTTCGTGGTAGTCCACACCCTTGGCCATGGTCTGCCGCCGCTTCATCCCAATGTCATATCGCGAACGGTTAGCATACGGAACCGCACACCGCACGGGCGTTCCACGCAGTGCAGCAATTCGACGCAGTATGGTGCACCTAGGCGGGTGTCGGCTCTTCGTCCTTCAACTCCTCCCAGATGCGGGCGAACTCCTCGTGGTGCTGGGCGAACAGCGCCAGCAGGCGCGGGTCGAAGTGGCGGGCGGGGTCGATGCGGTCGTCCCCGCGGGTCATGATCGCCAGCGCCTCGGCGTGGCTGAAGCCGCGCTTGTAGGGGCGCACGCTGCGCAGCGCGTCGTAGCAGTCGGCGATGGCCACGATGCGCGCGGACAGCGGGATCTCCTCCCCCTTGCGGCCGTCGGGGTAGCCGGTGCCGGCCCACTGTTCGTGGTGGCAGAGCGCGATCTCCGCGGCCATGCGCAGCCGGTCGGAGGTGTTGAGGATCTCCCAGCCGTAGACCGGGTGGCGGCGCATCTCCGCCAGTTCCTGCGGGTCGAGGCGGCCCTTCTTGTGCAGCACCGCCTGATCCACGCTCATCTTGCCGACGTCGTGCAGGGCGGCGGAATAGCGGATCTCGTCGCAGAACGCCTTGCGGCAGCCGGCCCGCCGGGCCAGGGCGTAGGCGTATTCGTTGACGCGCAGGATGTGGTTGCCGGTGTCCTCGTCATGGATCTCGGCGGCGCGGGCGAGGAGCCGGACCGACGCCATGAAGGCCTGCTCCGTCTCCGCGTTCAGGGCGGCGATGGTCTGGCGCTGCTGGCGCAGGCGGCGGTTGCTCTCGGCCAGGGTCTCGACCATCACCGCCCGCTCCAGCGTGCGGCCGACGATGTGGTTGACCGGGGCGATCATCGCCTCGTGCTCGGGCAGGAAGGGCTTGACCGCGTCGCCGTCGCGGCGGTTGATCAGCTGCACCACCCCTTCGGGCTTGCTGTCGAAGCCCTTCAGCGCGAAGGCCAGGATGGAGCGGGTGCGGAAGCCCGTCTGCCGGTCGAAGGCCGGGTTGAAGCGGTAGGGGCGGTCGGGCGGGATGGCGTAGGCGTCGTCGACGAACACCGTCTCCCCCGTCAGCGCCACCGCCCCGGCGATGGAGGCGGTGTCGGCCGGGATCACGAAGCTGCCGCTGCTGGTGCGCACGGCGTCGTTCTGCACGCTGACCGCCTCCAGGTGCCGGGACCGGCCGCGGCCGCGCAGGATGAAGATGGTGCCGGCCTCCGCCCCGGTCAGCTCCCGGCATTTGTGCAGCACGCGCCGGCTCAGCTCCCGCACCGACGGGGTGCGGGTGGAATCGATGAATTCGAGGAACTGCTCGACGAGGCTCACGGGGCCGCTCCAGCGCCGGACGACAGCCCAAGCGTAGCGCAAGCCGGGCCGGCACTCCACTGCCGGGCCAATGCAACCGGATGCAACACCATGCAACGGATTCGGCATGGTGTTGCATTCGCCCATACCCTTCGTTTTTCGCGCAAGGTTTTTCGCGTAAGGGCGCACGGTGCGGCCATTGTCGCACCAACCATCGCACACGCCAGGATCTTTGTCAAAGAAGAGGACAAAATGCCTCAGGCCAGGGCCATCCAGCCGGTGGCCCACAGCCAGAGGACGGCCGCCGCCATGGACAGCAGGGTCATCGGCACGCCGCAGCGCGCGTGCTCCAGGAAGCCCAGGCGCACGCCGGCCTGGGCGGCGCGCTCCACGACGATGATGTTGCACAGGCTGCCGGTCAGCATCAGGTTGCCGGCCAGCGTGGACAGCAGCGCCAGCCCGTAGAGGGCGCCTTCCGGCGGCTGCGCCCAGGCCTTGAGCAGCAGCACGACCGCCGGCACGTTGCCGATGGTGTTGCTGGCCAGGAGCGCCAGCGGCGTCAGCACCGCCAGCCGGTCCGGCCACCAGCCGGCAGCCGACAGGCGGGCCACCATCTCCGCCGGGATGCCGGTGAGGCCCAGCGCGTGGTTGACGGCGAACAGGCAGGCGAACAGCACCAGCAGGTGCCAGTCGACCATGCCCAGCATGCCGCGCGTCGCCAGCCGCCGGCTGACCAGCATGGCGCCGGCCACGATCAGCACGCCGACGTCCTGCCGCACGGGCGAGGCGAACAGCGCCAGCAGCACCACCGTCGCCACCACCGCCTTGCGCAGCTGCCAGCGGTCGACCTCCACCGCCGGCCCCTCCACCGCCGGACTGGCGGTGTCCGGCGCCGCGCCTGCCCGTTCCAGCCGGCCGCGCCACACCCACAGGACGACGGCGTAGACGGCGGCCAGCCCGAGCAGCGCCGGCACGCCGCACACGGCCAGGAATCGCCAGAAGTCCAGCCCGCCGGATTGCGCGATCAGGATGTTCTGCGGGTTGCCGATCACCGTGGCGGCGGAACCGGCGTTGGCGGCCCCGGCCAGGGCGATCAGGTACGGCCGCGGGTCGAGCCCGCGTGCCTGCAGCCCCAGGCACAGCATCGGCGTCATGGCGAAGACCACCACGTCGTTGGCCAGCACGGCCGACAGCGCCCCGCCCACCGCCACCGTCACCGCCAGCAGCCGTTCCGGCGAGCGCGCACCCTGGGCCATGCCACCCTGGGCGATGCGCAGCGCGCACCAGTCGTAGAAGCCGCTGGCCGCGTACTGCGCCGACAGGATCATCAGGCCGAACAGGATGAACAGCGTCGGGAAGTCGATGGCCGCGACCACCTGCCCCTCGTCCAGCGCGCCGAGGCCGAGCAGCGCGATGGTGGCGACCAGCGCGATGCCCGTGCGGTCGATGGCGAGGCCGGGAAAGCGCCCCAGCGCCATGCCCAGGTAGGTGGCGGTGAACAGCGCGACGACGGTGGCGGTCATGGAGGGGGAGGAAGCCGCGTAGGTTGGGTTCAGGCGGAGCCGAAAACCCGACGTGTCTGCCGTGCCGACAATGTTGGGTTTTCGCTGGCGCTCAACCCAACCTACGACACTCCCCCGCTACTCCGCCAGCAGGTCCAGGGTGGTGCCTTCGCGGGCGGCGAAGACGTGGCCGGGCCAGGCGGCCTGGGCCTCGGCCTCCAGGGCGGCCATGCCCGTGTCGTCGCGGTCGGGGTCGTGGTGGAACAGGGCCAAGCGCTTGACGCCGGCCGCGCGGCACAGCCGCACGCCTTCCGTCCAGGTCGAATGGCCCCAGCCGACGCGCTGCGCCCACTCCGCATCCGTGTAGGTGCTGTCGTAGAGCACGAGGTCGGCGCCGGCGATCAGGTCCAGGACGTTCCGGTCCGGCTGGCCCGGCACATGCTCCGTGTCCGTCACGTAGCAGACCGACTTGCCGGCGTATTCGACGCGGTAGCCGGTGGCGCCGTCCGGATGGTTCAGCGCGGCGGTGCGCACGCGCACGCCGTCTTCCAGCGGGAAGGCGGTGCCCGCCGCCACCTCGACGAAGCTGAGGTCGCCGGCCAGGGTGGCGAGCGGGACCGGGAACAGCGGCTGTTCCATCTGGCGGGCCAGAACCGCCTCGATCCCCGGTGCGCCGTCGCGGTGGGCGGAGACGATGCGGAGCGCGAAGCCCGGCGTGTAGGCGGGGGCGAAGAACGGGAAGCCGGCGATGTGGTCGAGGTGGGTGTGGCTGAGCAGCAGCGTCGCCTTGCCATCCCCCGCGTCCAGCAGGCGGCGGCCGAGCGCGCGGATGCCGGTGCCGGCGTCCAGGATCAGGCGCTGGTCCCCGGCGCGCAGTTCCACACAGCTGGTGTTGCCGCCGAAGCCCATGTAGGACGCCATCGGGCACGGCACCGTGCCCCGCACGCCCCAGAAGGTGAGAGTGAAGCCCATGCGCCCGCCCGATGCCGCACGCGCGGCGTAAAGACGCGGCATATTAGCACACATACGGCCAGTTGCAGTGACGATCGTCACATGCGGCGGTCAGTGCTGCCCCATGATGTCGAAGACGCGGCGTTCGCAGCCGGCGCGGTGTTCGCAGGCACTGCACGCTAGATGGGCGCAGCCGCGCTCGTCCCGGAAGCGGGCGAGTTGGCCCAGGATGGCCTGCTTCTGCTTGGCGGAGATGACGTCGGCCGTGACGACGCAGGCGGTTGCCGCGTCGATGATGTCTCCGTCCCCCTGATGCACGTCGTTCAGCATGGCATGCATTCCTTCTTCCCCAAAGGGATAGTCCCGCCGTGTTTCAGGGAAATGTCCGTGCTGTAACAATCGACAAAAAGGCAGACCCCGATATGCGGCGGATTACGACAAATTGTGTCGCCGCCTTTCCGCCGCCGACGATGCGTCCTATCCTTTCCGGTCATGTCCCTGAAGCCGGAAGACACCACCGAAGACGCACTCCGCGTCCTTGCGGACGCGGTTCACCGCGAGCGCGTGCCGGGCATCGTGGAGTTCCGGCTGCTGGAGCACGCGCTCGAAACGGCGACGGTGACGCCGACGGCCGAGAACCTTGCGCTGGCCGCGGCGGCCTTCGACGCGCTGGACCATGATTTCCGCCAGCGCATCATCGACCGGGCGCACGGCCTTGCCCACGCGGTGGCGGACCAGCGCCGCACCACGACGAAGCCGGACCCGGGCCGGCCGGCGCGCAGCCCGCAGGGGCTGGCATCGCCGCTCCTCGCCGCGCTCAACCAGGGGCGCAGGCGATAGGCGGTAGGCGGTCAGGACCCAGCCGAAGGCTGGGAGGGTGGGGGCGAGGTGCTGGCGAGGATCAGCGGCGCATCGGCTGGCGGAAGCAGTACCGATCAATAAATCAGAGATTTAGAGATAGAGAGATTTTGAGGATCTTGCGTCAGCATCGGCTTCACGCACAGCCGCGGCGCGGCCGCGATCTCTTTGCCTCTGAATCTCTCAATCTCTGTTTTTTGATCAGCACCTTCGCCGTCAGCCTGGGCGCCGCTGATCCTCGGCAGCAACTTGCCCCCACCCTGCCCGCCTGCGGCGGGCTTCCACGGCCGCCCGCAAGTCGGGCGGCCGCGCTTCGCCTACGATCACCTTCGGTGCTCGTTGCCTGCGGCACCGGCTCCGCGCCCCCAGCAGGGCTGGGGGAGGGACTTTAATTATGTCACACCTTGTAGGCCACGCGCAGGCCGCCCCAGTGGCGGCCGCGGACCATCACGGGGGCCGAGACGTCCTTCATCAGGGCGTATTTGCCGCCGCCCATGTCGCGGCGGTAGGTCTGCAGCAGGAAGGGCTTGACGTTGCGGCCGGCGGACAGGCCGACGCGGTCGTTGAACATGCGGCGGTTGCGGCAGTTGGCGGCGTTCCACACCGGGTCCGGGCCCTGCGGCTGGCTGAATTTCCGGTTGTGGGTGGGCAGGAAGCCGTTGGTGTCCAGCGCCACGCAGAAGACGATGCGGTCGTTCTCCGCCAGCACCGGTTCCTGGATTCCCGGCAGGGTGCGGTCGAGGAAGTTGATGGCGCGGGTGGTGAACTGCTGCGGGTTGGAGCCGGGCACCGGCACGTAGGTCTGGTCGAACAGGTCGGACTCGTTGATCTCGCCGCGCGCCAGCGCGTCCTCGAAGGCGGCGGAGATCTTGGAGGCGGCCTGCTGGGCGGCGCGGATGTAGGGGGTGTCCACCGTCTCCACGTCCAACTCGGCGGTGATGCCGATCAGGCGCTCGCTCATGCCCAGGAGGTTGTTGATGCGGTCGCGCGCCTGGCCCAGGTTCTCGTTGGAGAGCTGGACGCCGACGGCGAGGTCGCCGATCTCGCGCTCCAGCTCCAGGCAGTTGTCGCCGATCTCGGCGGCGGCGTGGTCGATCTTGTCGGTCTCGCTGTTCAGCTCCGTCATGGCGCGGCCGACCGTGTCGATGACGGCGCCGATGGAGGCCGTGCCCTCGCTGACCGCGCGGGCCTTGCTGGCGGAGGCGGAGCTTTCGGTCATCAGGCGCTGCGCCTGCTCGTTCAGGTACTTCAGCGTCGCGTCGATCTCGGCGGTGGCTTCCGACGTCTTGGTGGACAGCGCCTTCACCTCGCCCGCCACGACGGCGAAGCCGCGCCCGGCCTCGCCCGCGCGCGCCGCCTCGATCGTCGCGTTCAGCGCCAGCAGGTTGGTCTGCTTGGCAATGGCGTAGATCTCCTTGGCGACCTTGCCGACGCGCTCCAGCGCCTCGCGCAGGCCGGCGATCTGGCCCTCCATGCCGCCGACGGCGGCGACCAGGGAGTGGATGTCGGACAGCGACCGCTGGACGCGGTCGTGCGACGTCTCCACCTCCTGCCGGGCGCGTTCGGTCACCGTGCGGGCGATCGACGAGGCCGCGGCAATATTGCGGGTGCTGGTGGTCATCTTCGCGCCGGTGTCCCGGAGTTGCGCGAAGACTTCCGCCTGTTTGTTGATGCGACCGCTCACGTCCTCAACATGGCCGGCTACGTCCGCGATCTCGATACCGAGGGTTCCCGCTTCCGCAGCAATATCGGCGATGAGGTACGTGCGGTTGCCGAACGTGCTATCCATTATCGTCCGCCGCTTGTTTTTTTGTGGTGGAGAAAAGGTTCACTCCCCGACTCAATTATTGCAACTTTCTTGCAAAATCGCAACATCGGACAGGCGTTCTATCCGGCACCCCGGACCAAAGTCGCACATAGGTTACGGCCTGTCGGCGGAAGGGATGAGTTCCTTTTGGTTGCAGCGCACCACCCGCCCCGTCCATCGGCGGGCACGACCAGTCCTGTTATGCACCCGCGATGCGATTGTCCAGCCGCTCGTCCACCAGACCGGCCGGCTCCTGGTGGATGATCACCTCGGCGGTGGGGAAGGCGGCGCGCAGCTCGTGCTCGACCGCGTCGGTGATATCGTGCGCCTGCACCACGTTGATGGTGGGATCCAGCTCCAGGTGCAGCTCGATGAAGACGCCGGTGCCGGTGGAGCGCGTGCGCAGGTCGTGCATGCCCTTGGCACCCGGGTGCGCGGCCACCAGGGCGGCGATGCGCGTCCGCTCCGTCTCCGGCAATTCGCGGTCCATCAGCACGTTCAGCGCTTCCCGGGCCACACCCCGCGCGCCGTGCAGCAGGAAGGCGGCGATGCCCAGGCCGAACAGCGGGTCGACGGCGCTCACCCCGGTCCAGGCGGTGAGCAGCAGCGCGGCGATGACGGCCGAGTTCATCAGCAGGTCGCCGGCGTAGTGCAGCCGGTCGGCGCCGATGGCGACGGAGCCGGTGCGCGCCACCACGTGGCGCTGGTAGGTGACCAGCCCGGCGGTCAGCACGATGGAGAGCACCATCACCGCGATGCCGATGGTGCCCTGCGTCACCGGCTGCGGCGTGATGACGCGGCGCACCGCCTCGATGGCCAGGAAGGCGGCCGAGCCGCCGATGAACGCCGCCTGGGCCAGCGCGGCCAGCGCCTCCGCCTTGCCGTGGCCGTAGCGGTGCGCGGAGTCGGCCGGGCGCAGGGCCTGCCGCACGGCCAGCAGCGTCACCACGGACGCCATCAGGTCGGTCGAGGAATCGATGAGCGAGGAGAGGATGCTCACCGATTCCGTCACCAGATAGGCGGCCAGCTTGGCGACGATCAGCGTCAGCGCCACGCCGACGCTGGCGTAGGTCGCCCGCTGCCGCAACCGGCCGCCGTCGGACGCCGGCGCCTCCATGGCCGTTCCCCCACTCTCGGATCGTTGGGCGGGGTTTTACGGGTACAGGCGCTGCGTCGTCCAGCCCTCGCCGGCGCGCAGGAACAGAATTCTCTCATGCAAGCGGAAGGGGCGGTCCTGCCAGAACTCGATGCGCTCGGGCAGGACGCGGAAGCCGGTCCAGTGCGGCGGGCGCGGCACGTGGCCGAGGGCGTGCTTGGCGGCGAACTGCGCCACGCGCTTCTCCAGCTCCCACCGGCCCTCCAGCGGGCGCGACTGCTGCGAGGCCCAGGCGCCGATGCGGCTCTCGCGCGGACGCGACTCGAAATAGGCGTCGGCCTCGGCGTCGGTCACCGTCTCCACCGCCCCCTCCACCCGCACCTGGCGGCGCAGCGACTTCCAGTGGAAGCACAGGGCGGCGTTGCGGTTGGCCAGCATCTGCTCGCCCTTGCGGCTTTCGGTGTTGGTGTAGAAGACGAAGCCGCGGGCGTCGCAGCCCTTCAGCAGGACCATGCGCACCGACGGCCGGCCCTCGGCGTCGGCGGTGGCCAGCGCCATGGCGTTGGGGTCGTTGGGCTCGCTCTTCTCGGCTTCGGCCATCCAGGCGGCGAAGGCCGCGTAGGGATCCCGTTCGTCAAGGTCGCTCATCTCTGCCGTCCTTCTCGCTGCCGGTTCTTCTTTGTCATTGGCCAATTCACACGGAGCATAGGTTAGCCTATACCAATGTCCATCGCGCCGTGGCCCCGCCGGACGATGGACGGGGGAAGACCGCGGGCAACCTGTCGAGGCAAGCATCGATGTTCGCTAAGAAGCTCATTCCCGTGATCGCGGCCGCCGCCCTGCTGGCCGGCTGCCAGACCGGCGGCACGAAGGAGACCGTCGGCACCGTCGGCGGCGCCATCGCCGGCGGCGTGATCGGTTCGCAGTTCGGCGGCGGCACCGGCAAGCTGGTGACCACCGGCGTGGGCACCCTGCTGGGCGCCTTCATCGGCCGTGAGATCGGCGGTTCGCTCGACAAGGCCGACCAGCAGTACGCCTCGCAGGCGGCCAGCCGCGCCTACGCCGCCCCGGTGGGCGAGCGCATCGCCTGGAACAACCCGCAGTCGGGCAACGCCGGCACCATCACCTCCACCCGCGACGGCTACGACAGCCGCGGCCATTACTGCCGGGAGTACCAGCAGACGGTGACCGTGAGCGGCCGGACGGAGCTGGCCTATGGAACCGCTTGCAAACAGCCCGACGGAACGTGGAAGATCGTGAACTGATTCCGACACTTCCGCCTTACCCCCGCCCCGCGGGGCGGGCGCTTTGCCCCGGCTGACGGGGCGGGGATTCGTCTGCACGTGGCCAACATCCGCGATCCGTATCACGTCCTCGGCGTCTCGCGCTCCGCCAGCGCCGAGGACATCAAGAAGGCGTATCGCAAGCTCGCCAAGGAACACCACCCCGACCTCAAGCCGGGGAACGCCGGCAACGAGGAGCGGTTCAAGGAGATCTCCGCCGCCTACTCGGTGCTGTCGGACCCGGAGAAGCGCGCCCGCTTCGACCGCGGGGAGATCGACGGCTCGGGCGCGGAACGGCACTCCGGCCACCGCTCCTATTCCTCCTCCTCGGCGCGCGGGCGCACGCACGCGCGCCATCAGGCGGAGGACCCCTTCGCCAAGTTCGACGGCAACGACGACTGGTTCTCCGACCTGTTCAGCGGCGGCCGGCGCAAGCGGCCGGAAAGCGGCGGGGCCGGCGGGGCCGGCGTCAAGGCCAAGGGCACGGACATCGCCTATTCCGTCACCGTGCCGTTCATCGAGGCGGCGGTGGGGTCGAAGCGGCGCATCAGCCTGTCCAGCGGCAAGAGCATCGACGTCGCCATCCCGCCAGGCACCGAGAACGAGCAGAAGCTGCGCCTGAAGGGCCAGGGCCTGCCCGGCCTGGGCGGCGCCCCGGCCGGAGACGCCATCGTCGAGGTGCACGTCGAGCCGCACCCGCACTTCACCCGCCAGGACGGCGACATCCATGTGGAGGTGCCAGTGACGCTGAACGAGGCGATCCTCGGCGCCACCATCCGCGTGCCCACCGTCAGCGGCCCGGTCGCCGTGAAGGTCCCCCCCGGCTCCAACACCGGCTCGGTCCTGCGCCTGCGCGGCAAGGGCGTGGTCAGCCAGAAGACCAAGCAGACCGGCGACCAGTACGTGAAACTGAAGGTCGTCCTGCCCGACCCGCCCGACGCCGAGCTGGTCCAGTTCATGGAGAAGTGGGCGGCGAAGCGCAGCTACGACGTGCGCAAGAAGGCCGGGCTGGAATAGCGCCGGCCCCACCCCTTTCTTCCTGGATATGCCCTTTTTGGTAGCGAAAGGGCGGAGGCAACAAACCTCCGTCTGATGGACTTACCTCGTCCGCGCCGTCATGTATCGACTCGCAACCAATCAAAAGCGCGCGAGGCGGTCCCATGCGGTTCAGCGACATCCGGATCCTGTACAAGGTGCTCACCGTCGTCGGCCTGATGGCGGCGATCATGGCGGTGATCAGCGTCATCAGCGTCAACGGCCTGAAGGAGCTTACGGAGGACACCCAGCTGGTCGAACAGGCCAGCGGCGAGGCGCTGACCGGCGCACGGGTCAACCAGAACGTCATCGCGCTGAACCGCGCCGAGTTCCGCGCCGCCGCCGACCCGTCGCCGGGCCAGCTCACCGAGGTGGAGACGGTCGTCCGCGAGCAGCGCCAGCAGCTGGAGGAGCGGCTGACGCAGCTGAAGGGCAGCGCCGACGGGCGCCAGATGGACCTGCTGCGCGGCGTCGACGCGGCCTACGCCGACTACCTCAAGGAACTCGCCGACACGCTGGCGGTGGCCAAGCGCAACGGCGCCCAGATCACCAACGACAAGGCCCGCCAGGAAATCGTCGATTCCGCGCTGGCGTCGCGCGCCGCCGCGACGAAGCTGCAGGAGGCGATGCGCGCCTACAACCAGTATTCCGACAAGAAGGCGGAGACCACCGTGCAGGCCGCCGACGACCACGCGCGGGAGATCCAGGCGCTGGTCATCGCCGTCGCCGTGGCCGGCATCCTGGGCGGCATCGCCGTGGGTTACCTGATCGCGCAGTTCGGCATCGGGCGGCCGGTGGCGGCGTCGGTGGACAGCCTGAAGCGGCTGGCCGACGGCGACACCACGGTCGCCATCCACGGCCTGGAGCGCAAGGACGAGATCGGCGCCATCGCCGGCACCATGCAGGTCTTCAAGGAGAACCTGATCCGCAACCACCGGATGGAGGAGGAGGCCAAGCTGGCCGAGCAGCGCGCCGCGGAAGAGAAGAAGCGCACGATGAACCAGCTGGCCGACCGCTTCGAAAGCTCGGTCAAGGGGGTGGTCGGCGCCGTGTCCTCCTCCGCCACGCAGCTCCAGGGCAACGCGCAGAGCATGTCGTCGGTCGCCGAGGAAACGACCCGGCAGGCCTCCGCCGTCGCCGCCGCCACCGAGCAGGCCTCGGCCAACGTGCAGACCGTCGCGGCCGCCGCCGAAGAGCTGGCCGGCTCGATCGCCGAGATCGCGCGCCAAGTCGAGGAGTCGGCCCGCATCACCCAGACCGCCGTCGAGGAGGCCGAGCGCACCAACACCATGGTCGAAGGGCTGGCCGACGCCGCGCAGAAGATCGGCACCGTCGTCCAGCTGATCAACGACATCGCCGGGCAGACCAACCTGCTGGCGCTGAACGCGACGATCGAGGCGGCGCGGGCCGGCGAGGCGGGCAAGGGCTTCGCCGTGGTGGCGAGCGAGGTGAAGTCGCTGGCCAACCAGACCGCCAAGGCGACCGAGGACATCTCCAGCCAGGTGATGGCGATCCAGAAGGAGACCATGGACGCGGTGGGCGCCATCCGCTCCATCGCCGAGACGGTGCAGAAGGTGAACCAGATCGCTACCGGCATCGCCTCGGCCGTCGAGGAGCAGACCGCCGCCACCGGCGAGATCTCCCGCAACGTGCAGCAGGCGGCGGTGGGCACGACGGAGGTCACCCGCAACATCAGCGGCGTCAACCAGGCGGCGCTGGAAGCCGGCGGGGCCGCCAACGAGGTGCTGCGCGCGGCGTCGGACCTGACCACACAGTCGGCGACGCTGGCCCGGCAGGTGGACGACTTCATCCGGACCATTCGGGCGGCGTGAGCTTGATACCCCCTCCCCCTGCCCCCTGCGGAGCAGGGGGAGGGAGAAAAGCTCACATCAGGGTGTGTTCGATGAGGATCTTGGCGCCGATGGCGATGAGGCCGAGGCCGCCGATGAGTTCGGCGCGCTTGCCGAACAGCGGCCCGGCGGCGCGGCCCATCAGCACGCCGCCCGACGCAAGGCCGAAGGTGACCAGCCCGATCAGCACGCAGATGCCGACGATGTCCACGTCCATCACCGCCAGCGTGACGCCCACCGCCGCCGCGTCGATCGACGTCGCCACCGCGGTGAGGAAGAGCTGGGCAAGGCCCTGGCGGCCGCAGGAGGCTTCGCCATCCTCGTCCGCGTCGTCGGAGAAGCTCTCCCACAGCATCTTGCCGCCGATGCCGAGCAACAGCAGGAAGGCGATCCAGTGGTCCACCGCCTCCACGTAGGCGGCGAAGGTCAGGCCCAGCGCGAAGCCCAGCATGGGCATGGCGAGTTGCACGCCGCCGAACATGATGCCGACGCGCAGCGCCTCCCACGCACCGGGGCGGCGCAGGACGGCGCCGGTGCCAAGGGCGGCGGCGAAGGAGTCCATCGACAGGCTGAAGGCGAGGACGAGCGCGGTCGCGAAACTCATGGATCAGGCCGCCGACGGTGGTGCATGCGACAGGACCGCCCGCGGCGGTTGGCGGACGGATAGCAGAACATGAACAGCTGTTCAAATGCTATTGCCGGCTCCCTTGATCCAGCGCAATGGGGTGGGGTTTGCGCCGGCCTACGGCTGGACCCGGCGCTCCCGGCTGGGGCGCAGCGGCACCGGGCCGGCCCCGGCGCCCGTGCTTTCGCCCACGCCCGCGCCCTCGCCGACGCCCTCATCGGACAGCAGCACCTTCAGCGGGATGCCCAGCATGTCCTGCTGGTTCTGCTCGGCGGCGTCGAGGATCTGCGAGGTGCGCTCCTGCCAGGGCAGCTCCAGCCCGCCCAGGCCCTTGACCGAACCGCGCAGGCCGATGCCCAGCGCCTTCATCAGGTCGAACAGCGTCGATTCCCCCAGGTCGCGGGTGATCACCCAGGAATCGCGCGTGGTGTGCGCCACCCAGTGCGCGTCACGCAGCTGCTCCAGGATGCCGTCGATCAGAATCGCGCCCACCGGCACCCGCCCGACGATGGTGCGGCGGCGCAGGCCCACACCCAGGCGGCTGGCGTCCATCAGCTCGTGCAGCACGGCGAGCGCCAGCCCCAGCCGCTGGGCCGGCAGCAGCCCTTCCGGCCCGCTGCGGGTGATGCGGCCGGCGCGCCATTCCGGCAGTGCCGCCGTGATGACCGCGCCGAACAGCACGGTGGACCACGCGATGTACAGCCAGAACAGGAAGATCGGCACGGTGGAAAGGGCACCGTAGATGGTCTGGTAGGCGGGATACTCGCGCATGTACCAGGCGAACAGCGCCTTCGACCCCTCCAGCATCAGCGAGCCGAAGACGCCGCCGCACAGGGCGTCCAGCAGGTCCACGGTGCGGTTGGGGATCACGAGGTAGAGCAGCGTGCAGCCGATCACCTGCAGGAAGAAGGGCAGCACGCCGGCGAACCCGGCCACGGGATCCGCCAGCTCCTCCAGGTGCACCAGCTGCAGCGCCGACCACAGGGAGCCGGACAGCGACAGGCTGGCCCCGGCGAACAGCGGCGTCAGCGACACGATGGCCCAGAACGACAGGATGCGGGTGACGAGCGAACGCGGCTCCTTGACGCGCCAGATGGCGGCGAACGAGCCCTCGATCGTCCAGATCAGCAGCACGGCCGACACCGCCAGCCCGATGACGCCGAAGATCGGCATCTGCCCGGCGTTGGCCATGAAGTGGCCAAGGTATTCCAGGATGGCGTCGCCGATCTGCGGCACGAGGTTGCGGAAGATCAGCTCCTGCACGCGGGTCTGCAGCGCGCTGAACGCCGGGAAGGCCGAGAAGATGGCGAAGCCGATGGTCATCATCGGCACGATGGCCAGCAGCGACGTGTAGGTCAGCGACGCCGCCGTCTGGAAGCAGTTGTCGTTGTAGAAGCGTAGCGCCGAATAGCTGATGAAGCCCCACACCTCCCGCGCCATCTGGATGAGGCGCGCCGGGCGGTAGCCGTCGCGCTTGTCCGCGGTGGGCGCCGTCATGCCAGTTCTCCCGCGGTGGTTGCCCGTCTGATGCCGCCCCGTCCGGTTTGACCGGGCGGGGGTTTCGTGTAGGATGCGCCGCACTTTTTCATGTATCGACGAACACCAAGGGAAACGAGGTCCGGATGTCGAACCCGAAGCCGCTCATGGAAGGCAAGCGCGGCCTGATCATGGGCGTCGCCAACGACCGCTCGATCGCCTGGGGCATCGCCCAGGCCGCCGCCCAGCACGGCGCCGAGCTGGCCTTCACCTACCAGGGCGACGCACTGCTGAAGCGCGTGAAGCCGCTCGCGGACTCGGTGGGCGCCAAGCTGGTGCTGCCGTGCGACGTCACCGACGAGGCGAGCATCGACGCCACCTTCGCGGCGATCGAAGCGGAATGGGGCAAGCTCGACTTCCTGGTCCATGCGATCGCGTTTTCCGACAAGAACGAGCTGGACGGCAAGTACCTCAACACCACGCGCGGCAATTTCCTCCGCACGATGGACATCTCCTGCTACTCGTTCACCGCGGTGAGCCAGCGGGCCGTGCCGCTGATGCGCGACGGCGGCAGCCTGCTCACGCTCTCCTACTACGGTGCCGAGCGCGTGATGCCGCACTACAACGTGATGGGCGTCGCCAAGGCGGCGCTGGAGGCGAGTGTACGCTATCTCGCCGTCGATCTGGGAGGCCAGAACATCCGCGTCAACGGGATTTCCGCCGGCCCCATCAAGACGCTGGCGGCCAGCGGCATCGGCGACTTCCGCTACATCCTGAAGTGGAACGAGTACAACGCACCGCTGAAGCGCAACGTCACCATCCAGGAGGTGGGCGGCTCCGCCCTGTTCCTGCTGAGCGACCTGGGTGCCGGCGTGACCGGCGAGATCATGCACGTCGACGCCGGCTACCACACCGTCGGCATGGTGGCGGTGGACGAGGCGCCGAAGGTGGCGCAGCTGCTGGCCAGCCTGGGCAACGGCGGCAAGGCGGAGTAAGGACGGTGGCCGGCAACAGCTTCGGGACCCTGTTCCGCTTCACCACCTGGGGCGAGAGCCACGGGCCGGCGATCGGCGTCGTGGTGGACGGCTGCCCGTCGCTGCTGCCGCTGACCGAGGCCGACATCCAACCCTGGCTGGACAAGCGCAAGCCGGGGCAGTCGCGCTTCACCACCCAACGGCGCGAGCCGGACGAGGTGAAGATCCTTTCCGGCGTGTTCGAGGGCAAGACCACCGGCACGCCGATCCAGCTGATGATCGAGAACACCGACCAGCGCTCCAAGGACTACTCGGAGATCGCGGCGAAGTTCCGGCCGGGCCACGCCGACTATGCCTACTGGCAGAAGTACGGCATCCGCGACTACCGCGGCGGCGGCCGATCCTCGGCGCGCGAGACGGCGTGCCGCGTGGCCGCCGGCGCCGTGGCCCGCCAGGTGCTGGGCGATCGGATCTCCATCCGCGGCGCGCTGGTGCAGGTCGGTCCGCACCGCATCGACCGCGCCAACTGGGACTGGGCGGAGGTGGACAACAACCCGTTCTTCTGCCCGGACGCCAAGGCGGCCGAGACCTGGACCGAGTACCTGGACGGCATCCGCAAGTCCGGTTCCTCCATCGGCGCGGTGGTGGAGGTGGTGGCGTCGGGCGTGCCGGTCGGGCTGGGCGACCCGCTGTACGACAAGCTGGACGCCGACCTGGCGCGGGCGCTGATGACCATCAACGCCGTGAAGGGCGTGGAGATCGGCGACGGCTTCGCCACCGCCGAGCTGACCGGCGAGCAGAACGCCGACGAAATGCGCCGCGGCCCGGACGGCGAGCCGGAGTTCCTGTCGAACCACGCCGGCGGCATCGTCGGCGGGATTTCCTCGGGGCAGGACATCGTGGTGCGCTTCGCGGTCAAGCCGACGTCGTCGATCCTGGTGCCGCGCCGCACCATCGACGTGGACGGCAACGACGCGGAGATCGTCACCAAGGGCCGCCACGACCCCTGCGTGGGCATCCGCGCCGTGCCGGTGGGCGAGGCCATGGTCGCCTGCGTGCTGGCGGACCACCTGCTGCGGACGAAGGCGTACGAGCGGCGCTGAGGCGCCGCCCTACTCCGCCGCCTTCTCCACCGCCTTGGCGTACTTGCGCTTGGCCACCTCCAGCGAGGCCAGGAGTTGCTGTCCCGTGGCGCCGCCGTCGCCGCTGACGCGGCCGTTCATCACGGCGCGGATGGCGTCCACGTGCGCCTTGTAGAGCCGCTGCTCGTTGGGCGTGACTGCCGTGGCGGCGTTGCGCGTCGCCTCGTACAGCGACTTGGCGATCAGGGTGATCAGCGGATAGCCGAAGATGCCGCCCTGCCCGCGCATCTCGTGCGCGGTGCGGTTCACCGCCGTCACCAGTTCGGCCACCTGCGCCGGGTCGACGCCGACCAGGCGGTCGACGTTGCGGCCCAGCGCGTCCACCTCCCCCGCGATCCAATTGCTGTAGTCGCCGGTGCGGCTCTGGATCTCCGCCTCCGCCGCCTCCAGCACGGCCGCCGGGATGGTGGGCACCGGGTCGCGCGGGTTCAGGCCGATCTTGGCGCCCAGGCGGTTGGGGAACTCGAAGTAAATGACCGGATAGCGGTCGATGCCGACGGCCTTGGAGCGGCTGTGCACGACCAGCACCTCCTCCGGCCGGGTCATGCGGCAGTCCATGTTGACCGGGCGGGTGGCGCGGCGGCGGTCGGGGCCGAAGTAGCCGTGCGCCAGCACGAAGCGGCGCGGCCGGGCGATGGACAGCAGCAGCCGCGCGCCCACCGTGCCGGCCGAGAACGGCTTGGCGATGAAGTCGTTGGCGCCCAGGTCGCGCGCCTGCTCCACGTACTGACGGTCGGCGGCGCCGGACAGCATCAGGACGGGCAGGAACTTGTCGGGCGATTTGGGGCTGGAGCGGATCCAGCGCAGCAGCATCAGCCCGTCCACGTCGGGCATGACGATGTCGGTGATGACCACGTCCACCGGCGCGGTGCCGGGCGGCAGGGCCGCCTTGCGCTCCTCGAAGAAGCGGATGGCTTCGGCCCCGCTGGCCACGGCGTGCACCGTGCCGACACCCAGCGAGCGCAGAGCGCCGGTCAGAACGGAGCGGATGAAGGCCCCGTCCTCCACCACCAGCACGGACAGCAGGCCGAACCGCGCCCAGCCTTTCCCCCCAGCCTCGCTCATGGAGCCTCGCTCATGGCGCCGACCGAATCATCGTGGTTACCCTATCTTAACGTTGATTGATGACACGGCCCGGCACGCTTTGCGAGGGAAATGGATGGGGCACGGCCGCATGGAAGGCTTGCGCGGGGCGGCGGGGCCGCTACCTTGGACCCAACGATCAAAGGGAGGACCACACGCATGCCGCAGCCCGATCACGTCATGGCCTTCGACGTGCCCGACCCGTCCACGCTGGACGAGGACATGCGGGCCTATTTCGACAAGTGCACGGAAAAGCTGGGCTTCGTGCCCAACGTGCTGCAGGCCTACAGCTTCCGCCAGAAGAAGCTGCGCACCTTCGCGCAGTTCTACAACGAGCTGATGCTGGGCGAGAGCAAGCTGTCGAAGCTGGAGCGCGAGATGATCGCGGTCGTCGTCTCGTCCGCCAACCACTGCTACTACTGCCTGGTGGCGCACGGGCAGGCGGTGCGCAAGCTGTCCGGCGACCCGGAACTGGGCGAGATGCTGGCGATGAACTACCGCGTGGCGCCGCTGGAGCCGCGCCAGCGCGCCATGCTCGACTTCGCCTGGAAGCTGACGAAGGAGCCCTACACCGTGGGCGAGGAAGACCGCGCCGCGCTGCGCGAGGCCGGCTTCACGCCGGAGGAGATCTTTGACATTGCCGACGTGACGGGCTTCTACAACATGTCCAACCGCGTCGCCACGGCCGTGGACATGCTGCCCAACCACGAGTACCACAAGCTGGACCGCTGACGATCCCGTCCCGCCGGAGCCCGCACGGATGCTGAAGTTCCTCGTCCGCCTGTTCGCCTTCCTCGGCTTCCTGGTGTTCGCCGGGATCGTCGCGGCGATCACCTTCGCCGTGCGGCACGAACCGACGCTGCCCGAGCGGATCGTGCTGGAGCTGGACCTCGACCAGCCGCTGGCCGATTCGCCGTCGGCCGGTCCGCTGGCGGGCCTGCTGGGGCACGAGGCGACGCTGCGCGACGTGCTCGACACGCTGGAGCGGGCGCGCACGGACGGGCGCGTGCGCGGCCTCGTCGCGCGCATCGGCGGGCACGAGATGGGCTTCGCCCAGGCGCAGGAGCTGCGCGCCGCGGTGGAGCGGTTCCGCGCCACCGGCCGCTTCGCCGTCGCCTTCTCCGAAGGCTTCGGCGAGGGCGGGTCGGGCAACCGCTCCTATTATCTGGCCAGCGCGTTCGACGAGGTGTGGCTGCAGCCGCTGGGCATGGTCGGGCTGACCGGCCTTGCCGCCGAGGTGCCCTTCGCCCGCGAGGCGCTGGACTGGCTGGGCGTGCAGCCGCAGGTCCAGCAGCGCGAGGAGTACAAGAGCTTCGCCGAGACCTTCACCCAGCGCGACTTCTCCCCCGCCCACCGCGAGGAGATGGAGGCGCTGCTGGCCGACCTGATGAAGCAGATCACCGACGGCGTGGCGCGCGGCCGCAAGCTGGACGCCGCCGCCGTGCGCGCCCTGGTCGACCGCGCCCCGCTCCTGGAGCAGGAGGCGCTGGAGGCGCGGCTGGTCGACCGCATCGGCTACCGCGACGAGGCACACGCCGAGGCGGAGCGCCGGGCCGGCGGGGCCGAGACGGTGGAGATGCTGGAATACCTGGACATCGCCGGGGAGCCCAACGACGAAGGCCCCACCGTGGCGCTGGTCACCGTGGCCGGCACCATCTCCCGCGGCGAGAGCGGCGGCGGCGGGCCGGTGGGCGAACTGACCGCCGGGTCCGATTCCGTGGTCGAGGCGCTGAACGACGCCATCGACGACGACGACGTCCGCGCCATCCTGCTGCGCATCGACACCGGCGGCGGCTCCGTCACCGCGTCGGAGGCGATTCGCCGCGCCGTGGTGCGGGCGCGCGAGGCCGGCAAGCCGGTCATCGCCTCCATGGGCGACATGGCGGCGTCCGGCGGCTATTGGATCGCCATGAACGCCGACCGCATCGTCGCCGACCCCGGCACCATCACCGGATCCATCGGCGTGATCGCCGGCAAGATGTCGGCCGGCACGCTGTCCGAGAAGCTGGGCGTGCGCTGGGGCGTGATCGAGGAGGGCCGGAACGCCGGTATGTGGTCGCTGACGCGCCCCTTCGACGAGGCGGAGATGGCGCGCCTGAGCGCCGTGGCCGACGCCTCCTACACCGCCTTCCTGGCGCAGGTGGGGCAGGCGCGCAAGCTGCCGCCGGAGAAGGTGCGCGCCGCCGCCAGGGGCCGCGCCTGGACCGGCAATCAGGCGCTGGGCCTGGGGCTGGTGGACGAGTTGGGCGACCAGGAGACGGCGCTGGCCCGCGCCCGGCAGGCCATCGGCCTCGCCCCGGACGCGCCGGTCACGCTGACGCCGTTCCCGGAACCGAAGTCGACGCTGGAGGAGGTGATGGACCTCGCCTCGGGCAAGGGCGACCTCGTGCAGGGGCTGGCGGTGCTGCGGCAGGTGGCGGCGCTGAGGCCCTGGCTGGACGCGCTGCGGCCGATCGTCGAGGCCACCGCGCCGGGCACGCGCTTCGCCAGCCCGCCGGGGGGATTGGTGCCGGGGCGGTGAGGCCGCTCTGCCCCCTCCCGCCCTCCGCTGACGCTTCGGGCACCCTCCCCCGCGTTGCGGTGGAGGGGAAAAGCGGCGGCAGTCCCCTCCACCGCAACGCGGGGGAGGGATAGGGAGGGGGCAAAACGTCGCTATTCCCGCACCGCGCCGATCAGGAATTCCTTGTTCCCCTCGGGGCCGAGGATCGGGCTTTCGGCGAGGCCCAGCACCCGCCAGCCGGGTTGGGCGCCCAGCCATGCCTCGATCCGCTCGCAGACCTCGGCGTGCAGTTCCGGTTCGCGCACCACGCCGCCCTTGCCCACCCGGCCCTTGCCGACCTCGAACTGCGGCTTGATCAGCGCCACCAGCCGGGCGCCGGGCGCCGTCAGCGCCATGGGGCCGGGCAGCACCACCTCCAGCCCGATGAAGCTGGCGTCGCAGACGACGAGGCCGATGGGGTCCGGCACCTCGGCGCGGGTCAGGTGGCGGGCGTTGGTCTTTTCCAGCACCGCGACGCGCGGGTCCTGCCGCAGCTTCCAGGCCAGCTGCCCGTGCCCGACGTCCACGGCGTAGACCTTGGCCGCCCCGCGGCTGAGCAGCACGTCGGTGAAGCCGCCCGTGGACGCGCCGACGTCCAGCGCCACCAGCCCGGCCGGGTCGATGGCGAAGGTGTCCAGCCCCTTCACCAGCTTCAGCCCGCCGCGCGAGACCCAGGGGTGGTCCTGCCCCTTCACCGACAGCGGCGCGTCCTCGGCGATGGTGTCGCCGGCCTTGTCGATGCGTTTGGTGTCGGAATAGACCACGCCGGCCAGGATCAGCGCCTGCGCCTTGGCCCGGCTCTCGGCCAGCCCGCGCTCCACCAGCGCCACGTCGACCCGCTGCTTCGCCATCCGCATCCCTCCCGTCAGCACGCGCGATGCATGGAGCACGCGCGCGGCCGGAGCAAGGGTTTTACGGCAGGTCGAGCACGAAACGGGCGCCGGGGGCGTTGTCCTCGGCGCTGAGCTTGCCCTTCAGCTGGCCGGCGAAGGCGCGCACCACGCGCATGCCCAGCGTGTCGGTGCGGACCGGGTTGAAGCCTTCCGGCAGGCCACGGCCGTGGTCCGCCACGGTCAGGCGCTTGGCGCCGTCGGGCAGCACCTGGAAGCGCACCTCCACGTCGCCCCCCTGCCCCTCGGCATAGGCGTACTTCAGCGCGTTGCTGACCAGTTCGTTCACCGCCAGCGTCAGCGGGATCACCGTGTCGACGCTCAAATGGGCGTCGTCGGCCTGCACCTGGATGCGGCGGCCGTGCTGCGCCGCCTGCATGGTGCTGCCCAGTTCGGCGCACAGGTCGCGCAGGCAGGGCGCCACCGACAGCACCTGCAGGCTCTCGGCCGTGTGCAGGCGCTGGTGCACCTGGGCGATGGTGCCGATGCGGCCGCACGCCTCCTGCAGCTGGCGGCGCATGTCCGGGTCCTTGGAGGTCAGCGCCTGCAGCGTCAGCAGGCTGGAGACCAGCTGCAGGCTGTTCTTGATGCGGTGGTTGACCTCCTTCAGAAGGTCTTCCTTCTCGGCCAGCGCGTCGGCCACCGCCTCGCGGGCCAGGGCCTTGTCGGTGACGTCGTGCGCGGTCAGCAGGATGCCGTGCACCGACCCGTCCGAACCGTGCAGGGGGGCGGAGTCCACGTCCCAGAATCGGCGGGCGCCGTCGGCCATGCGGGTCTCGAATTCGCGCACGCGGTCGGCCTGCCCGTCGCGGTAGATGGCGCGCAGCCGCGGCCCCCAGGCGTCCATGACGTCGGGAAAGCAGTCGGCCAGCCGCAGGCCCACCGCCGGCGTCCGGCGCGCCGGCAGCGCGCGGTAAGCCGCGTTGACGAAGGAATAGCGATGCTCCGGCCCCTCGATCACCGCCATGGGCACCGGAGCCGCGTCGAGCAGCGCGAACAGCTGCGGCCCGTTGCGCGGGTCGATCCCGCCCGCGCTCATCGGTGCCGGCATCCGTCCGCCGCCTCCATCTCTTCCAAGCTCCGCTCCCGCCGCCGAAAGACCAAGCATCTGAACAGAACCTTTGCGTCAGAATTCCGGAATCACGTAGTCCGGTTTCACTGAAAGGTAATCAGGCAAGGGCCGGCGCACCAGTCGAACACCGGGCAAGGGGGATTAGTCAAAACGTGTTAGGCCAACCGTCCTGGTGAAATTCCACGCCGACAGAACAAGGGCCGTCCCCGTTGCGCGGAGACGGCCCGATAATACTTGGCTTTATATACAATCAGCCGATCACGCGATCGCGCCGGCCGCCGCCACTTCCATGCCCAGCGCGGACAGCGCCGTGTCGACGATGCCGCGCGCACCCAACCCGGCCTCCTCGTACTGCTTCGCCGGCGCGTCGTGGTCGAGGAAGCGGTCGGGCAGCACCATCGGCCGCACCTTCAGCCCGTGGTCGAGCAGCCCGGTGGTGGCGAGGTGGTGCAGCACGAAGCTGCCGAAGCCGCCCACCGAGCCCTCCTCGATGGTGATCAGCACCTCGTGGTTCAGCGCCAGACGGCGCACGAGGTCCTCGTCCAGCGGCTTGGCGAAGCGCGCGTCGGCGACGGTGGTGCTGAGGCCGCGCGCCGCCAGTTCCTGCGCCGCCTTGCGGCACTCGGCCAGACGGGCGCCGTAGCTGAGGATGGCGACCTTGGTGCCTTCCTGGATCACCCGGCCCTTGCCGATGGGCAGCACCACGCCGCGCTCCGGCAGGGGCAGCCCGAGGCCCTCGCCGCGCGGGTAGCGCAGCGCGCTGGCCCGGTCGTCGATGACGGCCTGGGTGGCGACCATGTGCATCAGTTCCACCTCGTCCGCCGCCGCCATCAGCACGATGTCGGGCAGGCAGCCGAGGTAGGCCACGTCGAAGGACCCGGCGTGGGTGGCGCCGTCCGCCCCCACCAGACCGGCGCGGTCGAGCGCGAAGCGCACCGGCAGGTGCTGGAGCACCACGTCGTGCACCACCTGGTCGTAGCCGCGCTGGAGGAAGGTGGAGTAGATGGCGCAGAACGGCTTGTACCCCTCCGTCGCCAGACCGGCGGCGAAGGTCACCGCGTGCTGTTCGGCGATGCCGACGTCGAAGCAGCGGTCGGGGAAGTGCTTGCCGAACACGTCGAGTCCGGTGCCCGACGGCATGGCGGCGGTGATGGCGACGATGCGCGGGTCGTGCTCGGCCTCCTTCACCAGGGCGTCGGCGAAGACGCGGGTGAAGGTGGGGCCGGTCGACTTCGGTTTGGCCTGGGCGCCGGTGATGACGTCGAACTTCGCCACCGCGTGCAGCTTGTCCGCGGAGGCCTCGGCGGGCGCGTAGCCCTGGCCCTTGCGGGTGACGACGTGCACCAGCACCGGCTTGTCGTCGTCGGCGTCGCGCACGTTCTGCAGAACGGGCAGCAGGTGGTCCAGGTTGTGCCCGTCGATGGGGCCGACGTAGTAGAAGCCCATCTCCTCGAACAGGGTGCCGCCGGTGACGAGGCCGCGCGCGTACTCCTCCGCCTTGCGGGCGGCGTCGCGCAGCGGGCGCGGCATGTGGTCGGCGATGTCCTTGGCCAGATGGCGCAAGCTGAGGTACGGCTTGGAGGAGACGACGCGCGACAGGTAGGCGCTCATGGCGCCCACCGGCGGGGCGATCGACATGTCGTTGTCGTTGAGGATGACCACCAGCTTCGACGGCATGGAGCCGGCGTTGTTCATCGCCTCGTACGCCATGCCGGCACTCATGGCGCCGTCGCCGATGACGCACACGACGTGGTTCTTGCCGCCCTTCAGGTCGCGCGCCACCGCCATGCCCAGCCCGGCCGAGATGGAGGTGGAGCTGTGCCCGGCGCCGAACGGGTCGTACACGCTCTCCGACCGCTTGGTGAAGCCGCTGAGGCCCCCGCCCATGCGCAGCGTGCGGATGCGGTCGCGCCGGCCGGTCAGGATCTTGTGCGGATAGCACTGGTGGCCGACGTCCCAGATCAGCCGGTCGTCGGGCGTGTTGAAGACGTAGTGGAGCGCCACCGTCAGCTCGACGACGCCGAGCCCGGCGCCCAGGTGACCGCCGGTCACCGAGACGGCATCGACGGTTTCCGCGCGCAGCTCGTCGGCGAGCTGGCGGAGCTGTTCCGGCTTCAGCGCCCGCAGGTCGGCGGGCACGTGGACCTTGTCGAGGAGCGGCGTCTTGGCTGGTACGGTCACTCTCTCACGTCCTCCATTCACGCGCGGCGAGTTACCACGTACTCGGCCACGGCCTTCAGCAAATCGGCGCGCCCGTCGAAGATTTCCAGGTGCGACACCGCTTGGCGGGACAACATTTCGGCCTGGGCGCGCGCCCGGTCGCGGCCGAGGATGGACACGAAGGTGGCCTTGCCGGCCACCGCGTCGCGCCCGACGCCCTTGCCGGTCTCGGCCTCCGTCCCCTCGATGTCGAGCAGGTCGTCGGCGATCTGGAAGGCGAGGCCCAGGTCGTGCGCGTAGGCGTGCAGCGCGTGGCGCTGCGGCGCCCCGGCCTTGCCCAGGATGGCGCCGGCCTCGCAGCCGAAGGCGATCATCTCGCCGGTCTTCATGCGCTGGAGCCGGGTGACGGTGCCCATGTCGAAGGTCTCGTGCTCGGCGATGAGGTCGAGCATCTGGCCGCCGACCATGCCGTGCGGCCCGGCCGCCCTGGCCAGCGCCGCCACCAGCTGGCAGCGCACGTTGGGATCCTCGTGCGTCGCGGGGTCGGCCAGCACCTCGAAGGCGAAGGTCAGCAGGCCGTCGCCGGCCAGGATGGCGGTCGCCTCGTCGAACTGGCGGTGCACGGTGGGGCGGCCACGGCGCAGGTCGCCGTCGTCCATGGCCGGCAGGTCGTCGTGGATCAGAGAGTAGCAGTGCACGAACTCCACCGCCGCCGCGGTGCGCACCGCGCACTCCTCCCCCACGCCGAACAGCGAGGCGCTGGTCAGCACCAGGAAGGGGCGCAGCCGCTTGCCGCCGCCCAGCGAGCCGTAGCGCATGGCGTCGTACAGCACCGCCTCCGGCAGGTCGGTGGTGGGCAGCAGGCGGGCGATGGCGCTCTCGACCAGTTCGGCGGCCTGCGCCATCGCGTTCTTCAGCTTGGGATCCACGATCGGTACGTCCCCGGATGTCGTTCGGCGGAAGTCAGGCGGCGAATGTCAGTCGATGCGCGCCGGCTCGGCGCCGACGCTGCCGTCGGCGGCGATGGTGATGCGCTCCACCTTCGCCTGCGCCTCCCGCAGCTTGGCCTCGCAGTGGCGCTTCAGCGCCGTGCCGCGCTCGTAGGATGAGATCGCCTCGTCGAGCTTGCCGCGGCCCTCCTCGAGCGAGCGCACGATGCGCTCCAGCTCGGCGAGGGCGTCCTCGAAGCTCATGGCCGCGATGTCGGGCGGGATGGGGGGAAGTTCGGACATGGTGTAACCGTTCCGGGACCGTGTTGCCTGAAAGTAGGACCGCCGCCGGTGCTTGCGCAAGCTCCGACGGCGGCCTTATGACCCGGCGTTGTCCGCCTATTTCCTGCGGCGCGTCAAGCGTCCTGGACTATATCAAGCGGCCCTATGTCAGGAGACCCTAGGTCAGGCGGCCATCAGTTCGCGCACGTGCGCCGAACAGGCCGAGGCGAGCGCGCGGAGGTTGTAGCCCCCCTCCAGGACCGAGACGATCCGCGCCCCGCAGTGGGTGCGCGCGAGGTCGCCCAGCTTGCGCGTGGCCCAGGCGAAATCATCGTCCATCAGGTGCAGCCCGGCCAGCGGGTCGCGCGAATGCGCGTCGAAGCCGGCGGAGATGATGATCAGGTCCGGCTTGAAGTGGTCGATCGCCGGCAGGACGATGTTCGTCATGGCGTGCCGGAACTCCGGGCTGCCGGCCATGGCGGGCAGCGGCGCGTTCACGCAGTTGCCGTACTCGCCCATCTCGCCGCGGTCGCCGGTGCCGGGGTAGAGCGGCGACTGGTGGGTGGAGCAGTACAGCAGGTCCGGATCGTGTTGGAAGATGTCCTGCGTGCCGTTGCCGTGGTGCACGTCGAAGTCCATCACCGCCACGCGCTGCAGCCCGTGCACGGCGCGCGCGTGGTAGGCGCCGACGGCGGCGTTGTTGAACAGGCAGAACCCCATCGCGCGCTCGCGCTCGGCGTGGTGCC
This sequence comes from Azospirillum sp., assembly GCF_035627195.1. Classification (GTDB taxonomy): domain Bacteria; phylum Pseudomonadota; class Alphaproteobacteria; order Azospirillales; family Azospirillaceae; genus Azospirillum. Next base: position 33,247 of record NZ_DASPMG010000244.1, read on the forward strand.
CGGGCGGGCGCACGGCGCAGAAGGCGTTGCGGCTGCGCCCGCTGGCCACCGCGTCCACCGCCGCGACCACGGCGCCGGCCGCGCGCAACGCCGCCTCGCCCGAGCCGGGGGAGACCACCGTGTCGGCGTCGACGCCGGAATGCCCCTCGGCCGGGATCATGGCCAGCACGCGCTCGACGAAGTCCTGCGGGTGGGCGCGGGCGATCTGTTCGACGGTGGCGCGCGGCGCCTCCTGCCGGTCGAGCAGGCAGAAGTCTTCCGCGTCCAGGGCGGCGAGGACGGCGCGCAGGCGGTCCGAACACTCCGGGTGGCCCAGGCCCGTGTCGTGCTCCAGGCAGGCGGAGTGCGTGAACAGGGTCGTGTACATGTTTGTATTCGTTATGTCCGGCGTTCTCGGGCTTTCCCCGCCGCCATTCTTCCCGCATCGCGGGTCAAAGTACAGGAGGATTCCGGACGCTCAGGTGCGGCGTTCGATCTCAAGCCGGAAGACGCCATCGGAGTCGGTGCTGGAGAGCAGCGCGTTTCCGGTCACCTCGCAGAAGGCCTGGAAGTCGCGCGGGGCGCCGGCGTCCGTCGCCTCGACGACGAGGACGTCGCCGATCGCCATGGCCTTGATGGCCTTGCGTGCGCGCAGCACGGGCAGCGGGCACAGCAGCCCCTTGGCGTCGAGTGTCTGGCGGGCCATGTGCAAACCTCCGTCGCGATCGCGTCTTCACCGTTTCCCGATCGTAGAATCGATGCAGCCTATGTACAATGGCCCTGCGTCCACAGTAGACAAGCGGTCGAAACCGTCCATATCATGACGATCGGGTCATCCCGACCAGTTCCGGGCGACGGGCAGCAGCAAGGGTATAGCGTTCCCATGGACATTGCGGACCTGCAGGCCAACGCGCGACGGGCGAGCACGCTGCTCAAGGCCATGAGCAACGAGCGCCGCCTCCTGATCCTGTGCCACCTGTCGATGGGCGAGAAGTCCGTCGGCGAGCTGGAGGAACTGGTGGGGCTGAGCCAGTCGGCGCTGTCCCAGCACCTCGCCCGCCTGCGCCGCGACAAGCTGGTGCGCACCCGCCGCAGCGCGCAGAACATCTATTACTCGCTGAACGGCGAGGAGGCGAAGGCCGTCATGGGCACGCTGCACGACCTGTACTGCGCCGCGCCCGCGGCCCAGCAGGCCGGCGCCGGCGACACGGCCGAGAAGCGCCCGGCCGCGGCCGCCGCTTCCTGACGCCCGCCTCCCGGCATCCTAGGCCCGGCGGATCCAGCCCGGCAGCAGCGCCGACAGGCCCAGGCACGCCCACCCCAGGATGAGCGAGGTTCCGCCGGACGGCGCCGACATGGGGAACGGCGCCGGGTTGCCCAGCGCCTGCGCGTAGAGCGTGCCGCAGAACAGCAGGCTCCCCGCCACGAACAGCCAGCCGCCCAGCCGCACCATAAGCCGCGCCACACCCTCCGCGCGGCCGGCCAGCACGGTGGCGGCGATCAGCGCCAGCGCGTGCCAGAGCTGGTACTGGCCGGCCATGCGCGCCAGTTCCTGCGCGTGCTCCTGCCCCGGTGCGGCCAGCGCGTGGCTGGCGTAGGCGCCGGCCGCCACCGCCATGGCGCCGCTCAACCCGGCGTAGACCAGCCAAATCCGCCCGACGATGCCCATGCGCGCCCCGCGTCCCGTGCCGTGATTGCGGGGCGATCCTACCCCTTTCCCCCGCGTCTGCCGAGACTCCGTTTGGCCCACGGATTGCTGTTCCTGAGCCTTCGATGCGGGTGAAGGCCGCGGAGCGCCCAGCGTTCCCGGCGTTGCGTGCATTCTGCTTTGCAATTTGCCAAACACATCGCGAACCGCGCAGCATGAATGGTCTCAGCACCACCGTCCCGGCACCGGCCGACGCGCATCTCGCCGACGCGCCGGCGGACGGCGCCGCGCGCGAATCGGCCCGCGAGCGCCTGGAGGCGGAGCTGCGCGCCGCCAAGGAACGCGCCGAGGCGGCCAGCCACGCCAAGACCGAGTTCCTGGCGGTGGCGAGCCACGAGCTGCGCACGCCGATGAACGGCGTGCTGGGCGCGCTGGACATGCTCCAGGACACCGGGCTGGACCGCGAGCAGCGCGTGCTTCTGGCGTCGGCCCGGCGCTCGGCCGGGGCGCTGATGGACCTGATCGACGGCCTTCTCCAGTTCGCGGCCATGGACCGCGCGCCGGCCGGCACCGACGCGGTGGAGTTCGAGCCGGCCGGCCTCGCCCACGCCGTGTCGCTGGCCCTGGTGGAGCGGGCGGCGGAGAAGGGGCTGTGGCTCGACTGCCGCGTGCTGCCCACGGTGCCGGCGCGCGTGCGCGGCGACGCCGGGCGGATCCAGCGCGTGCTCTACGCGCTCGCCGACAACGCGGTGAAGTTCACCGGGCAGGGCCACGTGACGGTGACGCTGGACTGCGCGCCGGCCGGACCGGGACGCGTCGAGCTTCAGGCATCGGTGGTCGACACCGGCCCCGGCATCGACGAGGCGCAGCGCGAGGCGCTGTTCCGTCCCTTCGTGCAGGCCGACGGATCGCTCAGCCGCCGGCACGGCGGCCTGGGCATCGGGCTGGCGCTGGCGCAGCGCCTGGTCGAGCTGCTGGGCGGGCGCATCGGCTGCGAACCCGCACCCGGCGGCGGCAGCCATTTCTGGTTCACGGCCGAGGTGGCCGCCGTGGCGCAGGACGGGGCGCAGGACGGGGCGCGCCCGCCCGCCGCCAACGGAGCGGGCGGCCCGGTTTCGCTGGCCGTGCGGCTTCAGGCATTGAAGGACTGGGCGCGCGAGCGCGGCGGCCGCATTCTGGTGGTGGACGACAGCGCCACCAACCGCATGGTCACCGCTGCCCTGCTGAGCAAGGCGGGCTTCCGCGTCGACCTCGCCGCCGGCGGGGTGGAGGCCGTGCGCCATCTGGCCCAGTCGGCCGAACCGCCGGAAGCCGTGCTGATGGACATCGCCATGCCGGACATGGACGGCTTCGCCGCCACCGCGGCCATCCGCGCCCTGCCCGGTGCCCGCGCCCGCGTGCCGGTGATCGCCATGACCGCCCTCGCCTTCCCCGAGGACCGGGACCGCTGCCTCGCCGCCGGGCTCGACGACTACCTCGCCAAGCCGGTGCAGAAGGTGGACCTGCTGGGCGTTCTGGCGCGCTGGCTGGACCGGCGCGCGTGCGGATGCGAATGACGCCCGCGCGGGAGCGCGGATCCCGCCCCCGCCACGGACGCCCGGCGCTCGACCCCCAGCGCTCGACCCAACGACAGGTCACGCATAAGCCGCTACCGCCGCCACGCTCCCCTGTGGCCTTGTTCCTGCCATAACCCGTCGCTAGGGTGCGGCCGGATCGATTGTGGTACGGGCGGGCATGCACGAGATCGTCATCTACGTCCTGGGTGTTTCCGGGCTTCTCGCGGTGGTCAGCTTCCTGCCGCCACTCGCCGCGCACTTCCGGGTGCCGTTCACCGTGCTGCTGGCCGGCGTGGGCGTGCTGCTGGGCGCCGTCGTGCAGGGCTTCGCGTCGGTTCAGGGCATGGGGCCGATCGGCGACTTCTTCGCCTCGCTGGCCGGGTTCGACGTGTCGGCCGAGGTGCTGCTCTACACCTTCCTCCCCGTCCTGCTGTTCGAAACGGCGCTGACCGTCGACGTGCGGCGGCTGATGGACGACGTGGGCCCCATCCTGCTGCTGGCCGTCGTCGCCGTGTTCGTCTGCACCTTCGCGGTCGGCTACGCGCTCAGCCTCGTCAGCGGGTTCAGCCTCGTGGCGTGCCTGCTGCTGGGCTCCATCGTCGCCACCACCGACCCGGCGGCGGTGGTCGGCATCTTCCGCGATCTCGGTGCGCCGAGGCGTCTGACCATGCTGGTCGAGGGCGAGAGTCTGCTGAACGACGCCGCCGCCATCTCGCTGTTCACGCTGCTGCTGGGCATGCTGACGCGCAAGGCCGACGGCGGCGTCGCCGAGGCCGCCCTGGCCTTCCTGGAGAATTTCGGCGGCGGGCTGCTGGTCGGCTATCTGTGCGGGCGCGTGGCCTGCGTGCTGGTGACGCCGGTGCGCGACCAGCCGATGGCGGAGATCACGCTCACCGTGGCACTCGCCTACCTCACCTACATGCTGGCGGAGCATTACCTGGGCGTGTCGGGCGTGGTCGCCGTGGTGGCGTCGGCGCTGGTCGTCGGGTCGATCGGCCGCACGCGCATCTCGCCCGCCACCTGGGACGCGCTGGAACACGTCTGGAAGCAGCTGGGCTTCTGGGCCAATTCGCTGATCTTCCTGCTGACCGCCCTGGTCGTGCCGAAGGTGTTCGCGCAGCTGTCCGTGGCCGAGGTGGGTCTGGCGGCGGTCGTCGTCGTGGCGGCGCTGGCGGCGCGCGGGGCGGTGCTGTTCGGCCTGCTGCCGGTGCTGTCGGCGGCGGGGCTGGCGCAGAAGGTCAGCCATTCCTACAAGGCGGTGATGCTGTGGGGCGGCCTGCGGGGTGCGGTGTCGCTGACGCTGGTGCTGGTCGTGTCGGAGAACGACCGCGTGCCCGACCGCGTCCAGGCCTTCGTCGCGGCGCTGGCGACCTGCTTCGTGTTCTTCACGCTGTTCGTCAACGGCACGACGCTGCGCCACCTCATCCGCCTGCTCGGCCTCGACAAGCTGACGCCGGTGGAGCGCGCCATGCGCAACCGCGCACTCGCCCTGTCGCTGGGCGGCGTGCAGGAGAAGGCGGCGGAACTGGCGCGGCATTACGAGATCGAGAGGGCGGCGGCCGACGCGCTGATCACCCATTACGCCGAGCGCCTGTCCCACATCGACCTGGAGCGCGAGGCGGAACGGCCGCTGTCCGCCGCCGAACGGGTCACCATCGGCCTCGTCATCCTGGTGAACCGGGAGGAGGAGCTGTACTTCCACCACTTCAAGGAAGGCATCTCGTCCCGCCACGTGGCGGAGCTGCTGACCGGGCGCACGGCGCGCATGCTGGACGCGGTCAAGACCCAGGGCCGCGACGGCTACCGCGCCGCGGAGGAGCCGTTCATGGCCTTCACCGGCTGGATGCGGCTGGCCAGCTGGCTGCACCGCCGCTTCGGCATCACCAAGCCGCTGGCCCGGCGCCTGTCCATGCGCTTCGAGGTGCTGGTGGCCGTCCGCCTCGTCCTGCGCGAGCTGATCACCTTCACCCAGGGGCGCCTCGCCGACGTGCTGGGCACCGAGACGTCGTGCGAGCTGGAAGGGCTGCTGACGGTGCGGCTGCAGCGCACGGAACAGGCGCTGGGGGCGTTGAAGCTGCAGTACCCGGACTACGCCATCGTGCTCCAGAACCAGTACCTGGGCCGCGCCGCGCTGCGGCTGGAGGAGGCGGACTACCGCACGCTGCACGCCGAATCGATCATCTCGCAGGAGGTGCTGTCCGATCTGCAGCGCGACGTGGAACTGCGCCGCCGCATCCTGGAGAAGCCGCCGCAGCTCGACCTCAAGCTGAACCTGCCCGAGATGGTGCGCCGGGTGCCGATCTTCGCCAGCGTGCCGCCCGACCGGCTGGCGCGAATCGTCAAGCTGCTGAAGCCGCGCCTGTTCCTGCCCGGCGAGACGGTCGTGCGCAAGGGCGAGCACGGCGACTGCATGTTCTTCATCGCCTCGGGCGCCGTCGAGGTGATCGTTCCCGGCCTGTCGGAGCCCGTGAAACTGGGCACCGGCGACTTCTTCGGCGAGATGGCGCTGCTGTCCCGCCGTCCGCGCAACGCTGACGTGCGTGCGTTGGGGTATTGCCAGATGCTGGTCCTGCACGAAAGAGTGTTCCGCCGGCTGGTCGGGCGCGACCCCGACCTGCGGCAGCACATCGAGGCGGTGGCCGACGCCCGCCGGCAGCCGGCCCCCCAGCCGGAACCGGACACGGAACAGGCGGCCCCCGCCACAACCTGAACCTGAACCGACGGGGTTCCTTTGTGGCGATGACGCAGGCCAAAGCCGGGGCCGACGGCTGGATCCGGCTGATGCCGGTCGTGTTCGTGCTGTTGTGGAGCACCGGCTTCATCGGCGCCAAGTACGGCCTGCCGTACGCCGAGCCGCTGACCTTCCTGCTGGTGCGCATGGCGCTGGTGGCCGCGGTGCTGGGCGCCGTGGCCGTCGCCATGGGGGCGCCCTGGCCGAAGAGCTGGGCCGAGGCCGGGCGCATCGCGCTGGCCGGGCTGCTGGTGCACGGCGTGTACCTGGGCGGCGTGTTCATCGCCATTTCCAAGGGCGTGCCGGCCGGCGTCACCTCCATCATCGTCGGGCTGCAGCCGCTGCTCACCGCCTCGCTGGCCGGCAAGCTGCTGGGGGAACGGGTGACGGGGCGGCAGTGGACGGGGCTGCTGATGGGGCTGGCCGGCGTGCTGCTGGTGGTGTGGGAGAAGCTGACGCTGAACGTTTCCGGCACCACCGCCGTGCTGTTCGCCGTGGCGGCGCTGGTCGGCATCACGCTGGGCACGCTGTACCAGAAGCGGCACTGCACCGGCATGGACCTG
>NZ_DASPMG010000245.1:0-4740 GCF_035627195.1 Azospirillum sp.
GCGCCGTGTTCGAGACGGTGTGCGGACCGCTGGTGGCGCACCGCGCCGGTCCGAGCCGCGTGACCGTGGACATGGGTCCGGCCCGGCTGGAGTGGACCGCCATCCCTTTGGCGGAGGCGATGGACACGCTGCACCTGCCCATCGACCAGGACGGGGTGTCCGACCCGGTCGCCGTCAACATGGGCAACCCGCACTGCGTGTTCTTCGTGGACGACGCCGAAGCCGTGCCGGTGGACCGCATCGGCCCCGGCCTGGAGCACCACCCGCTGTTCCCCGAGCGCACGAACGTGGAGTTCGCCACCGTGCTGGACCCGACCCGCATCCGCATGCGGGTGTGGGAGCGCGGCGTGGGCATTACGCGCGCCTGCGGCACCGGTGCGTGCGCCACGCTGGTGGCGGCGGCCCGGCGCGGCCTGACCGGGCGCAAGGCCGACGTGGTGCTGGACGGCGGCACGCTGACCATCGAGTGGACAGAGGACGGCCGCGTCCTGATGACCGGCCCGGTGGCCGTGGCCTTCACCGGCCGCCTGTCGGCCGATCTGGTTGCTGTTTGAAATGACCGTGGTATGAGCGCCCTGCCTCCGCCCCCCAAGGATCCCGAGATCGTCACCTTCGGCTGCCGGCTCAACACCTATGAGTCCGAGGTGATGCGCGGCCACGCGCGCAACGCGGGGCTGGAGAACGTCGTCATCGTCAACACCTGCGCGGTGACGTCGGAGGCCGAGCGGCAGGCGCGCCAGACCATCCGCAAGCTGCGCCGCGAGAACCCGGACGCCCGCATCGTCGTCACCGGCTGTGCCGCGCAGATCGACCCGGCCAAGTACGCGGCCATGCCCGAGGTCGACCAGGTCCTGGGCAACCAGGAGAAGCTGCAGCCGGAAAGCTGGGGCCTCGCCCCGGCCGAAAAGGTGCTGGTCAACGACATCATGTCGGTGAAGGAAACCGCCGGCCACCTGATCGGCGGGTTCGAGGACCGGGCGCGCGCCTTCGTGCAGGTGCAGCAGGGCTGCGACCATCGCTGCACCTTCTGCATCATCCCCTACGGCCGCGGGCCGTCCCGCTCCGTCCCCATCGGCGCGGTGGTGGAGCAGGTGCGGGCGCTGGTCGCCGCCGGCTACACCGAGGTGGTGCTGTCCGGCGTGGACATCACCAGCTACGGCCCCGACCTGCCGGGCACGCCCACGCTGGGCCAGATGGTGCGCCGCCTGCTGGCCCTGGTGCCGGAGTTGCCGCGGCTGCGCCTCTCCTCGCTCGACTGCATCGAGATCGACGACGACCTGTGGCGCCTGATCGCGGAGGAGCCGCGGCTGATGCCGCACCTGCACCTGTCGCTCCAGGCCGGCGACGACCTGATCCTGAAGCGCATGAAGCGCCGCCACAGCCGCGCCGACGCCGTGGCCTTCTGCGAGCGCGTGCGCTCGGTTCGCCCCGACATGGTGTTCGGCGCCGACCTCATCGCCGGCTTCCCCACCGAGGACGAGGCGATGTTCGAGAACACGCGGCGCCTCGTCGAGGATTGCGGGCTGACGTGGCTGCACGTCTTCCCCTACAGCCCGCGCCCCGGCACGCCCGCCGCCCGCATGCCGCAGGACAACGCGCCGTTCCGCAAGGAGCGCGCGGCACGCCTGCGCGCGGCCGGCGAGGCGGCGGTGGCCCGCCATCTGGCGGCCCAGGTCGGCCGTACCGCCACCGTGCTGGTGGAGAAGGACGACCTGGGCCGCACCGAGCACTTCGCCGAGGTCCGCCTGGGCCAGAGCTTCGCGCCCGGCACGCTGGTGCGCGCCGCCATCACCGCCGTGGACGGCGCGCAGTTGCGCGCCACGCCTCTGACGCATTCGGAAACGCCATGATCCTGCGCTGGTTCGGCCGCAAGAAGCCGGAAGAAGAAACCCGCCCCCCCGAGACGCACGAGGACGACAAGCGCGAGGAGGAGAAGGCCGCCGAACCGGCGGCGCCCGAGCCCGCGCCGGAACCGTCCATCCCCGCGGTGGTGGCCGAGGCCCAGGCGCCCGAGGAGCTGCCGCCCCCGCCCGCCGTCGAGACGCCCCCGCCGCCGCCCGTGGCGCCCGAGCCGGAGCCCCCGGCCGCCGAGACGTTCCTGCCGGAACACCGCCCGGCCCCCGAGCCCGCCAAGGCCGAGGAGGCGCCCAAGAAGGGCTGGCTGGCGCGGCTGAAGGAGGGGCTGTCCAAGTCCTCCTCCAAGCTGACCGACGGCATCACCGGCATCTTCACCAAGCGCAAGCTGGACGACGACGCGCTGGAGGAGCTCGAGGAGTTGCTGATCACCGCCGACCTCGGCCCCGCCACCGCGGCGAAGCTGACGGCGGAGCTGGCGCGCACCCGCTTCGGCAAGGAGGTCTCGCCGGACGAGGTCAAGCGCACGCTGGCCGGCGAGGTGGCGAAGATCGTCGGCCCCGTGGCGCAGCCGCTGACCATCGACATGGGACGCAAGCCGCACGTCATCTTGGTGGTGGGCGTCAACGGCACCGGCAAGACGACGACCATCGGCAAGCTGGCCCGCCAGTTCCGCGAGGAAGGCAAGACGGTGATGCTGGCCGCCGGCGACACCTTCCGCGCCGCCGCCGTCAGCCAGCTGAAGATCTGGGGCGAGCGCACCGGCTGCCCGGTGGTGGCGCGCGACACCGGGGCGGATGCCGCCGGCCTCGCCTACGACGCCTACGAGCAGGCCCGGCGCGACGGCGTCGACGTGCTGATGATCGACACCGCCGGCCGCCTGCAGAACAAGGCCGGGCTGATGGACGAGCTGCGCAAGGTGGTGCGCGTCATCAAGAAGATCGACGACTCCGCCCCGCACACCACGTTGCTGACGCTGGACGCCACGACGGGGCAGAACGCGCACAGCCAGGTGGAGGTGTTCCGCGACATGGTCAACGTGACCGGCCTGATCCTGACCAAACTGGACGGTTCGGCGCGCGGCGGCGTTCTGGTGGCGCTGGCGGAGAAGTTCAAGCTGCCGGTGCACGCCATCGGCATCGGCGAGGGCGTGCACGACCTGCGCCCGTTCGACGCCGACGCCTTCGCCAAATCGCTGATGGGGCTGGAGAGCTGAGCGTCAGACGCCAAGGAACAGCCAGTCGAGCGCTTCCGTGATGCGGTCGCGGAAACGCTCGACGGTATCCACGGGTTTGCCCAGGTCGGAGCCCCTGACGGACGTCAGGGAAGGAACGAACACCACGAACTCCGATCCGTCGACCTCCACGATCGGAGTTAGGCGCCCTTTCACGTCCGGCATCGCTGTCTTCGGAGCCATGAAGCCGACGATCCGGTCGCGCCCGGTGTCCGCGAGGTCTGATTGCAGGACGACGACAAACGGATAGGACCGCTGCGCGCGGGTGATCGGGTTGACGAAGACCTCATACTGCATCGTCGTCCGCCTCGTAGTGTTGGCGGACAAGGTCGGCCGGCGAGCCATGTTCGGCGACATAGGCGTTGTAGGCGTCGAGGTCCTGCCGCACCTCGGCTTTCATGGTTGCGGCCAATGCCCTGTCGAGGGCACCGGCAAGCGCTTCCTCGGCGATTTGGGAGGCATTGATCCCGGCACGCCGGACCTTGGCATACAAATCGCTGTTCACCGTAAGGCTGACTGTCTGCTTCTTCGCGAAGCGGTCATAGCTGGGAGCGCGCATAGGTCGGTCACCCATGTCGTTTGCATGGGTATGGTGAGTGCACCCCGCCATACCGTCAAGGGCACTGGCACCATTGCCCCCTTTCCACACCGCCCCGGCGTGGCTATGTCATGGACATGACGAGCACCGCGCCCGCCCCCCTGCCGCCCGGCCCCCTCGGCACCTTCGACGACGCGCGCGCCGCGTTGGACTGCGTCACCGATGTCTGGGACCGCAACACCGCCTTCCTGCGCGACCGCTTCGCCGCCTTCGCCCGCGGCGAGGATCCAGTCACGCGCGTGCACGCCGGCTATCCTTACGTGAAGCTGGTGACCGAGAGCGGGGCGGCGGTCGACACGCGCCTCGCCTACGGCTTCGTCGAGGGGCCGGGCACCTACATCACCACCGTCACCCGCCCCGACCTGTTCGAGCGCTATTACCTGGAGCAGTTCTCGCTGCTCTTGAAGAACCACGGCGTCCCGCTGGAGGTCGGCATCAGCGAGGAGGCGATCCCCATCCACTTCGCCTTCCCGCACGGCCTCTATGTCGAGGGCGACCTGACGCCGGAGCGGGTGGGCCGCCTGCCCGACCTGTTCGACCTGCCCGACCTGGCGCGCATGGACGACAACATCGTCAACGGCACCTACGAATGGGGCATCCACGACCCCAAGCCGCTGGCGCTGTTCACGGCACCCCGCGTGGATTTCTCGCTGCACCGGCTGAAGCACTACACGGCGACGGCGCCCGAGCATTTCCAGAACTTCGTGCTGTTCACCAACTACCAGTTCTATGTGGACGAGTTCATCGAGTTCGCCCACCGCATGATGGAGCCCACCGACGACCCGCGGGAGGCCGCCAACCGCCGCCAGTACGACCGTTTCGTCGAGCCGTGGGACGTGGTGACGCCCAACCGCAACCTGACACCCGGCGCCGACCCGGCGGAGGTGTCGATCGCCCGGCGCCTGCGCATGCCGCAGATGCCGGCCTACCACCTGACCCGGCCGGACGGGAACGGCATCACGCTGGTCAACATCGGCGTCGGCCCGTCGAACGCCAAGACGATCACCGACCACATCGCCGTGCTGCGCCCGCACGCCTGGATCATGCTGGGCCA
>NZ_DASPMG010000246.1:0-2961 GCF_035627195.1 Azospirillum sp.
ATGCTGCGCGCATCCTGGTCCATCGACCTGATGGTGGCCCCGGAATGGCGCCTGCGCGGCGTCGGCCCGGCGCTGACCGACGCGCACGCCATGTGCAACGAGGCCACCGTCTCGCTGGCCCCTTCCGACGCCGCCTACAAGGCGTACAAGCGGGCGGGCTGGCTCGACCTCGGCAGCGTGCCGACCTACGTGCGGGTCATCGACCCGGTGCCCTGCGTCGCCGTCACCCCGTTCGCCGCCCGGCTGGGCCGGGCCGGGCGCGCGGCGGCGGCGGTGGCCGGGCCGGTGCTCGCCACCGCGTCCTTCGCCTATGCCGCCGCCGCGCTGGCCGCCGGGGCGCGGGTGGAGGTGGTGGAGCGCTTCGACGAACGGGTGGACCCGCTGTGGCGCGACGCCGCGCAGCGCTATCCGGTGATCGCCGAGCGCTCGCTGGACTTCCTGCGCTGGCGATTCGACCGCGGGCCGGCGGTGCGGCAGGCCAAGCGGCTGTACATCACGCGCCGCGGACAGCTGATGGGCTACGTCGTGCTGCGCGCCGACCGCTGGCGCGGCGTGCCGGTCATGGTGGTTCTGGACTATCTGGTGCGGCCGGGCTGGACGGCGGCGGCCTTCGCACTGGCCGTGGAGTACGCCCGGCGGGAGCGCGCCGCGGCGCTGCTATGCCGGACACTGAACCCGGAGGCCGCGCGGCCGCTGGCCGCCATGGGTTTCGCCTGCCTCAAGAACGGCCTCAACATGCCGACGCGCATGCTGGCCCGCGCGGGCTTCGGCGCCGAGGACAGCGCCGCCCTGCTGTCCGACCCGGCCAACTGGTACGTCACCGCCGCCGACAGCGACCTTGGGTTCGAACCTTTGGGCTTTGATCCAACAGGGACAACGTGATGAGCACACCGGTGCGTCCTCTCACCCTCCTCCTCGCCGCCGAGGGGGCCATGGGCCTGCGCCTGCTGGAGGCGGTGCTGCGCACCCGCCACCGCGTGGCCGGCGTGCTGGCCACGCCGGACGGCCCGGCCGCCGGTGGAAACACGGCAGGTGGAAACACGGCAGGCGGAAACAGTGTCTGGCAGACGGCGCGTCGCCTCGGCCTCGCCACCTGGCCGGCGGAGCGCGTGTGCACCGGCGACTTCGCCGAGGCCGTGCGCGCGGCGCGCGTCGACGTGCTGCTGAACGCGCAGTCGCCGCACGTGGTCTGCCCGGACGTGCTGGACGCGCCGCTGCTGGGCGCCTACGCCCTGCACCCCGGCCCGCTGCCGCAGTACCCCGGCCGCCACGCGCCGCACTGGGCGCTGTTCCATGGCGCCCGGCGCCACGCGGTGACCGTGCACGCCATGAAGCCGCAGGTCGGCCGCGGCCCGATCGCCGCCCGCGCCGACTTCGCCGTCGAGGCGGACGACACCGCGCTGACGCTCACCATGGCCTGCGTGCGCCACGGCGTGCCGCTGGCTCTGGACGTCGTCGAGACGCTGGCCCGCGACCCGAATGCCGTTCCCTGCGCGATGGTGCCCGAGGGCGACCGCGTGCCCTGCGGCTTCGAGCCGCCCAACGGCGGCTGGATCGCCTGGGACTGGCCGGCGGCGACGGTGGACGGCTTCATCCGCGCCTGCGACTTCGGCCCGCTGCCATCCCCATGGGGCCGGCCGCGCACCCTGCACCGCGGCCAGCTGGTGGCCGTCGCCAAGGCCAGGCGCACCGGCCGCCGCACGGCCGCCGCCCCCGGCACCGTCACCGCCGTGGAGAGCCGTGGGGTGCGCGTCGCCTGCGCCGACGAGGAGATCCTGGTGACCGAGCTGCTGGCCGGCGACCGCCGTGTGCCCGCCGCCGACCGCCTCGCCCAGGGCGACCGCCTCTTCGCCCCGCCGCTGAGCAGCGAGGCGGCGTAGGTTGGCGAAAGGCGCTACCATGCAGCGCCATGCCCGACCAGCCGCCGTCATCGCCCTACCGCAGCCCGGCCTACGCCCACGCACTCGCCGCCCTTGGCCCGGTGCTGCCCGTGGCGCCGTGGGGCACCGGCGTGCTGGTGCGCCCCATCCCCGGCTCCGGCCGGCAGGACGCCGCCGGCTTCTATCCGCTGGCGTCGATCGCCCCGGATGCCGACCTGCCCACCGGCCTTGCGGCGTTGCGCACCGAGGGCCTCGTCTCCGTGGTGGGCGTGCGCGACCCGTTCGACGGCCCGCCCCTCGACCGCTTCATCGCCGCGTTCGACGTCTGTCGCCCCTTCAAGACGCATTTCGTCATCGACCGCGCGCTGGGTCCGCCGCGCTGTTCCGACCACCATGACGCCGAGGTACGGCGCGCGCAGCGCCGCTGCTCCGTCTCCATCGTGCAGCTCGCCGACCACCTGGACGACTGGCAGCGCCTGTACGACGGGCTGATCGCGCGGCACCGCATCGCCGGAACCGCCCGCTTCTCGCCGGAGCACTTCGCCCGCCTCGCCACCCTTGACACCCTGACCGCCTTCGCTGCGTTCGCCGACGGCCGGATCGTCGCCATGGCGCTGTGGCTGCGCGGCGGCGACGTCGCCTACAACCACCTGGGCGCCAGCGACGCCGAGGGCTACCGCCGCGCCGTCAGCTATGCGCTGTACGACGCGGCGATCCGCCACTTCGCTGATTGTCGCATCCTCGACCTCGGTGGCAACGCCGGCCCGGCCGACGCCGACGACGGGCTGAGCCGCTTCAAGCGAGGCTTCGCCAACGCCACCGCCACCGCCCAACTGTTCGGTGCCGTCCTCGACCGCCCGGCCTACATGGCCCTGTGCGCCGGAAAGCCGGAAACCGCCTACTTCCCCGTCTACCGCGCGCCGGACAGCCAGCGCGGCGGAACGGGGAGCGATCCGGCGACCGGCTCCCGGTAAACCTGCACCGTGTACTCGTACAGGCCGTAGTCCGCCCGCACCACCACGTGCCGGCTGAGGAACGCCTTGCAGAAGGCGACCGCGGCGTCCATCGGCCAGTGGAACAG
>NZ_DASPMG010000247.1:0-8744 GCF_035627195.1 Azospirillum sp.
GTGATGCAGCGAAACGGCCTGCGGACGGGCCGGCGGCCAACAAATGGAGACCATCACCCATGAGCTTTCGCGCTTGCCGGTGAAGTCCGTCCGGTCGCGAAAGCTCATGGGTGATGGTCTCCATTTGTTGGCCGCCGGCCCGTCCGCAGGCCGTTTCGCTGCATCACAGCAAGGCGCGTGCCGCTTCGTTGAGCCGGCGGATTGCCTGAATTCCCGACGTTCTTCGGCCGGGAACCTGTCCGCAAATCCGACACGGCGTTCGGTATCCCGGACATAAGGCGTATGCCCTACGAGCAGGTCCAGTGAATTTTGTGCGACGCGGCAATTGGTACGGGCGAGTGGTGATACCGCTTGACGGTCCGCGCAATCGTGCCGACACTCTGCCAAACGCCGCGAGAACGACGGCATGGGACCAGAGCGGGGCACGCCCAAGCACCCGCCGGGGAGGACGATGACGCACGAGACCACCCGCGCCCGGAATCCGGCCGCGCCCCGCACGATGGCCCCCAAACGGGCCGCCACGGCGGGGGCGTAGCATGCCGCGCCTTGCCGCCAACCTCACCATGCTCTTCAACGAGGTGCCGTTCCTCGACCGCTTCGCCGCGGCGGCGCGGGCCGGCTTCACCGGCGTGGAGTTCCTGTTCCCCTACGACCACCCGCCCGAAGACGTGGCCGAGGCCGCCAAAACGGCCGGCGTGCAGGTCGTGCTGTTCAACATGCCGCCCGGCGACTGGGCGGCCGGTGAACGCGGCCTCGCCTGCCTCGCCGACCGCGAAACGGATTTCGTGGAATCGGTCGAACGCGCGCTGATCTACGCCCAGGCGCTGGACTGCCCGACGCTGCACCTGATGGCCGGCATCCCGCCGGCCGGCCTGCCGCGCGCGACGGCGCTGGACCTCTACGCCGAACGCCTCGCCCACGCCGCGCACCGCGCCGCCGACCACGGCCGCACGCTGGTGATCGAGCCGCTGAACGACCGCGACATGCCCGGCTACCTGCTGCGCACCACCGGCGAGGCGGCGGAGATCATCGCCCGTGTCGGCGCCCCGAACCTGGGCCTGCAGTTCGACCTCTACCACGCGCAGATCATGGAGGGGGACCTCACCACCCGCCTGCGCCGGCTGGCCCCGGTGATCCGCCACGTGCAGATCGCCGGCGTCCCCGACCGGCACGAGCCCGACGGCGGCGAGTGCGACCCGCATTACCTGCTGCGCGTACTGGACGACATCGGCTACGCCGGCTGGGTCGGCTGCGAGTACCGGCCGAAGGCCGGCACGCTGGCCGGTCTGGGTTGGGCCAAGCCGTATCTGGCCGAACGCCATCCGGGGGGTGCGTGATGGCCGGCGTCCTTCTGGGCTGCGTCGCCGACGACGTGACCGGGGCGTCGGACCTCGCCAACACGCTGGCCAAGGCCGGGCTGCACACCGTGCAGACCATCGGCATCGACGGGCTGGCCCAGGCACCGGCCGACGCCGAGGCGATCGTCGTGGCGCTGAAAAGCCGCTCCATCAAGCCCGCCGAGGCCGTGCGCCAGTCGGTGGAGGCATGGCGGCGGCTGAAGGCGCTCGGCGCCCGGCAATGCTATTTCAAGTACTGCTCCACCTTCGATTCGACGGAACGCGGCAACATCGGCCCGGTCATGGACGCGCTGATGGCGGAAACGGGCGGCGCCTTCACCGTCGCTTGCCCGACCTTCCCGGAAAACGGGCGCACCGTCTACCAGGGGCACCTGTTCGTGTGGAGCCAGCCGCTGCACGAATCGCCGCTGAAGGACCACCCGCTCAACCCCATGCGCGACGCCAACCTCGTGCGCGTCCTGCAGGCGCAGAGCCGCACCAAGGTCGGTCTGGTGGACTGGCAGACGGTGGCGCAGGGGCCGGACGCCGTGCGCGCCGCCTTCGGCGTGCTGCAACGCGCCGGCGTGGGGGCCGCGGTGGTAGACGCGCTGACCCTGGGCGACCTCGCCGCCATCGGGGAGGCCTGCGCCGACTTGCCCCTGGTCACCGGCGCCTCCGGCCTCGCCGCCGGTCTTGCCACCAACTTCATTCGCGCCGGGCTGGCCGAGGGGCGAAACGCCACCGCCCTGCCGGCCGTCGACGGCCCGGCGGTGCTGCTGGCCGGCAGCTGCTCCCCCGCCACGCTGGCGCAGGTGGAGGCCGCCGGACGCCGCTACCCGGTGCTGCGGCTGGACGTGGCCGTGCTGCTGGCCGGAACGGACGTGGTGCCGGACCTTGTGGCGGCGGCGCGCGGGCATCTGGGCAGCACGCCGGTGCTGGTCGCCTCCTCCGCGCCGCCGGACGCCGTGCGCGCCGTGCAGGACCGCTTCGGCCGCGAGGACGCCGGCCGCACCGTGGAACAGGCCTTCGCTCGCCTCGCCGCCGCGCTGGCCCAGGCCGGTGCCCGCCGCTTCGTCGTGGCCGGCGGCGAGACCTCGGGCGCGGTGGTCGAGGCGCTGGGGGTGCAGGCGTTGCGCATCGGCGCGGAGATCGCGCCGGGCGTGCCGGCCACCGTCAGCCTGGGCGCGGTGCCGCTGGCGCTGGCGCTGAAGTCCGGCAACTTCGGCGGCGAAGACTTCTTCCACGACGCCCTTGAAGCCATGCCCGGGGAGTGCATGCCATGACCACCCTCATCACCGGCGGCAACGGGTTCCTGGGGCGCAAGCTGGCGCACCGGCTGCTGGCCAGGGGCGCGCGGGACGTGGTGCTGCTCGACGTGCAGGCGGGCGGGCCGCTGCCGGCCGGCGCCTCCGCCATCATCGGCGACCTGACCGACGCCGCGGTGCAGGAGCAGGTGCGCGACCTCGCCCCCGACAGCGTGTTCCACCTCGCCGCCGTGGTGAGTTCGGCGGCCGAGGCCGACTTCGACCTCGGCATGCGCGTCAACGTGGACGGCACCCGCGCGCTGCTGGACGTCTGCCGCGTGCTGCGCACGCCGCCCGCCTTCGTCTTCGCCAGTTCCGTCGCCGTGTTCGGCCACGCCCCGCCGGTGGTGGAGGACGACACGCCGGCCCGCCCGCAATCCTCCTACGGCGCGCAAAAGGCGATCGGGGAGCTGCTGGTCAACGACTATTCCCGCAAGGGCTTCGTCAAGGGGTGCGCTCTGCGCCTGCCCACCGTGGTGGTGCGGCCGGGCAAGCCGAACATGGCCGCGTCCTCCTTCGCCAGCTCCATCATCCGCGAGCCGCTGAACGGCGAACGCGCCACGTGCCCGGTGCCGGTCGCGCTGCCGCTCTGGCTCTCCTCCCCGCGCACGGTGGTGGACAATTTGCTGCACGCGCACGCCCTGCCGCCTGAGGCGTGGGAGGACGACCGCACGCTGAACCTGCCGGGCATCACCGCCACGGTGGCGGAGATGATCGCGGCGCTGGAGGCGGCCGGCGGCGATTCCACGCTGATCGACCACACGCCCGACGCGCGCATCGCCGCCATCGTCGGCAGCTGGCCGGGCAGCATGCGGACGACGCGGGCCGACCGCCTGGGTTTCCGCCGCGACGCCGGCATCGGCGCGGTGGTGCGCGCCTATATCGAAGAAGACAAACTAAACTGACATTGGGAGGAAAGCATGTTCCTGAAGAAGCTGGTGCTGGGAAGCGTCTTCGCGCTCGGCCTCGCCACCGCCGCCGGAGCGCAGGCCGAGGAGCTGAAGGCCGGCTATTCGCTGGCCCCCACCTCGCACTACGGCGCCAGCGCCACGGCGATGGGGGAGGAGCTGGCGCGCCTGTCGAACGGCAAGTGGACGGTGAAGCAGTTCCCCGCCAACGCGCTGGGCGGCGAGCGCGAGATGGTGGAAGGGGCGCAGATCGGCACGGTGGACATCGTCATCACCTCCTCCGGCCCGGTCGGCAACTTCGTGCCCGACACGCTGATCACCGACATCCCGTTCCTGTTCAAGGACTACAAGCACGCGCATGCGGTGCTGGACGGCCCGATCGGCCAGCGCATCCTGGACCAGTTCCCCAAGCACGGGCTGATCGCGCTGGCCTGGGGCGAGAACGGCTTCCGCAACCTCACCAACTCCAAGCACCCGGTGAAGACGCCGGACGACGCCAAGGGCCTGAAGATCCGCACCATGGAGAACCAGGTGCACATGACGGCCTTCAAGACCATCGGCGTCCTGCCCACGCCGATGGCCTTCCCCGAGCTGTTCACCGCCATGCAGCAGGGCACCGTGGACGGGCAGGAGAACCCCATCGGCGTGATCCTGTCGGCGAAGTTCAGCCAGGTGCAGAAGCACCTGTCGCTGACCCAGCACGTCTACTCCCCCGCCCTCATCATCCTGTCGCCGGCCGTGTGGAACAAGCTGTCGGAGCAGGAGAAGGGCTGGTTCAAGCAGGCGGCCATGGTCGGCGCCAAGGCCATGCGCCAGAAGGCCGAGGACGACGCCGCAAACGGTGTCGAGGAACTGAAGAAGCAGGGCATGCAGGTGGTGACCGACGTCGACCAGAAGGCCTTCCAGGAGGCGCTGAAGCCAGCCTACGCCGAATACGCCAAGAAGTTCGGCCAGGCGAAGATCGACGAGATCAAGAACTACCAGTACTGAAGACTCCCCTCTCCCGCCCCGGGAGAGGGTGACGCCGAAGGCGTCGGGTGAGGGTAAAGGCAAGGATCCTTGATTTTACCCCCACCCTAACCCTCCCCCGGGGCGGGGGAGGGAACTCCGCCGCCCCGAGGAGTGCCCCATGCTCACCGCCCTGTCGGCGATCGAACGTTTCCTGATGCGCTGGACCATGCGCGCCGCCATGACGCTGCTGGTGCTGGCCGCCTGCGTGTCGCTGTGGCAGGTGGTGACGCGCTTCATTTTCTCCGAACCCTCCACCTGGTCGGAGGTCACGGCGCGCTCGCTGGACATCTGGATGGTCTACCTGGGCGTGGCCGTCGCCTTCCGCCAGGGGGCCCTGATGGCGGTGGAGTTCGTGCACCAGCGCCTGCACGGCACCGCCCGCATCCTGCTGGTCGCCGCCATTTCCGGGCTGTCTCTGGGCGTGCTGGCGGTGATCGCCTGGGCCGGGTGGGAGATGGCGGGCCGCGTGAAGTTCCAGATGCTGGCCGGCGTGGAAAACCCCTTCACCGGCGATGGCATCTCCATCGCCATGGTCTACGCCGCCATCCCGGTGGGGGCGGTGCTGTCCATGGTCGGCGTCGTCGCCCGCGCGGCGGAGGAGATCGCCGCCGTCCGCCGCACCGGCACCGCGCCGGCCGCCCCCCAGGAAGTGTACGAGGTGTAGCGCCATGACCAGCTTCATGCTCTTCGTCATGGTGGCGCTCTTCGCGCTGTCGGTGCCCATCGCCGTGGCGATCGTGGCCGCGTCGGTCGGCGGCATCGCCTTCTTCACCACCATGCCGCTGATCGTGGTGGCGCAGAAGCTGATGACCTCGATCGACAGCTTCCCGCTGATGGCCGTGCCCTTCTTCATCCTGGCCGGCAACCTGATGGAGGCGGGCGGCATCTCCCGCCGGCTGGTGGACTTCGCCAAATCGATCGTCGGCAACATCCAGGGCGGGCTCGCCTGCTCCTGCGTGCTGACCTGCATGATCTTCGCGTCCGTGTCGGGGTCCAGCGTGGCGACCACCTTCGCCATCGGCGCCATCATCATCCCGGCGATGATCGAGCACCGCTACCCGAAGGAGTTCGCGGCCGCGCTGCAGGCCACCTCGGCCGAACTGGGCGTCATCATCCCGCCGTCGATCCCGATGATCCTCTACGGCGTGTCGGCCGAGGTGTCGATCGGCGAGATGTTCATCGCCGGCATCGGGCCGGGCCTGCTGATCGGCGGGGCGCTCACGCTGTTCACCTACGTCACCTGCAAGATCAACGGCTGGGGCAAGGACGACGCGGAGGGCAACATCGGCTTCCTGAAGGCGACCGAGCGCGCGGCGCTGGCGCTGATCATGCCGGTGATCATCATCGGCGGCATCTACCAGGGCGTCTTCACGCCGACGGAGGCGTCGGTGGTGGCGGTGTTCTACGCCTTCATCGTCGGCATGTTCGTCTACCGCGCCATCGGCTGGCGGGACGTGGGGCCGATCCTGCGCAAATCGGTGCTGTCGTCGGCCGTCATCATGTTCATCATCGCCGCCGCCGGGCTGTTCAGCTTCCTGATCACGCGGGCCGGCGTGCCGGCGGCCATCGGCGCCTGGATCGCGGCGGCGATCGAAAGCCCGTGGCTGTTCCTGCTGGCGGTCAACCTGTTCCTGTTCGTGGTGGGGATGTTCGTCGAGACCTCCGCCTCGATCATCGTGCTGGCGCCGATCCTGGCGCCGGTGGCCATGCACTTCGGCATCGATCCCGTGCACTTCGGCATCGTCATGATCGTCAATCTGGCGCTGGGCATGGTGACGCCGCCCTTCGGCGTGAACCTGTTCGCCGCCTGCCAGGTGGCGGGCCTGAGCCTGGAGCAGATCATCGGCCGGCTGGTGCCGTTCGTCCTGGTCATCCTCGCCTGCCTGATGGTCATCACCTACGTGCCCGAGGTGCCGCTGTTCTTCCGCAGCCTCGTCTATTGAGGAATTGAGAGATGATGGAAACCAAGCTCCTGATCGGCGGCCGCTTCGTCGACGCCATCGGCGGCGACACGATCCCCTGCGTCGATCCCTCGACCGGCGAGACCTTCGCCGCCATCCCGCGCGGCACCGCCGCCGACGTGGACCGCGCCGTGGAGGCCGCGCGCGCCGCACTCGACGGCGACTGGGGCGCCCTGACGGCGGCCGAGCGCGGGCGGCTGATGCTGAAGCTCTCCGCCCTCATCCTGCGGAACGCCGACGGACTGGCGGTTTTGGAGAGCCGCGACGTGGGCAAGCCGCTGGCCCAGGCCAAGGCGGACGTCACCGCCTGTGCCCGCTATTTCGAGTTCTACGGCGGTGCCGCCGACAAGGTGCACGGCGACACCATCCCGTACCTGAACGGCTACACGGTGATGACGCTGCGCGAGCCGCACGGCGTCACCGCCCACATCATCCCGTGGAACTACCCGCTGCAGATCATCGGCCGCAGCGTCGGCGCCGCACTCGCCATGGGCAACGCCTGCGTGGTGAAGCCGGGCGAGGACGCCTCGCTGACCACGCTGTACCTCAGCCGTCTGGCGCACGAGGCGGGATTCCCGGCCGGCGCCCTCAACATCGTATCCGGTTACGGCGAGGAGGCCGGCGCGGCGCTGGCCGCGCACCCGGGCATCAACCACGTCTCCTTCACCGGCAGCCAGGAGGTTGGCGTGCTGGTGCAGCAGGCGGCGGCCGTCAACATCGTGCCGGTGACGCTGGAGCTGGGCGGCAAGTCGCCCCAGGTGGTGTTCGCCGACGCCGACCTCGATCAGGCGCTGACCTTCGTCGTGCGCGCCTCGGTGCAGAACGCCGGGCAGACCTGCTCGGCCGGCAGCCGCGTGCTGATCGAACGGCCCATCTACGACCGTTTCACCGCCATGATCGCCGAACGCTTCCAGGCGCTGAAGGTCGGCCCGGCGCTGGACGACCACGACGTCGGCCCGCTGATCAACGCCAGGCAGCGCGACCGCGTCGCCGGCATGGTGGCCGCGGCGAAGGACGGCGGCTTCCCCGTGCTGGCCGAGGGGCGCATCGTCGACGGCGCCCCCAAGGGCGGCTTCTACGTGGCCCCGGTGCTGTTCGGCGACGTGAAGCCCGGCTGCCACATCGAACAGAACGAGGTGTTCGGCCCCGCACTCGCCGCCATCCCCTTCGACGGCGAGGCGGAGGCGGTCCGGATCGCCAACGGCACGCCCTTCGGCCTCGTGGCCGGCGTCTGGACGCGCGACGGCGGGCGGCAGCTGCGCATGGCGAAGAAGCTGCACGCGGGTCAGGTGTTCGTGAACAACTACGGCGCCGGCGGCGGCGTGGAACTGCCCTTCGGCGGCATGAAGAAGAGCGGCTTCAACCGCGAAAAGGGCTTCGAGGCGCTGTACGGCTTCTCCGCCGTGAAGACCGTGGCCATCAAGCACGACTGATACGGACGACGCCTGAAGGCGTCGTCCGTATCACCCTCTCGCCCCTTGCTGTGCAAGGGGCTGCCGGGTTTGACCGGCGGCGCTCGATGGAAGCGATCAAGCGCCGCCGGTATGACAAGAAGAAAGTGGAGGACAGAGCATGCGCCTGCAGAACAAGGTCGCCGTCGTCACCGGCGGCGGATCGGGCTTCGGCGAGGGGATCGTCAAGCGCTTCGCCGCCGAAGGGGCGAAGATCGTCGTCGCCGACATCAACGAGGACGCCGCCAAGCGCGTGGCCGGCGCGGTGGGTGCCGCCGCCACTGCCGTGCGCGCCGACGTGTCGGTTTCGGCCGACGTGAAGGCCATGGTGCAGGCGGCGGTCGACGCCTTCGGCCGCCTGGACATCGTCGTCAACAACGCCGGCTACACCCACCGCAACCAGCCGATGCTGGAGGTGGACGAGGAAACGTTCGACCGCGTCTACGACGTGAACGTGAAGTCCATCTACCTCAGCGCCATCCACGCGGTGCCGGTCTTCCGGGGCCAAGGCGGCGGCGTGATCCTGAACGTGGCCTCCACGGCCGGCGTGCGGCCGCGTCCGGGGCTGACGTGGTACAACGGCTCCAAGGGGGCGGCCATCACGCTGACCAAGTCCATGGCGGTGGAGCTGGCGCCCGACCGGATCCGTGTGTGCGCGCTGAACCCGGTGGCCGGCGAGACCGGCATGCTGCACCTGTTCATGGGCGAGGACACGCCGGAGAAGCGCGCCCAGTTCAAGGCGACGATCCCGCTGGGCCGCCTGTCCCTGCCC
>NZ_DASPMG010000248.1:0-8433 GCF_035627195.1 Azospirillum sp.
GCCAGGAACCGCTCCGCCTCGCGCAGGTCGGTGGTGAAGATGCAGGACGACAGGCCCTGCGGCACGTCGTTCTGGATCGCGATCGCCGCGTCCAGGTCGCCCGCGTAGCGCAGCACGTAGAGGATCGGCGCGAAGGTCTCGTGCCGCACCACGTCGGTCTGATCCTGCATCTCGGCGATGGCCGGGCGGACGTAGAAGGCGTCGGGCCACGCGTCGGCCAGCACGCGCCCGCCGCCCGTGACCGTGCCGCCGTCGGCCCGCGCGGCCTCCAGCGCCTTCTGCATGCCGTCGAACGAATCGCGGTCGATCAGCGGGCCGAGCAGGTTGCCGGTCTCCAGCGGGTTGCCGATGGTGACCTGCCCATAGGCGTCCTTCAGGCGCGGGACCAGCGTGTCATAGACGCTTTCGTGCACGATCAGGCGGCGCAGCGTGGTGCAGCGCTGCCCGGCGGTGCCGACGGCGGCGAACAGGACGGCGCGCACCGCGAGGTCGAGGTCGGCCGACGGCGCCACGATCATGGCGTTGTTGCCGCCCAGCTCCAGGATCGAGCGGCCGAAGCGCGCGGCGACGCGCGGCCCCACGGCGCGGCCCATGCGGGTGGAGCCGGTGGCGCTGACCAGGGCCACGCGCGGGTCGTCCACCATGCGCTCGCCGATCGAACGGTCGCCGACGATGACCTGCGACAGGCCGTCCGGCGCGGAACCGAAGCGGGCGGCGGCGCGCTCGAAGATGCGCTGGCAGGCGAGTGCGGTGAGCGGCGTCTTCTCCGACGGCTTCCACACGACGGGATCGCCGCAGACGATGGCCAGCGCGAAGTTCCACGACCACACGGCGACCGGGAAGTTGAAGGCGCTGATCACGCCGCACACGCCCAGCGGATGCCACGTCTCGCGCATCGCATGCCCCGGCCGCTCCGACGCGATGGTCAGGCCGTAGAGCTGGCGCGACAGGCCGACCGCGAAGTCGCAGATGTCGATCATCTCCTGCACCTCGCCATAGCCTTCCTGCAGCGACTTGCCGCATTCCAGCGTGACGAGACGGCCCAGCGCCTGCTTCTCCGCGCGCAACTCCTCGCCCAGCAGGCGGATCAGCTCGCCGCGCTTGGGAGCCGGGACCGAGCGCCACTCCAGGAAGGCGGCGTGCGCGCGGGCGATCTTGGCGTCCACCGCGTCGGGGGTGTCGGAGGCGACGCGCCCCAGCAGCCGGCCGTCGATGGGCGAATGGACGGCGATGTCGCCGTCCCGCAGCGCCGCGGTGTCGAGCAGGTGGGCGACGCCATGCTCTTCGAGGATCATCGGTGTGGTCTCCCTGGCCGCGCTGCGTTGGTGCGCGCGGCGTCTGGTTGTCGTTGTGGGAAAATATAGGGATGCGGGGGCTCTTGAAACCCTCTCCCGCCCCGGGAGAGAGTTCTTACCGCCGCCAGCCTTCCAGCGCGCGCAGGGTGTCGGCGACGGCGCGGGCGAGGCGGGCGAGGTCGGCGTCCGCGTGGGTGGCGGCGGCGGCGCGCTCCACCGCGCACAGGCCGAAGTTGCCGGCGAGGCCCCGCAGGGCGTGCACGGCGCGGCGCATGCCTTCGCCGTCGCCACGGCCGGCGGCGGTGCCGGCGAGGTCGAGCTGGCGGGTCAGCTCGGCGCGCACGTTGTCCAGCATGGCGTTCAGGTCCGCGTCGCCCAGGGTGGCGGCGATGGCCAGCAGGCGGGGCCGGTCGATGCCGTCCTCGCCGGCACCGCTCCGCGTGTCCTCGACCGGTGGCGGCGGCGGTGGCGCGGCGTGGCTCTGGCCCAGCGTCACCAGGGGGATCAGGGCGCGCAGCCGGTCCCAGTCCACCGGCTTGGTCAGCAGGTCGGTCAGGCCGGCGGCCATGTAGCGCTGGCGGTTCTCCGGGGCCGCGTCGGCGGTCAGCGCCACCACGGGCACGGTGCAGCGCGGCGGCGGCAGGGCGCGGATGCGGCGCGTCGCCTCCACCCCGTCCAGGCCGGGCATCTGCATGTCCATGAGCACGAGGTCGAACGCCTCGCCGGCCATGGCCGTCACGGCGTCGGCACCGTCGGGCACCGCGACCACCGTGTGGCCCATCCGCCCCAGCATGGCGGCGATCAGGTCGCGGCTGACCGGGTTGTCCTCGGCCAGCAGGATGCGGTGGCCGCCGGCCGGCGTTTCGACAGCAAGTACCGGGGCGGGCGGCGGCGGGGCCTGCGGCACCGGGCCGTCGGCGGCCGCCACGCGCACGGTGAACCACACGGTGGTGCCGGCCCCCGGCGCGCTGGTCAGGCCGATCTCGCCGCCCATCGCCTGGACGAGGCGGCGGCAGATCGCCAGCCCCAGCCCGGTGCCGCCGTAGCGCCGCGCGATGGAGGTGTCGCCCTGCTCGAACGGGCGGAACAGCAGCGCCTGCATGCCGGCGTCCATGCCGATGCCGGTGTCCTGCACCTCGAACCGCAGCACCGCGTGCGCGCCGTCGCGGCGGTGGGCGGCCAGCCGCATCTCCACCCGGCCGCGCCCGGTGAACTTCAGCGCGTTGCCGACGAGGTTGGCGAGCACCTGGCGCAGCCGCGTCGGGTCGCCCACCACGCCCAGGGGCGCGTCGGCGGGGATGGAGCGCTTGAGCAGGATGTCCTTCTCCGACGCCTGGACGGAGAACAGGCGCACCACGTCGTCCATGACGTCCTGCACGCTGAAGCCGACCTCCTCCAGGTGCAGGCCGCCGGCCTCGATCTTCGAGAAGTCGAGAATGTCGTTGAGCAGCCGCAGCAGCGACGCGGCGGAGCCGCGCAGCGTGCGCACCCAATCCGCCTGCTGCGCGGCCAGCGGCGAGGTCAGCAGCAGGTCGATCATCCCCATGATGCCGGTCATCGGCGTGCGCAGCTCGTGGCTCATCACCGCCAGGAAGCGGGACTTCGCCTCGTTGGCGGCCTCGGCCTTGGCGCGCAGGGCCTCGGCCTCCTGCCGGGCGCGCTCCAGGTCGCGGGCGAGAATGGCGAGCTTGGCCGCCTGATGCTCCAGCGCGACGCGGCCGCGCTCCAGCTCCTCGCGGGTGCGCACCTCCTCGGTGATGTCGGTGCCGACGCCGCGGTAGCCCTGGAACGCGCCGTCGTGCGCGAACACCGGGGTGCCGGAGATGCGGAAGATGCGCGTTCCGCCGTCGGAGCGGCGGTGCGTGTAGACGAAGTCGCGGAAGGGGCGGTGGTTCTCCAGGTCGTCCAGGTGCGCCTTCCAGAAATCCCGGTCCTCGGCGTTGGCGGCGATGTCCGTGCGCCGTTTGCCCAACCCCTCCTCCGGCAGGGTGCCGGTGACGCGGGTCAGCCGCTCCGAGAAGTAGGAGAAGCGCAGGTCCGGCCCCATCTCCCAGAACCAGTCGGAGGCGGCGTTGGCGTAGTCGCGGAACCGCTCCATGGCGGTCGCCAGCTCGCGCTCGGCGCGCTTGCGGTCGGTGATGTCCTGCAGCACTCCGAACACGGCGGTGACCGTGCCGTCCGGCCCCACCTCCACCTGGCTGCGGCAGGCGACGTCGCGCAGCTCGCCGTCGGCGCGGACGATGCGCAGCTCGTAGCCGTAGGGGCGCCGGTCGCGGATCGCGGCCTCGATGCAGCGCACCACCCGGCCGCGGTCGTCGGGGTGGTAGGTGGCGATGGTGTTCTCGCGCGTCGGCACGTGCGCCGTGGGGTCGAGGCCGCGGATGCGGTACATCTCCTCCGACCAGGTGAGCGTCTCGTCCGGGATCGACAGGCGCCAGTGGCCGACGTGCGCCATCTGCTCGGCCAGCCGCAGCAGGCGGGCCTGCTCCTTGGCCTCGGCTTCCGTGCGGCG
This sequence comes from Azospirillum sp., assembly GCF_035627195.1. Taxonomy (GTDB): domain Bacteria; phylum Pseudomonadota; class Alphaproteobacteria; order Azospirillales; family Azospirillaceae; genus Azospirillum. Next base: position 3,808 of record NZ_DASPMG010000248.1, read on the forward strand.
GCGCTCGGTCACGTCGTTCATGATCCAGATTTCGCCGCGCTCGGAGGCGTAGGCGGTGAACTCGATGGCGCGCTCCTCGCCGTCCTTGCGGCGCAGCCGCATCTCGCGCGGGACCGGGAAGCCGGAGGCGCGGTCGGCCAGGTACAGCGCCTGCATGACGGCGACGCGGTCGCCGTACAGCGCCTTGCCCCAGGCCTCGAACGTCGTCAGCTCGTCGCGCCGGTAGCCGGTGATCGACTCGGCGGCGCGGTTCAGCGTGAGGACGCCGTCCTGCACGTGCACCGCCCCCACCGGCAGGTGGTCGACGAGGTGCGCCAGCCGCGCCTCCGCCCCGCGGACGGCCTGTTCGGCGTCCGGCCGGGGATCGGGAGGGGTGGCGCCGCCGTGGGCCATGCGTCGGGAACCTTATTTGTCACACCGATGGATCAGAGGCTAACGCGACTGGTAATACCGAAACCTTAACGGAACACGGTTTCACGACGCCCCGCTTGCCGCCGGGCTGCGGCTGAGCGACACTCGTTCGCGGCGCGGCCCGGCAAGAGGCTGGCGGGGAGGCACGATGACGCAGAGCATGAGCGATCGCCTGTTGCGGCTGATCGGCGAGCGCACCGACGAGCTGGTCGAACTGACCCGCGACCTGATCCGCATTCCCACCGTCAACCCGCCCGGCGACGCCTACACCGACTGCGCCGAGTTGATCGGCCGCCGTCTCGCCGCCAGGGGCTTCCAGGTGGAATACGTGCGCGCCGAAGGCGTGCGCGGCGACAGCGACAAATACCCGCGCACCAACGTCATCGCCCGCATCGAGGGGCGGGGGCCGGGCAAGTGCGTGCACTTCAACGGCCACACCGACGTGGTGCCGGCGGGCAAGAACTGGACCGTCGATCCCTTCGGCGGCGAGGTGCGCGACGGCAAGGTCTACGGCCGCGGGGCCTGCGACATGAAGGGCGGCATCGCCGCCTCCATCATCGCGGTGGAGGCGATCCTGGCGTCGGGCGTCCCCTTCGACGGCGCGCTGGAGATCTCCGGCACGGTGGACGAGGAATCGGGCGGATACGGCGGCGTCGGCTACATGGCGCAGAAGGGGTATTTCTCGAAGCCCCGCGTCGACCACGTGATCATCCCGGAGCCGCTGAACGTCGACCGTGTGTGCATCGGCCACCGCGGCGTCTGGTGGGCGGAGATCGAGACCAAGGGCCGCGTCGCGCACGGTTCCATGCCCTTCCTCGGCAACTGCGCGGTGCGCCACATGGGCGCCGTGCTGCACCGGATCGAGGAGGAGCTGATCCCGCGCCTGGCGTCCAAGCGCACCACCATGCCCGTGGTGCCGGAGGGGGCGCGGCAGTCCACCATCAACATCAACTCCCTGCACGGCGGCCAGCGCGAGGACCGCGACGGCTGGCCCAGCCCCATGGTCCCCGATTCCTGCCGCATGGTCATCGACCGCCGCTACCTGATCGAGGAGGACCCGGAGGAGGTGAAGGGCGAGATCACCGCCATCCTGGAGGATCTGCGCCGCACGCGCCCCGGCTTCGACTATGAGATGCGCGAGGTGCTGGCCTTCCTGCCCACCATGACCGACGCCGACGCGCCGGTGGTGCGCGCGGTGGAGGCGGCGATCGAGGCGGTGCTGGGCCGCAAGGCGCAGCAGGTGGTGTCGCCCGGCACCTACGACCAGAAGCACATCGTGCGCATCGGCAACCTGCGGGACTGCATCGCCTACGGCCCCGGCATCCTCGACCTCGCCCACCAGCCGGACGAGTATGTGGGGATCGCCGACATGGTGCATTCGGCGCAGGTGATGGCCATGGCGGCGCTGGACCTGCTGGGGGCGACGAAGGAATGAGGGTCGGGCCGCGCAACCGGATCACCGACGTGCCCGGCCTGTCGGTCGGCAACGCCGGGGACATGGCCGCGCGAAGCGGCGTCACCGTCGTGCTGCCGGACGAACCGGCGACGGCCGCCGTCGCCGTGCTGGGTGGTGCTCCGGGCACGCGGGAGACGGACGCGCTCGACCCCTCCTGCCTCGTGGACGCGGTGCACGGGGTGGTGCTGTCCGGCGGTTCGGCCTTCGGCCTCGCGGCGGCGGACGGGCTGATGACGTGGCTTGCCAGCCGCGGGCGCGGCTTTCGCGTCGGGCCGGCCATCGTGCCGGTGGTGCCGGCGGCCATCTGCTTCGACTTCCTGGCCGGCGGCGAGCGCGACTGGGGGCACGAGCCGCCGTACCGCGACCTTGCCCGCGCGGCGGCGGACGCGGCGGGGGCGGACTTCGCGCTGGGCAACGCGGGCGCCGGTCTGGGTGCGAAGTGCGGCACGCTGAAGGGCGGGCTGGGCAGCGCGTCGGTGGTGCTGGACGACGGCACCGCGGTGGGGGCGCTGGTGGTGGTGAACGCCTTCGGCTCCGCCGTCCTGCCCGGCACGAACACCTTCTGGGCCTGGGCGCTGGAGCAGGACGGGGAAGTGGGCGGGCAGACGCCGCCCGTCCGGCCGCTCGGCCCCGAGGAGCTGGACTACAGCTTCGACCTGCCGGTGGGCGCCAACACCACCATCGCCGTGGTCGCCACCGACGCCGCCCTGACCAAGGCGCAGGCGGCCCGCGTGGCGCTGATGGCGCACGACGGGATGGGCCGCGCGCTGCGCCCGGTGCACACGCCGCTCGACGGCGACAGCGTCTTCGCGCTCGCCACCGGAAAGCGGCCGCTGGCCGACCCGGTGGGCGGGCTGGCGCGCATCGGCATGGCCGCGGCGGATTGCCTGTCGCGCGCCATCATGCGCGGCGTGTACGAGGCGGAGGCGCTGGGCCCCTGGCCCGCTTACCGCGACCTTCACAAGACCGAACGGGGAGAGAGACGATCATGAGAGCAGCGCTGACCGCGGTGGCCGCCGCCGCCCTCACCGCCATGGCCGGCACGCCGGCCTTGGCCGCCAAGGACACGGTCGTGCTCGGCATGGTGCTGGAGCCGCCGCACCTCGACCCTACCGCCGGCGCCGCCGCGGCCATCGACGAGGTGACCTACCACAACGTCTTCGAAGGGCTGACGCGCATCGACCGCACCGGCGCGGTGCAGCCGGCGCTGGCCGAGACATGGACGGTGTCGCCGGACGGGCTGACCTACAGCTTCACCCTGCGCAAGGCGGCGTTCCACGACGGCACGGCCTTCGACTGCGCGGCCGTCAAGTTCTCGTACGAGCGGGCGACGGCGGCGGACAGCGTCAACGCGCAGAAGCGCCTGTTCGAGCCGATCGCGTCGGTCGCCTGTCCCGATTCGGGCACGGCGGTGGTGACGCTGAAGCGGCCCACCGGCAGCTTCCTGTTCGACATGGGCTGGGGCGACGCGGTGATGGTGGCGCCGAACTCGGCCGCCAACAACAAGACCGCCCCCGTCGGCACCGGCCCGTTCAAGCTGAAGCGCTGGGCCAAGGGCGACCGGATCGAACTGGAGCGCAATGAGGCCTATTGGGGACCCAAGGTGGCGCTGAAGGCGGCGACCTTCCGCTTCATCGCCGATCCGGCCGCCGCGACCGCCGCCGTGCTGTCCGGCGACGTGGACGGCTTCCCGCAGTTCGGTGCGGCCGAGAGCATCGCGCAGTTCCGCGCCGACCCGCGCTTCGCCGTCGTCATCGGTCAGACGGAGGGCGAGACGATCCTGGCGCTGAACAACGCGAAGAAGCCCTTCGACGACCCGCGCGTGCGCCGCGCGCTGGCGCACGCCGTCGACCGCAAGGCGATCGTCGACGGTGCCATGTCGGGCTTCGGCACGGTCATCGGCACCCACTTCTCGCCGACGCACCCGGCCTATGTGGACTTGGCCGGCACCTACCCGCACGACCCGGCCAAGGCCAAGGCGCTGCTGGCGGAGGCCGGGGTGGCGCCGGGCACCAAGGTGACGCTGAAGCTGCCGCCGCCCCCCTACGCCCGCCGCTCGGGCGAGATCATCGCCGCACAGCTGGCGAAGGTGGGCGTGACGGCTGAGATCGTTCCCATGGAATGGGCGCAGTGGCTGGAGCAGGTGTTCCGCGGCTCCGACTTCGACATGACCATCGTGGCGCACACGGAGCCGATGGACATCGAGATCTACGCCCGCGACAAGTACTACTTCAACTATCAGGACGCGGCGTTCAAGGACCTGTACAAGCAGTGGCAGGCGACGCTGGACCCGGCCCAGGGCAAGGAGCTGCTGGCCGCCATGCAGCGCAAGCTGACGGCGGACGAGCCGAACGTCTTCCTTTTCCAGCTGCCCAAGCTGGGCGTGTGGAACGCCAAGCTGAAGGGCCTGTGGGAGAACTTCCCGACCCAGGCCTACGACCTGACCGAGGTGTCGTGGGCGAATTGATGGGAAGAGGCGTAGGTTGGGTTGAGCCGCAGGCGAAAACCCAACGTCCTTGCCACGGCGGGAACGTTGGGTTTTCGCTGACGCTCAACCCAACCTACGGACGATGGCTGGGGGAGGGGGCTAAATCATGACCCTCTTCCTGCTGCGCCGGACGGCGGCGCTGGTGGTGACGCTGCTGGTGGCGACGCTGGTGGTGTTCGTCGTGCTGGAGGTGCTGCCGGGCGACCCGGCCGCCGTCATGCTCGGCACCGGCGCCAGCGAGGAGACGCTGGCGGCGCTGCGCGCCCAGATG
>NZ_DASPMG010000249.1:0-8063 GCF_035627195.1 Azospirillum sp.
CTCGTCGGCGAGATCGTTGCGGCCGGTCGCGATCGTCGGGGCGAGCGGCTCCAAGAGCGAGATGATCGGCTGCTTGTCCTGGAATTCCATCCCACGTGCTCCTCAGGCGCGCGGCCCCGGCGGGGGCGCTTGTTCCCTCGAATAGCCTACATCGCCCGGCGTGTCCACGACACCGGCGTGACGGTACAACACTCATGAGACGCGAAAGGGCCGCCCCAGGGGGCGGCCCTTCCAAAGAAACCGGACGATCCGCAGGGATCAGCCGACGATCTCCAGGTCGCTGAAGAAGAAGCGGATCTCCTGGGCGGCCGTCTCCGGCGCGTCAGAGCCGTGCACCGAATTCGCCTCGATCGACTCGGCGAAGTCCTTGCGGATGGTGCCCTCGGCGGCGTTGGCCGGGTTGGTAGCGCCCATGATCTCGCGGTTGCGGGCGATGGCGTTCTCGCCTTCCAGCACCTGCACGACGACCGGGCCGGAGATCATGAAGCTGACGAGGTCGTTGAAGAACGGACGCTCGCGGTGCACGCCGTAGAACTGCTCGGCCACTTCCTTCGACAGGCGCACGCGCTTCTGCGCGACGATGCGCAGGCCGCCGTCCTCGAAGCGGGCGTTGATCTTGCCGGTCAGGTTGCGGCGGGTGGCATCGGGCTTGATGATCGAGAGGGTCCGTTCGACGGCCATGGCGGTGCTCCTTTATGAAAGCGCCCCCGGCGGGTGCGGGGGCGTGTGTTTGCGCGGCGTTATACTGGCGCGGCGGCGGCGCGGCAACCGGATCTTCCGAAATACGGTGGCATGGAAGCCGTCACGCGCGGGTCACTACAAAACCGCCCCGTCCCGTGCTACATGGGACCCTGACATGCTGCACATCAACGACCTGACCTTCCGCTTCGGCGGCCGCGTGCTCTTCGACCAGGCGACCGCCGTCGTGCCCAAGGGGCACCGCGTCGCGCTGGTGGGCCGCAACGGAACGGGCAAGAGCACGCTGCTCAAGCTCATCGCCGGCTGGATCCACGCCGATGCCGGCGCCATCACCGTGCCCGCCGGCACGCGCATCGGCATGGTGGCGCAGGAGGCGCCGGAAGGGCCGACCAGCCTGATCGACGCCGTGCTGGCCGCCGACACCGAGCGCACGGCCCTGCTGACCGAGGCCGAGACGGCCACGGACCCGCACCGCATCGCCGAGGTGCACACGCGGCTGGCCGACATCGAGGCGCACTCCGCCCCGGCGCGGGCCGCGCAGATCCTCGCCGGCCTGGGCTTCGACGCGGAGGCGCAGTTGCGCCCCTGCTCCGCCTTCTCCGGCGGCTGGCGGATGCGCGTGGCGCTGGCCGGCGTGCTGTTCGCGCGGCCCGACCTGCTGCTGCTGGACGAGCCGACCAACCACCTGGACCTCGAAGCCACGCTGTGGCTGGAGAACTACCTCAAGAACTACCCGCACACGGTGCTGCTGGTCAGCCACGACCGGGACCTCTTGAACTCCATCCCGACGACGACGATCCACGTCGACCAGGGCAAGCTGGTCACCTACACCGGCAACTACGACACCTTCACCCGCACGCGCCAGGCGAACCTGGAGCGCATGCAGGCCACCGCCGCCAAGCAGGAGGCGGCGCGCAAGCACATCCAGTCCTACATCGACCGCTTCCGCTTCAAGGCCAGCAAGGCCCGGCAGGCGCAGAGCCGCATCAAGGCGCTGGAGCGCATGGAGGTGATCGCGCCCATTGCCGAGGACAGCGCGGTCAGCTTCGACTTCCCCTCGCCCGACCAGCTGGCGCCGCCGCTGATCAGCCTGGAGGACGTGTCGGTCGGCTACGGCGACAAGGTGATCCTGAAGCGCCTCAACCTGCGCATCGACATGGACGACCGCATCGCGCTGCTGGGCGCCAACGGCAACGGCAAGTCGACGCTGGTCAAGCTGCTGTCCGGCCGCCTGGACGCCATGGGCGGCGAGCTGCGGCGCCCGTCCAAGCTGAAGGTCGGCTACTTCGCCCAGCACCAGCAGGAGGAGTTGGACCTCGACCTCACCGCCGTGCGGCAGGCGCATCGGCTGATGCCCAACCTGCTGGAGGAGAAGGTGCGCGCCCACCTCGGCCGCTTCGGCTTCCCGCAGCAGAAGGCGGACACCCGCATCGGCGACCTGTCGGGCGGCGAGAAGGCGCGCCTGCTGTTCGCGCTGATGAGCCGCGAGGCGCCGCACATCCTGATGCTGGACGAGCCGACCAACCACCTGGACGTCGACAGCCGCGAGGCGCTGATCCAGGCGATCAACGGCTATGAGGGCGCGGTCATCCTGATCAGCCACGACCCGCACCTGATCGAACTGACCGCCGACCGCCTGCTGCTGGTGCACGACGGCACCTGCAAGCCCTTCGACGGCGACCTGGACGATTACAAGCGCCTGCTGCTGGAACGCGCCCGCGCCGAGCGCGCCGACGCCAAGGGCGACACCGGCCCCAGCCGCAAGGACCAGCGCCGCGCCTCCGCCGAGGCCCGCGCGGCGCTGGCGCCGCTCAAGAAGAAGGCCACCGACGCCGAGGCGCTGGTCACCAAACTGAGCGCCGAGAAGGCCCGCATTTCGGAGAAGCTGGCCGACCCGACGCTCTACACCGGCCCGTCGGACAAGCTGACCAAGCTGCAGATCGACCTGGGTGCGGTGGACAAGAAGCTCGCCGCCGCCGAGGAGACCTGGATGGAGGCGCTGGAGGCGTACGAGGCTGCGGCGGCCGAGGCCGGGATCGCCGCATGAGCGACTACCCCCGCGACCGCATGCCCGTGATCGAGGCCCAAGCCGAGGAGGAGGTCCGCACCTCCGATGTGCTGGCCCGCTTCCGCGACAACCTGCCGGGGCCGCGTGTGACGCTGGGCGACCTGATCGCGGCGCTGGGCGACCGGTCGCTGGGCACCATCCTGCTGGCGCTGGCGTTGCCCACCATCGCGCCGGTGCCGCTGGGCGTGTCGGTGATCTGCGACCTGCCCATCGTGCTGTACTCGCTCCAGCTCATGTTTGGGCGGCGCGGCGCGGTGCTGCCGGACTGGCTGCTGAGGCGCTCCGTCGACCGCGCCACGGCGGCGCGCATGCTGGACGCGATGATGCCGCGCCTGGTGCGCATCGAGTCGCTGCTGAAGCCCCGCCTGCACCGGCTGGCCGTCATCGACGGGGAGCGCTGGTTCGGCCTGCTGATCTTCATCCTGTCGATGATCTGCATCGTGCCGGTGCCGCTGATGGGCTGGCTGCCGGGCTTCGCCCTGGTGGTCATCTCGCTGGGCCTGATCGAGCGCGACGGGGCCGCGGTGGGCACGGCGCTTCTGCTGACGGTGGCGGCGATCGTTGCCGCGGTCGTCCTGATCAGCGGCTTTTCCTACGCCGCCATGAGCCTTTGATCGTCCGGCCGCGTGTTGCGGCGTTACCCGGTTTCGCCTTAAGTTCGTTCGTGGTCGCCCGAAATTTGGACCCGATGGCCGCTTTCGTTGTTAAGCCCCGGAAACGCGATCGACAACCACCGGCGAAAGGCCGATCATGAATCCCACCGAAATCACCGTCGCCGATAAAGCAAAAGGCCGCAAATCGCCGCCGGCCGCGTGGCTGTTCTTCCAGCGTTGGATGGCCAATCCGCTGTCGATGGGCTCGATCACCCCGTCCTCGGCCGCGCTGCGCAAGGAAATCCGCAAGAACCTCTCCATCGCTCCCGACGAGGTCGTCGCCGAGTTCGGCGGCGGCACCGGCGCCATCACCAGGGCGCTGCTGGAGGCCGGGATCCCCGGCGATCGCATCTACGCCTTCGAAATCGACAAGGAGTTGGCCACGTTCCTGCACGGCTCCTTCCCCGACGTGAACGTCATCAACGGCGACTGCCGCGGCATCGCCAGGGTGCTGGGCCCCGATCTGGTGGGCAAGGTCGGCAGCGTGGTGATCGGCATCCCGATGGTCACGCTGCCGCTGGACATGCAGCGCGAGATCGTCGAGGCGAGCTTCAGCGTGATGCCGGAAGGACGTCCGTTCCTGCTCTACACCTACATGATCCACTCGCCGCTCAACCAGAAGGCGCTGGGGCTGAAGGGCAAGCGGGTCGGCTTCACCTGGAAGAACGTGCCGCCGGCGTCGGTCTGGGCCTACTGGAAGGCGTGAGCGGCGCCGGACGCGCATGATACGCCGCATGAAAAAACGCCCCTTCCGGATGGAAGGGGCGTTTTTCGTACCGGCTGTCAGTCCTTCGACTCGGTGGGCGATGGGTCGGCGGGTGCCGCCTCCGTGGGCGGCGTGCCCTCGGCGGGCGTCTGGCCCTCGGCGTTGCCGTTGGCGCTGCCCGGACGCCGGCGGAACGAGTTCCGCTTGTAAACGACGTTCTCGGACGAGCCCGGCGGGCACTGGACGATCTTGCCGCCTTTCGCGAGGTAGTCCCGCGTCATCGCGTCGAGATCGTTCCGGTCCACGTTTCGGCGATCGACTGCCATGCTGCCTCCTGTGCTAACGGACCCGAAGCTCGCCGGGGCAGATCCCCGGCCAGCTCTTACCGCCGGAAGTTGCCGGGCGGCCGCCGCGCCATCGGCGGGGGCGCACCCTCCGTCTTGTGGCGGAAGTTGATACGAGCCTTGGTCAGGTCGTAGGGCGTCATCTCGACCGTCACCCGATCCCCGGCGAGGATGCGGATTCGGTTCTTCTTCATGCGGCCGGATGAATAGGCCATCACTTCATGCCCGCCGTCGAGTTGCACGCGGAAGCGGGCATCGGGCAGGACTTCGGTGACGACTCCGTCCATCTCGACCAAGTCTTCCTTGGCCATGGGACATTCCTGTCATAGTTCACCGGCAGGTCGCCGGCATCGTGCTGCAGTCGGAAAGGGCGGCCGCAGCCGCCCCGTCGTGGTTCAGAGCGGCCGATGGCCGGCGGCGGTGCCGTCGACGGGCTGGAAACCCCTGGTCGTATTGAACCATGTCACGGTACCGGTGGCCATGCGGCTTTCCCCTTCACTACGAAGTAACCCGCCGCGACCGTACGGCGGAAAACCAAATCACTGAGGGGAACCACCGGACGCGTGGGAGAGCACGAAGACCGTAGACCCAGAGCAATTTCGATCCCTAGAAAATGGTGCCTGCGAACGGCGCTGGCAAGCTGTATTCGCCGGCTCACCCCTTCCGGGGGGCGGCGCGCAGGGCCGGATCGGTCCATCCCGGCGGCAAAGCGGCCATCAGCCACACCGCCGCGCGCATGGGCAGCGGGAAGGCGATGCGCCCGCGGTTGCGCGCCAGGGCGTCGCGGATGTGGGCGGCGGCGCGGTCGGCGTCCCACAGGAAGGGCATGGGGAAGCGGTTGTTGGCGGTCATGCGGCTGCGCACGAAGCCGGGGCAAACCACGGACACCTCCACCCCCTCGCCGGCCAGATAGCCGCGCATCCCCTCCCCCCACACGCGCACGGCGGCCTTGCTGGCGCAATAGGCCGGGGCGCCGGGCAGGCCGCGGAAGCCGGCCAGCGACGCCATGATGGCGACCTGCCCGCGCCGCCGCGCCCGCATGCCGGGCAGGACGGGGTAGACACTGTTGAACACGCCGTCGACGTTGACCGCGAAGATGCGCCGGGCCTGCTCCTCCGTCTCGCCATGCAGGCCCGTGCCGGCGGAGATGCCGGCGTTGGCGACCAGCAGGTCGATGGGCGTTCGCGCGTCGAAGGCCGTCAGCCACGCCGCCATCGCGTCGCGGTCGGCGGCGTCCACCACCGCCGTCTCGACCGCGGCGCCGCGGGTGCGGCAGCGCGCCGCCACCTCCTCCAGCCGCGCCGCGTCGCGCCCGGTCAGGCCCAGCGTGACGCCGGGACCGGCGTAGGCCAGCGCCAGCGCCTCCCCGATGCCGCTGGAGCCGCCCGTGATGACCACCGTCCGCGGATCGCGCATGAACTCCCCTCGCTCCTTGTTGCGCCACTTCTTGTTGCTATGGGCTGTGCGGGCTATAAGTTCACGCTTCACGAACACGCCCCGCCACCCATTCTAGCCGAGGCCGCATTGACCGCCCAACGCCCCGTCGCCAGCATGACCGGTTTCGCACGCATCGACGGGCATGCCGAGGCCTATTCCTGGACCTTCGAGGCCAAGAGCGTGAACGGCCGCAGCCTCGACATCCGCTGCCGCATGCCCAGCGGCTTCGACCAGATCGAGGCGGCGGCGCGGGCGGAGATCCCCAAGCGGCTGGCGCGCGGCACGGTGAACCTGACGCTGACGCTGACCCGCTCCTCCACCGTGTCGCAGCTGCGCATCAACCGCGACCTGCTGGCCCAGGTTCTGGAGCTGGCGCGCGAGATCGAGGCGGCCGGCGCGGCGGCGCCGCGCCTGGACGCGCTGCTGTCCGTGCGCGGCATCATCGAGCCGGTCGAGGAGGACGAGACCGAGGCGCGCGAGCGCCTGGACGAAGCGCTGAAGCGCGACGTCGCCGCCGTGATCGTCAAGCTGGGCGAGGCCCGCGCGGCCGAGGGCGCGCGGCTGGCCGGCGTGCTGACCGGCCACCTGGACGAGATCGAGCGGCTGACCGACGCGGCTGCCGCCTGCGCCTCCGTGCAGCCGGAGGCGCTGCGCGAGCGGCTGAAGGCGCAGTTGGCCGCCTTGCTGGACGCCGTGCCCTCGCTGCCGGAGGAGCGGCTGGCGCAGGAGGCGGCGCTGCTGATCGGCAAGGCCGACGTGCGCGAGGAGCTGGACCGGCTGCGCGCCCACGTCCAGGCGGCGCGCGAGATGCTGGCCGAGGGCGGCGCCATCGGCCGCCGCTTCGACTTCCTGTGCCAGGAATTCAACCGCGAGGCCAACACGCTGTGCTCCAAGTCGGCCGACGTGGAGCTGACGCGCGTCGGCCTGTCGCTCAAGGCCTCCATCGAACAGCTGCGCGAGCAGGTCCAGAACATCGAGTGATGCGTCCCATGGCCCCGTCCCCCAAGGAGATCCGCCGCCGCGGCCTCATGCTGGTCCTGTCGTCGCCGTCCGGCGCCGGCAAGACCACGATCTCGCGCAAGCTGCTGGAGCGCGACTCCGGCATCACCATGTCGGTGTCGGTCACGACCCGCCCCATGCGCCCCGGCGAGGTGCCGGAGGTCGACTACTATTTCGTCGACATGCCGCGCTTCGAGCAGATGGTCGAAGCGGGCGAGCTGCTGGAGCACGCCCGCGTCTTCGGCAACTGCTACGGCACCCCGCGCGAGAAGGTGGAAAACGCGCTGAAGGCCGGCCGCGACGTTCTGTTCGACATCGACTGGCAGGGCACGCAGCAGCTGGCCGAGAACGCGCGCACCGACCTCGTCAGCATTTTCGTGCTGCCGCCGTCGGGCGAGGAGTTGGAGCGCCGCCTGCACACCCGCGCCCAGGATTCGGCCGAGGTGATCGCCGGCCGCATGGCCAAGGCCTCCGACGAGATCAGCCACTGGGCCGAGTACGACTACGTCATCGTCAACAACGACGTCGAGAAGAGCGTCGCCTCGGTCCAGGCCATCCTGAACGCCGAGCGCCTGAAGCGCACCCGCCAGGTCGGCCTGTCCGAGTTCGTGAAGAGCGTGCAGGCGGCGTTGTAAGGGCCGCCCTCACGCCGCGATGAAGGTCACGCCGCGAGGAAGCTCGACCCGCTCAACTGATCGGGACGCACGCCCAACAGCTCGATGCGGTGCTCGCCCAGCACGACCAGCGCGTGCCCCTGCTCCGCCCGGACCTCCGCATCGGCAACGTCCACCCCGGTTTCCGCATCGAACGACAGCCGGTCGCGGCCCGGTTCGAAGTCGGTGATCGTGGCGCGCTGCCCCGGCTCGGTAAAGACGAAGAGGTCGCGGCCGGCGCGGCCGGTCATCGTCTGTTCGTCCTGTTCGGCCACCAGCACGTCGTCCTTCGGGCCGCCGGTGACGGCGATGCCCGCCGCGGCGCCGATCACCAGCTGCGGCGCGTCGGGGCTTTCCGGTTCGGCGTCGTTGCGGCGCCGCTCGACGAAGACGAACACGTCGTCCTGGATGTGCTCGGTGTCCGTGTTGCGCAGGATGATGTCGGCCAGCGTCGTGTTCTCGATCTCGGCCAGCGTTTCCTTGTCGAAGCCCTGGTTCTGGTAC
>NZ_DASPMG010000250.1:0-11635 GCF_035627195.1 Azospirillum sp.
CGCGTCCATTTCCGAACTCGCCGCCGCCGCCGCCGCCGCCGTAGCTGCCGTTTCCCCCTGCACCCGCATAGCCGCCACCCCCGCCGCCGGCCCCGCTGCCGTCGTCCGTGTTGACGGCGCTGATGCCGATGCCGGCGGAGCCTCCGGCTCCACCCAGACCGCCGCCGCCGCCGCTGCCGGCTCCTATAACGCCCGTCCCGTTTGTATCGCCGCCCCTCCCACCGGTTGCCGAAGCATTACCGACCGAAACCCCCGACAGCGTGACCGTCGCGCCGCTGTTGACGAAGATCGCGGCGCCCGCACCAAGACCGCCGCCGCCGCCGCCTCCCAGGCCGTTGCCGTCACCTCCGTTACCGCCTTTCGCCACCGCGTTATCGATGGTCAGGTCGGAGATCGTCACAGTCCCGCTCTGGACAAAGAACACCCGCCCATTGCCCTGCGCATCCACGACCTTGTCGTTGCCCACGATCGTCAGGCTGACCGTGATCATCGGCAACGACCGCGTCAGCTGGATGCTGCCACCAAGCGCGGCGTCGATGGTGATCATGTGAGGCGCTCCGCCCGGGTCGGCGTTCGCGTCGAGAATCGCCTGGCGCAGCGTGCCGGCGCCGCTGTCGGCCGTGGAGGTGATGGTGAAGTTCATGGTCGGCTCAATCTTCCCTCAGGCAAACATCCGTCGCGCAAACTTACGGGGCAGCCGCGAACTGCTCGCTGCCCGGCCGGAGACGCCGGCGGGAGATCCGGTGCAGCACCCTGCGCTGCGGTGTGCTTTCCGAAAATTCCACGCAACCCGTCCGATTTGTCCAAACCGGCCTCAACAAAATCTTGTCCAGGCCATCGGTTTGCAGCAACTTCGGGTTTATGTGAGCAACGGACTGGAAGTTATGCGCAACCGACAGCCCCACCGCCCGCGCCGCCGCCCGGCTCCCTCGCCTTAGACGCCGCGCCGTGTCGGACATCGAATGGCTGCTGCACGCGGCGACCGGCCGCTCGTCGCTGTGGGTCGAGGAACGCACCCCCGTCGCGGACGAGAACTGGCGGGGCAGCGTCGAGCGGATCGAGATCGGCCAGGGCCTGCGCGTCTTCCTGGTCGCCGCGGAGGTGCTGCGCGACATGGTGGTGGAGCCGCGCAACGGCGCTTCCACGCTCTGGCTGACCGGCCAGATCAGCGTGTCGGGGATCCTGGACCACCGCTTCACCGACGGCAGGGAATTGCGGATCGGGCCGGAGCAGGCGATGCTCTTCCGCCCGCTGGAAACCTCGTCGGTCGTCACCATCGGCGGCGGCCAGAACCTGCGGCTGACGGGCTACGCCTTCGACCTCGACCGCGCCGCCGGCCTGTTCGACGGCGTGGTGCCGGGGCCGCTGGAGCCGCTGTTCGCCCCCGACCCGGCCCACACGCCCGTCGTTCCCACCGCGGCGTCGCCGCGCCTGCGCCGGCTGGCGGAGGATCTGTTCGCACCCGGATTGAACGGGCCGCTGCGCATCCTGTTCATGGAGGGCGTGGCGCTCCAGCTCCTGGCGCTCCAGGCCGCGGCGCTCGCCGAACCGCGGGCGGCCCGGCCCGACGCCCTCTCGGCCCACGAGCGCGCGATGATCGCGGAGGCGCGGGAGCGGCTGCTCGCCGACATGCGCAACCCGCCGGGCCTGGGCGCGCTGGCCGCCGCCGTCGGCATGACCGAGCGCCGCCTGAACGCCGGCTTCCGCGAGGTGTTCGGCACGACGGCGTTCGAGCTGCTGCGCAACGAGCGGCTGGAGCACGCCCGCCGCGCCATCACCACGGAGGACGTGGTGCTGAAGGAGATCGCCTACCGCGTCGGCTACAACCACGTCTCCAACTTCATCAACGCCTTCACCGCGCATTTCGGCGTGCCGCCGCGCGGCTACCCGAAGGCGCGGCCGCCGGCGCGCCGCAGGAACGCGCCCGCCGTGCGCGAACCGTGACCGGGGCCACGCACGTTGCCCAATCCCGGCCTTTGCCGTAAGTAGAAACCCCCGCCACGGACCACGGCTCAACCCATGCGGATCGTCCAGGCCATCCTGTCCAAGGGCTTCCGCGGCGCCGAGCGCCACGTGGCCGAGCTGGCCAACGCCCAGGCCAAGGCGCACGAGGTGCTGCTGATGCTGCGCGCCGACTGCGCCGACGAGAAAGGCGTGTCGATCCGCGACTGGCTGGACCCGGCGGTGCGCGTGGTGGGGCTGAAGCGCCCGTTCTGGACGCCGCAGGCGTGGCTGACGCTGCGCCGCTTCAAACCGGACGTGGTGCACGCGCACGGCGGGCGGGCCAGCCGGCTGCTGCCACGCGTGGCCGGCCGGGCGCCGGTCGCCGCCACCATCCACCTGGACTACCGGCACAAGTCCTACCGCGACGTGGCCGGCCTGATCTGCACCACCGACCGCCAGCGCGACGGCGTGTCGCCCAAGTACCGGGGCAAGGTCGGCCGCATCGACCTGTGGTACCGCCCCCACCCCCGCCCCGACGCGGCAAGGGTGGCGGCGCTGCGCGCCGAGTTGGGCGCCGGTCCGGACACGTTCCTCATCGGCTTCGTCGGCGCGCTGATCCCCGTCAAGGGCGCCGACCTGCTGATCGAGGCGTTCCGCCGCGCCGCCCTGCCCGGTGCCCGCCTCGCCATCGTCGGCGACGGAACGGAGCGCGCGCGGCTGGAGCAGTCGGCCCCGCCCGGCGTGGTCTTCACCGGCTTCCGCAGCGACGTGCGCGACCTCTACGCCGCCTTCGACCTGTTCGCCTCCCCCTCGCGCGAGGAGCCGTTCGGGCTGGTCTTCCTGGAGGCGCTGGACGCCGGCGTGCCGGTGGTCGCCACCCGCACCGACGGCGCCGAAGCCATACTGCCCGGCCTGCCGGCCGAGCTGGTGCCGCGCGACGACGCCGACGCGCTGGCGGCCGCCCTGCGGCGCGCCGCCGCCGAGCGCCGCCCGCACGCCGCCGTCGACCTGTCGCGCTACGAACAGGCCGGCCGCCTGGCCGAGATCGAGGCGTTCTACCGCACGCTTCTGGCGTAGGGCGTCACACGCTCACCTTGTCCTTCACGTCGTCGAAGGCCTTCTTCGGCAGGATGCGGCGGTCGACGAGGTCGCTGACCGCGGCGAAGGGGCGCGATTCGACGATGCGCCGCGCGCGCTGCGGGCCGATGTGCTTCAGCGCCGACAGCGCCTCCGGGTTGGCGCGGTTCAGGTCGACCAGCGCCGCCGCCATGGCGACGGTGCCGCCGGCCATCTCGATCGCCTTGCCGACCCGCTTGGCCGTCCGCCCCTGCTTCTTGCCGCCGGATGTCAGCGCGGAGTGCACGACGCTGGCCGCGCCGATCACCGCCGCCGCGGTGTCGACCACGGCGCGCACCGTGTCCATCACCGAGCCGGACGCGTCCGGCTTCGCCCGCGGCTTGGCCGCCCGCTTCGGCGCGGGCTTCGCCGCGCTCTTGGCGGCCGCCGCCTTCTTCGGCGCCTCGGCCTTCGCGGCCTGCGCCTTGGTCGTCTTCGTCGTCTTCTTGGTCGTCTTCGCAGGAGTCTTCGTCGTGGCTTTCGTGGTCATGGGCGTTGCTCCGATGCCGTGCAAGCAAGAACGGAGCCGTGGGCCGCGTGTTCCCGCGCTCACGCTTTGGGAATGGCGAGCAGCGCGCGCAGCGCGCCGTGCGGCTGCACCACCTCGGCCAGGGTGTGGCGCGACAGGGCGGCCAGAAAGGCGGCGCGCGCCTCCGCCAGGATCGCGGCCATGCGGCAGGCCGGCGTGATGCGGCAGGCGTTGCCGCTGCCGAAGCATTCCGCCAGCTCCATCTCCTCCAGCCGGCCGATCAGTTCGCCCAGGTTGATGTCCTCGGGCGGGCGGGCGAGGCGGATGCCGCCGCCCTTGCCGCGCGCGGCGGCCAGATAGCCGTGCCGGCTCAGCTCCTGCACCACCTTGACGAGGTGGTTGGTGGAGATGCCGTAGCGTTCGGCGATCTCCTGCGTGGTCGCCAGCCCGCCGTCCCGCAGGGCGCAGTAGGTGAGGACGCGGATGGCGTAGTCGGTGAAGCGGGTGATCTGCATGGCGGCATTCTGGCCCATGGAATGGAAAAGGCGACGGAAAAGGCGAACCGCGCCCCGCCGTTCGCCGTACGCGCGCATGGCGGCCGTGCCAAATCGGCATGCCTCCGGCGCGGCCATAATATGCATTATAAATGCATATTTAGAAACGGGAGGTTTGCACCATGTCGACCCTGATCTCGACCCTGAAGCGGGAGCATGACGAGCTGAAGGACCTGCTGGACCGCGTGAAGGCGCTGGGCATCGGCACCGAGGAGGGGCGGCGCGCCCTGCGCGCGGCGCGGCAGGTCTTCGTCGACCACCTCGCGCACGAGGACCGGGAGTTCTACCCGGCCTTCCTGGAGGCCGCCGCCGGCCAGCCCGACGCCGAGCGCATGGCCACCCAGTTCGCCGCCGAGATGACGGCGATCAGCAAGGAGATCCTGGGCTTCTTCGACCGTTACAAGGACGGCGGCTCCGGCCTGGAGTACGCCCGCGACTTCGGCAAGCTGTCGGCCGCGCTGTTCATGCGCTGGCACAAGGAGGAGAACATCCTCTACGCCCGCTACGCCCAGCTCGCCGCCCGCAAGGCGGCGTGAGCGGGCATAGCACGCAAAACCGGCTTGCCAGCCGGCCCGCCGGTGCGGTTCCTGATGCCCAGCCGCAAGGGAACCGCACCGTGGACGATTTCGTCAGCGCCTTCGTCATCTTCCTGGTCGTCATCGACCCGCCGGGGCTGGTGCCCATCTTCATCGCGCTGACCCAGGGGTTCGACGCCCCGCGCAAACGGCTGATCGCGCTGAAGGGTTCGGCGGTGGCACTGGCCGTGATCGTGTTCTTCGCCTATTTCGGTGATGTGGTGCTGACGGCGCTGTCCATCGGCATGCCGGCCTTCCGCATCGCCGGCGGCGCGCTGCTGTTCTGGATCGCCTTCGAGATGCTGTTCCAGAAGCGCAGCGACCGCAAGGAACGCACCGCCGACGAGGCGCGGACGGAGGAGGAGGCGCACGACCTCGCCGTGTTCCCGCTGGCGGTGCCGCTGGTGGCGGGGCCGGGGGCCATCACCTCCACGCTGCTGCTGATGGACCGTTTCGGCGCCACCTGGGCGGGACAGGCGCAGGTTCTGGGGGCGGCGGCGCTGGTCATCGCCGGGGTGGCGGCGGTGCTGGTGGCGGCCAACGCGGTGGCCCGCCTGCTGGGCCGCACGGTGATCAACACGGTCAGCCGCGTGCTGGGCATCGTGCTGGCGGCCCTGGCGGCGGAGACGGTGCTGTCCGGCATCACGGCGGTCTACCCGCCCGGCTGACGATCCCCCGCCCCCGCGCCGCGGACCGGGACCGGACCCAAAAAGGCGCGCCAGGGAGGGACCGGACCATGCCCCACACGCTCACCCGCCGCACGCTGCTCGCCGCCGCCGGCACGCTCGCCCTCGCCCCCCGGCGGACGGCCCGCGCCGCCCAACCCCTCGTCCTCACCCCCGGCCAGACGGAGGGGCCGTTCTACCCCGTCACCCTGCCGGCCGACGCCGACGGCGACCTCGTCCGCGTGCAGGGTGCCGCGGCCCGCGCACTCGGCACCGTCACCCACGTGACCGGCCGCGTCCTCGACCGCCAGGGCCGCCCGGTGCCCGGTGCGGCGGTGGAGATCTGGCAGTGCGACGCCAACGGCGTCTACCGCCACCCCCGTGCCCCGGATCAGGCGCGCTTCGATTCCGGCTTCCAGGGCTACGGCCGCACGGCGGTGGATTCCGGCGGCGGCTATGCGTTCCGCACCATCCGCCCGGTGCCCTACCCCGGCCGCACGCCGCACATCCACGTGGCGGTGATCGTGCCCGGCACCGGCCGCTTCGTGACGCAGATGTACGTGGAGGGCGAGCCCCTGAACGCCCGCGACGGCCTGCTCAACGGCATCCGCGACCCGGCCGCGCGCCGCAGCGTCATCGTCCCCCTGCGCCCGACCCCCGCCGAGCCGGGCGCCCTGGCCGGCACCTTCGACATCGTCCTCGACCTCTGAGCGGGGAGCGTGCGCGATGCTCCCCCGCCGAGCCCTCCTCGCCGCCCCCCTCCTCCTCGCCCTCGCCGCCCCGGCGGCGGGCGCTGGGGCGGATGGGGCGGAAAACCCCGCCGGCCTGGTGATCCTGATGCGCCACGCCGAGGCGCCGGGCTTCGGCGACCCGCCCGGCCTGCGCCTGGGCGACTGCGCGACCCAGCGCAACCTGGACGACCGCGGCCGCGCCCAGGCCCGCCGCATGGGCGCCCTGCTGCGCGAGCGCGGCATCCGCGCGGCCCGCGTCCATTCCAGCCAGTGGTGCCGCTGCCTGGACACCGCGCGCCTGCTCGACCTCGGCCCGGTGGCGGAGCTTCCGGCGCTCAACTCCACCGTCCCCAACCCGGCCGAGCGCGAATCCCGCACCGCCGATCTCCGCCGCTTCCTGGCCGCACTGCCCGCCGACGGCCCGCCCGTGGTCTTGGTGACGCATCAGGTGACGATCACGTCCCTGACCGGCATCCACCCCGCCTCCGGCGAAGCCGTCCTGCTGCGCGCCACCGGCACCCCGAACCCGCCCGTCCTCGGCCGCCTCAAGCCGCCCTGAGCCCGCTTCAGAACGCCGGCTGACACCCTCCGGCCTTCACCTTGCGCACGGTGGACGCCGGGAACTTCTCCAGCTTCCCCGCCGGCCGCACCGGCCGCCGCACCAGCTCGCCCCCGCAGTTCGGGCACGTGCCGCCCAGCACCCCGTCCCGACAGTCCACGCAGAACGTGCACTCGAACGAGCAGATGACCGCCTCCGGCGACTCCGGCGGCAAGTCCCGGTCACAACACTCGCAATTCGGACGCAACTCCAGCACGGCGAACCTCCCCTCACGATGACCCGCCGGCAGCGTAGCGCACCGCCCGGCCAAGCGCGAGGGAGCCGCAATGCCGCTGTCCCCTCTCCCCCCTGGGGAGAGGGTTAGGGTGAGGGGGTCCCGCAAAGCGTCACGTCCACGCGCCAGCAAAACCCTCTCCCGCCCCGGGAGAGGGTGCCCGCGCACAGCGCGGGCGGGTGAGGGTCCATCGGGATAGCCGAGACCTCCCCCTTCCATGCTACAATTCCCGTCATACGCGAGCTTCACACATAGGCATGCAATGAGCGACATCGAACTCGCCAAGGAAATCGTCGCGGTGGTCGCCCCCGCCCTCCCCCTTCTGCAAGGAGTGGGCGACGGCATCCTCCAGCAAACCGGCGCCAAGATCACCGACGCCACGCTCTCCCTTGCCAAAGCGCTCTGGGCCAAGCTGGGGCCGCGCGTGGCCGACAACCCGGCCGCCCAAGCCGCCGCCCAGGAGGTCACGTCCAACCCGGACGACGAGGACACCCGCGCCGCGTTCCGCCTGCAAGTCCGCAAGCTCCTTGAGGCCGATCCCCAACTCGCCAAGGACCTGCAAGCCCTGCTCGGCCAAGGCAACGTCGTCGCCTCCGGCCAAGGCGCCGTTGCCATCGGCGGCAGCGTCACAGGGTCGGTCATCGTCACCGGCAGCGGGAACATCGTGGGGCGCTGAGCATGACTGGGGATACGACCGCTTCAGGACCGGGCTCCGTCGCCATCAGCGGCGACCTGAACAATTCCAGCATCCACATCAGCCTTGCCGAAGCGGCGGCTCCCCGCCACTCCCCCCTCCACCAACTCCCCTCCGACATCCCCGACTTCACCGGCCGCGAGGCCGACCTGCGAACGCTCCTCGCCGCGCTGGACCGCGAATCCGGCGGAGCGGCGGCGGTAACAGCCATCAAGGGCATGGGCGGCATCGGCAAGACGACGCTGGCGGTGCACGCGGCGCGCAAGCTGGTGGCGCGCTACCCGGACGCGCAGATCCTGGTGAACCTCCAGGGCCACAGCGAGGCCCCCTCGCTCACCCCCGTCGAGGCCATGGCCCAGGTGGTGCGCGCCTTCAACCCGCAGACGCCGCCGGCCGACGACCCGGCCCAGATGCTGGCCCTCTACCGCTCGGTACTGGCGGGCAAGCGGGCGCTGATCCTGCTGGACAACGCCGCCGACGCCACGCAGGTGCGCGATCTGGTGCCGCCGCCGCCCTGCGGCCTGATCGTCACCGCCCGCGACCCCATCCCCCTGCCCGGCGCCACCCGCCTGGAACTGCACGAACTGGCCCGCCCGGACTCGGTGGCCCTGCTGCGCTCCGCCGCCGCCGGCCGCGACGACGTGACGGACGCCGAGTGGGACACCATCGCCAGCCTCTGCGGCGACCTGCCGCTGGCCCTGCGCGTCGCCGGCTCCTTCCTCGCCGAGGCGATCGACTGGACCGCCGCCGCCTACATCCGCGACCTGTCCGACGAGCGCACCCGCCCGGACCGCCTGACCCTGGACAGCCTGCCCGACACCGGAGTCGCCGCCGTCCTGGGCCTGAGCGCCCGCCGCCTCGCCCAATCCAACCCGGCCCTCGCCGCCCGTTGGCAGGAGTTGTCCGTCTTCCCCGCCGACTTCGACCAACGCGCCGCCGCCGCCGTGTGGAGAATGGAGGAGGACGAGACCAAGCGGACGCTCACCACGCTGCTTGGTCGCTCCCTGCTACTCTTCGACGCGGACGAGTGGCGCTACCGCCTGCATGACCTGATGCGGCCAGTCGCGGCGCGGGTGTTCGCGGTGGCAGGGATAACAGGCTCGGAGCCGAGTAGCACCATGCGCACACTTCAAGCATGGGTCAAATACTGCCAGCACTATACAAACCTCATGATCCGCATTGACAAACTAATAGAAGAGGGGAACAACTCCATACTTTCCGGGCTTACGTTATACGATAAAGATGATCATAACTTTGACGCAACCATGACTTGCGCCAGCGACCTTCTGGATTCCAACAATTTTTTCTGTATAGTTTGCATATCTCTAACACTTTCCGCCTCAACCGCTATGAGCTTACGAAAGCTGCCATCGGTGCGAGTGAAATGGGCGAGCATCGGCATTCAAGCATCTCAAAAACTTTCCGACAGAGAGGCCGAAAAACGGCTTCTTTCTTGTATTGGGCAGGCCCATGCCGCTGCTGGCTACTATGACAAGGCAGTTGAAGCATTCACAAGATCCGCGAAAATCGCTCAAGATTTGGGAGACACTGGTGCTCATGCCAGACGCCTTAGCGATATAGCGTCAACCTATACAAGAATGAACATGCCAAAAGAAGCACTCAAAACACACATGGAATGTCTAGAAATATATAGAAATTCGAATGACGATAAAAGCGTAGGTATTGAACTTTCAAACATCGCAGCTGCGCACCTAAAGTTAGACGAGGCAGAAAAATCGATACCATTTATAGAGGAATCGATAAATATTTCACGGAAACTTGGCGATAAAATTGGCGAGTGCTTGAGGCTTTCCCATCTATGCAGCGCTCTGATATTATTATCAAAATATGATATAGCAATAGCCACGATCAACTTGACAATTTCGTTAGCAAGATCAATTGGCGACAAGGGCGTCGAGGCTCTTTGCCTCGGCAATCTGGGATTTTGCCATAGTCTAGTTGGAAATACCAATGAAGCAATGAGCTTCTACGAAAAGGCACTAGAGATTTCTAGAGAGATGGAAGATAAAGACGGAGAAGCAAGATACCTTTTTGCAATAGGTGAATTACTTGCACAAGACGGAGATACCGAGAGAGCAGTCATCTTATGCCATCAAGGTTTATCCCTAACAAAGCAAGCAGGCGGTCGGGGGATAACACCTGATCTGCATCTACTGATTGCTATATGCCACTCCGCAGAAAACAAGACAAGTGACGCGATATACTACGCAAAACTCTCTTTGCAAGGGTTTACAGAAATTGGAAGTAAAAAATTGGAAAAATCGGTACGATTGATATCGTATCTTGAAAACAATTCATAAAGCTCCCGAGAATCACTCGCAGTTGAAGTGGAAAAGCTTCCAATTCAAGAGAAATTATTTCAGTTTACTAAATTGGCTCCCGCAACCGCACCCCCGGCCCCTTGGTGTCTTCGGGGATGAACTCGATGCCCGCTGCTTCGAAGGCGGCGCGGATGTCGTCGATGGTGCGGGGCTTCAGCTTTTCGCCGCGTTCCAGGCGGGAGATCGTTTCCGTGGACACCTTGGCGTACTTCGCGAGGTCGCGCACGCCCCAGCCCAGCGCCACGCGCGCCATCTTGCATTGAACGGCGTGCACTTTTCGATACCTCGCCTCGATTTCCCTTGCCCGCTCCAGGCGCTCACGGCATTATAACCATGTTGCGATAGCGCAACAAGGAAGCGGCCAAGCGGGGTGTTGCAGCACCCCGCCCGGCCTGACCACAACCGAGCTATGTTGGGAGCTACGGATCATGGCTGGTTCCGAGGATACCACGGGTTTGTCTTTATCCCGCCGGTCTTTGCTGGCGGGCGGCGGCGGGGTGCTTGTGGCGGGGGCGGCGCCGGTGGGGGCGCCGGTGGGAGCAGACAGGGACACGGGCGCGCTGTACCGGGAGTAGGTGCGCGCCGTGGCGGAGTCCGACGCGCTGGCGGCGGAGGCGGCGCGGATGGAGCGGCGGGGCGATCCGCCCGCGGCGGTGGAGCGGGCGTGGGCGCGCTCCGACGCGGCCGACGCGGCGTGCGACCGCGCCACCGCCCGGTTGCTGGCGGCGCGGCCGGAGACGCCGGGCGGGCTCGCCGACAAGGCGGAGTGCGTGCGCTGGCGCATGGAGGTGCCGGCCGACGCGGAGCTGGTCGGCGGGCTGGTCGCGGATCTGCGGCGGATGGCGGTGGGGGGTTGATCCTCGCGAACAACCGGCCCCCACCCTTCCCGCCTTCGGCGGGCCCCTTCCCTCCCCCAGCGGGGCTGGGGGAGGGAGATTATACCTAAATTCCTGGGATCCAAGGGCCACATCGGCCCTTGGTGGAGAGCGCGAGAGGCAAGGCCTCTCGCTCCCTTCCCCATGCCCCGCCTTGCCAAGGCCGCGCCTGTTCAATAGGATAATCATCCCAGGGACCCGACCAGGGAGCGGCACGAGGATGGCGAATGCAACACCTGCCCTGATCCGTTGCATCCCGTTGCATCCGGTTGCATTTCGCCCCGAACCTCCGCCGGGCCGGGCTGTTGGAACCACGTTCGACGGCACAGGAGGGTTCATCCGATGATCGGCAGGCGGGTACTCATCGTCGCCACCTCGCACGCGGAGATGGGCGGGACGGGGCACAAGACGGGCGTGTGGCTGGAGGAGCTGGCGGTTCCCTACTACGCGCTGAAGGACGGCGGGGCGGAGGTGACGCTGGCCTCGGCGCGCGGCGGGGCGATCCCGTTCGATCCGCGCAGCCTTCCGGACCAGGGGGAGGTGCCGGAGGCGGCGCGCCGCTTCCTGGACGACAAGGACGCGATGCGGGCGGCGCGGACGGCGCCGTCGGTGGATCAGGTGGCGGGGCAGCCCTTCGACGCGCTGTTCCTGCCGGGCGGGCACGGCACCATGTGGGATTTGCCGGACAGCGACGCGCTGGCGCTGCTGGTGGGGTCGTACCTGGACGACCGGCGGGTGGTGGCGGCGGTGTGCCACGGGCCGGCGGGGCTGGTGCGGGCGAAACGCGGCGATGGGCGGCCGGTGGTGGAGGGCAAGCGGGTCAGCGCCTTCACCAAT
>NZ_DASPMG010000251.1:0-3669 GCF_035627195.1 Azospirillum sp.
GTGAGCGCCGATCCCGATGACCTGACGCGGATGCTGACACGCCTGAAGCTGACCGCGTTGCGCGACCAGCTCGACACCCTGCTCGACGAGGCGGCACGGCGCGAGTTGAGCCTGCGCGAAGCCCTGGCCTTCCTGTGCGAAGCCGAGGTGGCGCGCAAGGACGAGCGGCGCATCCAGATGGCGATGAGCATCGCCAAGTTCCCCTTCGTGCGCACGCTGGAGGAGTTCGAGTACGACGCCTATGGCGCGACAATCAGGATGGCGAGCGCGACAATCAGGATAAGAAGGTCTGGGGTCGCGGCATGAGCATGATTGACGCTGACGTGGGCGGGTTTCAAGCGTCCTGTCGCGGAGCGTCAATCAGGTTGGCGTTGATTGTCGCGCGCGAGGGTGGGCGTCCGGGAGCGCGCTTTCTCTCCAGGGCCGCGCGTCGCCGGTAGCTCTCGACGTTCATCTCGAAGATGGTGGCGTGATGAACGAGCCGGTCGATGGCGGCCAGCGTCATGGCTTGGCTGGGAAAGATCTTGCCCCACTCGCCGAAGGGCTGGTTCGCCGTGATCAGCAAGGAGCGCCGCTCGTACCGGGTGCCGATCAGTTCAAAAATGACGCTGGTTTCTGCCTGATCCTTGGCAACGTAGGCGAAGTCGTCGAGGATCAGCAGGTGGTACTTGTCCAGCTTGGCGATCGCGGCCTCCAAGCTCAGGTCACGCCGAGCGATCTGCAGCTTCTGCACCAGATCGGTGGTCCGGGCGAAGAGCACGCGCCAACCATTCTCCACCAGGGCGTAGCCGATGGCCGCCGCCAGATGCGACTTGCCCCCGCCGGGCGGCCCGAACAGGATCAAGTTGGCGCCTTTCTCCAACCAGCTGTCGCCGGCGACCAGGGCCATCACCTGGGCCTTGCTGACCATGGGCACCGCGTCGAACTCGAAGCTCTCCAGGGTTTTGCCGGGCGGCAGGCGAGCCTCGTCGAGATGACGCTCGATGCGCCGGCGGGCGCGTTCGGCGATCTCATGTTCGGTCAGGGCGGCCAGGAAGCGGGCGGCGGGCCAGCCCTCCTTGTCGGCCCGGGCGGCGAAGTCAGGCCAGATCAGCTTGATGGCCGGCAGCCGCAGATCGCCGAGCGCCAGCGACAGGCGGGCGGCGTCGATGGGATCGGTCGGGCTCATGCCGCGGCTCCCGGACGGACGGTCCCCAGCTCGTCGTAGACGCTGAGCGGCACGAGGTCGACGGTGACGTTGTTGAGGGCGGCCGTCGGCGCCTGGAAGCGTTCGCGCAGGGTCGGCAGGTCGGGCAGCCGGCCGGCCTCCAACTCGGCCTCCAGGGCCTGGGCCAAGGCGGCCTCGCAGCCCCGCTCGTGGGCCAGCGACAGCAGCTCCACCATGGTGGCGCAAGCTTGGCGCTCGTTGCCGGCGGCCCGCAGGGTGTCGAAGGCCCGGGCGTAGGCTTGGCGGGGGAACAGCTGGTCGCGGTAGACGAGGTTGAGCAGCGCCATCGGCTTGCGGCGCAGGGCATGGATGACGTGGCGGTAATCCACGACATGGCCATGCTTGCCGTTGCCGCGCGAGCGCCCGCGCGGCAGGCTCAGCACGTGCGTCCCGCCCAGGAAGCACTCCAGGCGATCATCGAACAGGTGAACGCGCAGGCGATGCCCGATCAACCGCGAGGGCACGGTGTAGAACACCTTGCGCAAGGTAAAGCCGCCGCTGGAGGTGACGCAGACGATGGTCCGTTCGAAGTCGCCGGTCCGGTCGGGCGGCAAGGGCTTGAGGGTGTCCCGCTCCACCGCGACCTGCTTGGTCCGGCGGGCGTTCTGCTGGCCGACCACCTCGTCGATGAAGCGGCGATAGGCCGCCAGGTCGGCGAAGTCCCGGCTGCCGCGCAGCAGCAGCGCATCCTCCACGGCGCGCTTGAGATGGCCATGCGGGCTTTCGATGCCGCCGTTCTCGTGGGCGACGCCGCGGTTGTTGCGGCTGGCGGCCATGCCGTAGTGGGCGCACAGCTCCTCGTAGCGGCGGGTGGCGTCCTCGGCGGCATCGCGGTCCAGGTTGCGAAACGCCGCCGACAGGCTGTCGCTGCGATGATCGGCCGGCACGCCGCCCAGAGACCACAAAGCATTCTGCAGCCCCTCGGCCAGGGCGACGAAGCTTTCTCCGCCCAGCACGACGTGGGCATGTTCCCAGCCCGAATAGGCGAGGCGGAAATGGTAGAGGCGGTGGTCAAGCGGCTGCTGGGCGATGGTGACCGCCAGGGCTGCCATGTCGGTGAAATCCGACAGGCCCATGCGGCCGGGCTCGTGCTCCTGGCGGAAGATGACGTCCTGGTCCGGGCCGTTCACCGCCCGCCAGGCACGAATGCGGCGCTCCAGGGTCCGGCGGATGCTGTCGCTCAGGTCCGGATGCCGCCGACGGATTTCGGCGAACACGGCGATCGCCCGCAGCCCCGGCGCCGCTTTGAGCATCGGCACCACCTCGCTGTCCCAGATCCCGGCCAGCGGGTCGGGGCGGCGCCGCCCGCGCGGCGGCGTCTTGTGCGATGGCGGGCGTGGGTCCCGCTCGATGCGGTAAGCGGTCGCCGGGCTGAACCCGGCCTTCGCCGCCGCGATGGCGGGGGTGTTGGAGGAACGGTGTTTCATGTAGAGCCTCATCTGCTGGTCGGTGATGTGTCGGCCCGGCAAGGTCGGGGTTCCTCATTGGCGTGAAGACCCTCGATCCTGGCCGTGTTCACCGCTCCCGCCAGCAGCGCCCTTCCAAGCGGAAGGACGCCGATGCCGCCGTCGTGACTCCGGCCGGGCTACGCCCGTCCTCCGTCACGACGGCGGCATTCCATTCTCATCCTGATTGACGCTGTTCTCACCGTGATTGTCGCGCCATAGCTTGCCGGTGCCGCTCCAGGTGGAGCTTATCAGCCGCGACCAAGTGCCCCTGACGCAGTGGCAGGAACACCGGCCGGGCCACCCCATCCGCGCCGGGATCGAGTTCGACGCGCTGGGCCGGCGGGTGGCCTATTGGGTGCTGCCGTTCAACCCGAACGATCCCACCATGCCCATGCTGGCGCCGACCTGGGAGCCGACGCGGGTTCCGGCGGAGGACATGCTCCACCTGTTCCGCGAGCTGGTGGAGAACCAACTCCGCGGCCTGACGTGGCTGGCGCCGATCCTGCTGCGGGTGAAGGAACTGGACCAGTACGAGGACGCCGCCTTGGTCCGTGCCAAGGTGGCCGCGATGCTGGCCGGCTTCATTCTGAACAAGGACGACGCCAACCCAGCGTGGAAGGGGCAGGCGAGCGCCGATGCGCCGAGCCTGGAACCGGGATTGCTGGTGCCGCTGAACCCCGGCGAGACCGTGGAGTTCACCACCCCGCCCGACGACAAGAACTATGACCCGTTTACGAAGAACCATCTGCGGGCAATCGCGGTGGGCCTGGGCTGCACCTATTTCCAGGTCTCCGGTGACCTGAAGGACGCCAACTATTCCAGCCTGCGCGGCGGCCTTGTCGAGTTCCGCCGCAGCGTTGAACAGCTCCAGCACCTTGTGATCGTGCCGCAGTTCTGCGACCCGGTGTGGCGGCGGTTCGTCACCCTGGCCGTCATGAGCGGCGCCATCGAGGCGCCCGACTTCTTCAGCAACCCGGAGCCCTACCTCGCCGCCGAGTGGCTGCCGCCGGCCTT
>NZ_DASPMG010000252.1:0-8162 GCF_035627195.1 Azospirillum sp.
GCTGCCCAGCCCCGCCAAGGGGGCGCTGGCGTTCGAGGGCGTGCGCTTCCATTACCCCTCGCGCCCCGACGACGCGGCGCTGGAGGACTTCACGCTGGACGTGGCGCCGGGCGAGACGGTGGCGCTGGTCGGCCCGTCGGGGGCGGGCAAGACCACGGTGTTCCAGATGCTGCTGCGCTTCTACGACCCGCAGGCCGGCACGATCCGGCTGGACGGGGTGGACGTGCGGGCCGCCGACCCGGCGGACGTGCGGCGGCGCATCGGCCTCGTCTCCCAGGACCCGGTGATCTTCTCCGCCGACGCGTGGGAGAACATCCGCTACGGCCGGCCCGACGCCAGCGACGCCGAGGTGCGCGCCGCGGCGGACGCCGCCCACGCGCTGGAGTTCCTGGAGGCGCTGCCGCAGGGACTGTCCACCTTCCTGGGCGAGAAGGGGGTGCGCCTGTCCGGCGGCCAGCGCCAGCGCATCGCCATTGCGCGGGCCATCCTGCGCGACCCGCCCGTCCTGTTGCTGGACGAGGCGACCTCGGCCCTGGACGCCGAGAGCGAGCGGATGGTGCAGGACGCGCTGGAAAAGCTGATGAAGCAGCGAACCACGCTGATCATCGCGCACCGCCTGGCGACCGTGCTGAACGCGGACCGCATCGCGGTGATGGAGCGCGGCCGGATCGTCGCCTCCGGCCGGCACGCCGACCTCGTGGCCCAGGGCGGTCTCTACGCCCGGCTGGCGGCGCTGCAGTTCGACCGCGCGGACGAGCGGGCGGCCGGGTAGGGGCGGCGCGAGGGGGCAAATGCAACCGGATGCAACACGATGCAACACATTTCCGGGAGTGTTGCATTCGGGGGCGGATGTTACGGGATGATACGGCGCGATACGCTTTCGGATGGGTGTATCGTTCGGCCGACGGGTTCATGGTGCGGCTGCAGCCTTTGCCCCCTCCCTAACCCTCCCCCGCCATGGGCGGTGGAGGGGACTGCCGCCGCAAGCCGATGAACCCTCCACCTCGAAGAGGGGGAGGGTGGCTGAGCGTCAGCGAAGCCGGGAGGGGGCAATGAGGCCGCAGAGCGCCCATCGTCCACCCCCATCATGCCCGTTCTATAGGAATAATGTCAACTCGCCCTACCGCCGCCACGCGATCAGGCGGCGGGCGGCCTCGGCGATGGTGTCCTCCGAGCCGGCGAAGCTGAAGCGCATGAAGCGGCGGCCGCGGGCGGGGTCGAAGTCGATGCCGGGGGTGGCGGCGATGCCGGTGTCGGCCAGCAGTTGCTTGCAGTACGCCTCCGAATCGTCGGTCATGGCCGACACGTCGGCGTAGATGTAAAAGGCGCCGTCGGCGGGCGCCAGCCGGTCGAATCCGGCCTTGGGCAGCTCGCGCAGCAGCAGTTCGCGGTTGCGGGCGTAGCGGGCGACGTGGCCGTCCAGCTCCGCCGTGCAGTCGAAGGCGGCGAGGCCGGCGTGCTGCGCCAGCGTCGGGGCCGAGATGAACAGGTTCTGCGCCAGGCATTCGACGGAGCGCAGCAACTCGTCCGGCACCACCATCCAGCCCAGGCGCCAGCCGGTCATCGAGAAGTACTTGGAGAAGCTGTTGACGACCAGCGCGCGCTCGTTCACCTCGGCGGCGGTCACCGCCTCCGGGCCGTAGGTGAGGCCGTGGTAGATCTCGTCCGACACCAGCCGCACGCCGTTGGCGTCGCACCAGTCCGACAGGGCGGTCAGTTCGGCCCGGCTGAGCATCGTGCCGGTGGGGTTGGCCGGGCTGGCGACGATCAGGCCCTGGATCGGCTTGCCCAGGTTCTCCAGCATCGCAACGGTGGGCTGGAAGCCGGTCTCCGGCCCGGCCTCGATCTCCACCGGCTCGACGCCGATGGCGGTCAGCGTGTGGCGGTAGGCGGGATAGCTGGGCGAGGCCATGGCGACCCGGTCGCCCGGATCGAAGGCGGCCAGGAAGCCCAGCTGGAAGGCACCCGAGGAGCCCATGGTGGCGACCACGCGCCGCGCCGGCACCTCGACGCCGTAGCGCGTGCGGTACCAGTCGGCGATGGCCTGCCGCAGCGCCGGGATGCCCAGCGCCTCCGTATAGCCGAGCTTGTCGGCGACAAGGGCCTTCTGCGCCGCCTCGATGGCCCCCTTGGGCGCCCCGGTCGAGGGCTGGCCCACCTCCAGGTGCAGCACCTCCAGCCCGGCGCGTTCGCGCTCGGCCGCGGCGCGCATGACCTCCATGACGAAGAACGGCGGGATCTGGCCGCGCAGGGAGACCTTGGGGGTGATGATGCTCTTGGAGGGCCGGGAAGGGGAGGACATGGGACAGGCCGGTTCGCGATGGTTCGGGAGGCGGCGAGCATAGCGCCGGGGGCGGCGGAGGGCTACCCCCGCGCCGAGTCGCGTGAGAAGCGTGGCGGCGGCTTCGTCGAAACGGCCTTCCTGTGAATGGCCATCCACAATTTGCACCCACGGCGGGAAACAGTCGTGCCGTGAATCACTGGATAGGCCGTTGAGTTATCGGGTGCGGCAATTTGGAGAAGTTGCCTTTGATTTGAAGAGAATTTCGTGGGAACAGTGTGTCGTCATCTCAAGCCAAGGAATTATTTGCATGCGTACGCTGAAAGTTGCCATCGTCGCCGCCTTCGCTCTGGTTTCGGTGCCGGCCCTGGCCTATGCCGACGATTTCGAGGCCCTGTGCACGGGCGTCGACAAGTCGCCGGAGACCGCCAAGTCGTGCAAGTGCGCGTCGGGCAAGATCACCGGCGCCGACCGCACCGCCGCCCTGGAGGCGATGAAGGCCGTGAACGCCGCCATGGCGAGCGGCAAGGCCGAAGACGCCGCCGCCGCGACCTCCAAGCACGCCAAGGGCGTGGAGATCGTCATGACGGCGCAGGCGACCTGCATGTAACGCGCAAGCGTTGCGGGAAAGAAGAACGCGCCGCGGGCTCAGGTCCGCGGCGCGTTTTTTGTTTCAGGGGACGTAGGTTGGCGCCAAGCTTGCGGATGCTGTGTGCTCAACCTACAGAGCCTGCTTGATGGCGATCCCGGCGATGAAATCTTTCGCAAGAGAAAACGTCATGGCCGGGCCCAGTCCCGGCCATCCATGTTCCTTGGATTGGTCGGGGTGCGTGAATGCCCGGGATTGGGCCCGGGCATGACGTATTCCTGAAAAATGGACTAAGAGCCGTTAAGTGGGCTCTCAGGTTTTACCTGACCGCTGCCTGCCTGCACTGAAATCTCGTCATAAGCCCGAATTCGTCTTCGGGCTTGATCGAATCCATGACGACTGGAATTTTATTGCGGCAGTGTCGCTCGGCGACAGCCAATGAGGCCTTCGCAAAGCGATCTCGCCACTCCCAAGGGTCGGGCGAAAAAACAACTCCCGTGTAAAGCGCCCTGGTTTCCAGTCCATCTGGCTCTCGAGGTATCGATTGAACCGATATCGCGTAGCTATCGATGGTGATGGAAGCCGAAGGCAGATCGCGCCACTTGGATTGGCATGCTGATAGAGTCACAAGTACCATAAGCAGGGCGGCTAGCCTCATGCTGTGCTCCATTGCATGCAAAGCCTGTTGCGCAAGAGCGCGCCCGCCTTTCACGGGCGCGCCCCACCCTCACCTGGGAATGTCCAGCGAGTGCGCCACGCCCCGCCCGCGCGGGTCGGCGACGGCTTGGCAGCCTTTCAGCTCGTTCGACGGGTCCAGGCGGCAGCCGATGATGTCGGCGCGGCCGGGGGCGGTCGGCGGGGTGGCGGCCAGGACGTCGGAGGGCAGGCGGTCGCTGTCGATCACCGGCAGCAGCGCGCCGAACAGCGCCGCCGCCGCCGCGGCTGGGCCGTCGCCGCCCTTGGCGGTGCCGACCGACGACAGGATCGTGCGGCCGACGATGCTGTTGCTGATCACCGCCGGGGCGCCGAAGCCGGCGCTCTGCACGCCCAGGGCGGTCAGCAGGCCGGTGCCGGGCACCATGCGGCCGGTGCCGAAGGGCGCGCCCATGGTGAGCGCGCAGGCCACCGCGTTCTCGCTGCCGTCCATCGCCGCCACGCCGGCCGCCGGGGCCTCGGCGGCGCCCGTGGAGGGGAGGGCGGCCAGGGCGCGCTGCACGCGCTGCGCGTCGGGGGCGGCCATGCCGGCGCTCCAGGCGGCGGCCAGCGCCTTGCCCGACGGCTGTTCGGGCAGGTCGGGGAAGTGCAGGGCGTAGCTGCCCATGGGGACGGACGCGGTGCCGCCCCAGCGCGGCTGCCGGGCGCGCAACGACGCCGTGTCGGTGCCCACCGCCGTGGCCAGCGCGTCGCCCGTGTTGCCGCCGTACAGCGCGCCGAAGCCGTTGAGGCGGATGCGGCCGAGCAGGGCGGCAAGCTCCGGCTGGGACAGGGGCGATCCTTCGGCCAGGGGGCGGCCGTCGGGCTGGAAGATCCGGCGGGAGTCGGCGTCGGTCAGGCGGGTGGCGTTGGCGGCCAGATCCTCGGCGAAGGCGCGGCTGATGCCGGGGTTGTTGGCGGCCAGAACCTCGGCCGGGACCACCACCTGCTCCCACCGGAAGGCGCCGGTGGTGGCCTGGAGCGCCGCCATGGCGCGCAGCAGGCCGGGGGCCGCCGGGGCGATGGGGCGGGCGGTGCGCGGCAGGAAGTCCAGCGTGCGGGTTTCCTTCCGGCCCGCGTCGAACACCACGCACACGCCGCCGCCGGCCAGGCCGACTCGCGAGGGCAGGGTGACGCTCATGGTCAGCGCCATGGCGGCGACCGCGTCGGCGGCGGTGCCGCCGCCGTCAAGGATCTCGCGGCCGACCTGGGCGGCGCGCGGCTCGTCGGCCACGGCGTAGGCCTGGAGCGGCGCGTTGGTCTTGTACTTGGTGTTGACGCAGGCCGGCAGGACCAGCGCCGCTATCGCAATCGCGCCCCATTGATGCCAAAGTTTGGGGTGCCACATTCTGGGGCGCCAGATGTGGCGGATGGGGGCGGAGCGTCCCTGCGGATCGCCGGAGGTCGGAAAGGTGCGCAAGCCGAGCAGGCTCGTTTCAATCGTCGCCATGGTCGCTGTGTCGTTCCTGTCGTGGACGGCGCCGGCCGGCGCCCAGCGCCGTGAGATGCAACTCCTCAGCGACGCGGAGACGGAACATACCATCCGCACCATGGCGCGGCCAATCTTCCAGGCGGCCGGCATCGACGCGGAATCGGTCAACATCGTGCTGGTCAACGACCGCACGCTGAACGCCTTCGTGGCCGGCGGGCAGAACATCTTCATCCACACCGGCCTGCTGTTGCAGACCGACGCCGCGCAGCTGCTGGGCGTCGTCGCGCACGAGACGGGGCACATCGCCGGCGGCCATCTGGTGCGCGGCAGCGACGCCATGGAGACCGCCTTCCTGTCGTCGCTGGTGGGCATGGGCATCGGCATCATCGGCGGCATCGCGTCGCGCAACGCAGGCGCCGGCATGGCCGGCATGATGCTGGGCCAGCACATGGCGGAGCGGAACTTCCTGTCCTTCTCGCGCGGGCAGGAATCCTCGGCCGACCAGGCCGGCCTGTCGTACATGGAGCGCGCCGGGGTGTCCGCCTCCGGCCTCTTGACCTTCCTGGACAAGCTGGGGGCGGAGGAGCCGCTGACCACCGACCGCGAGGCGGCGTACGCCCGCACCCACCCCCTGACCCGCGAGCGGCTGGACAGCGTGCGCAGCTTCGTCGAGCGGTCGCGCAACACCGGGCGCGCCCTGCCGGCCGACGTGGTCGAGCATTACCAGCGCATCCAGGCCAAGCTGTACGCGTACCTGGAGCCGCAGGGGGCGCTGAACCGCTACCGCGCCGACGACCAGTCCATCGTGGCGCGGTACGGGCGGGCGTACGCGTACTTCCGCCGGGGGGAGGTGATGCGGGCACTGCCCCTGGTCGACGGGCTGATCCAGCAGGAGCCGAAGAACGGCTTCTTCCACGAGTTGAAGGGCGACCTGATGCTGCAGAACGGCCGCGCGCCCGACGCCGTGGCGCCGTACCGCAAGGCCATCGAGCTGGCGCCCGATTCCGCCCCCATCCGCGTGTCGCTGGCGCACGCGCTGCTGGAGCAGAACAACGCCAAGGTGGCGGACGAGGCGATCCGCAACCTGCAGGTGGCGGCGAAGACCCAGCAGGGGCAGTCCACCTTCCTGTGGCGGCTGATGGCGCAGGCCTACGCGCTGAAGGGCAACGACGGGATGGTCGCCTATGCCTCCGCCGAGGAGGCGTTCGCGCGCGGCGACGTGCCGGTGGCGCGGTTCCAGGCGGAGCGGGCGGAGCGTCTGCTGCCCGCCGGCTCCCCCGGCTGGCTGCGCGCGCAGGACATCCGCGGGCAGGTGGATAAGCCGCGCAAACCGTGATCCTCACGCCTTCGTGGCTTGCCTGGGGCCGGTTGTGCCGCCATGGTAGCCGCTCGCGCTTTACCGGAGACAGATGTGATGACCCGCTTCCGCCCGCTGCTGCTGACCGCCGCCCTGGCCCTGACCGCTTTGGCCCCCGTCGCGCAGGCGCAGACGCCCGCCTTCAACGACATGCAGCGCCGCGCCATCGAGGAGGTCGTGCGGGACTATCTGGTCAAGCATCCCGAGGTCATCATGGAGGCCATCGAGGAGCTGCAGAAGCGCGAGCGCGCCGAGACGGCCGAGCGGCAGAAGACGGCGCTGTCCGGCAACAAGCAGAAGATCTTCCAGGACCCGGCCTCGCCAGTGGGCGGCAATCCGCAGGGCGATGTGACGGTGGTGGAGTTCTTCGACTACCAGTGCGGCTACTGCAAGGCGGTGACAGGCGACGTTGCCACGCTGCTGAAGACGGACGGCAAGGTCCGCTTCGTCTACAAGGAATTCCCCATTCTGGGGCCGGCGTCGGTGACCGCCGCCAAGGCGGCGCTGGCCGCCCGCGCCCAGGGCAAGTACGAGGCGCTGCACAACGCCCTGATGGCCAACAAGGGCCAGCTGGACGACGCCAAGATCTTCCAGATCGCCGCCGGCGCAGGCCTGGACGTGGACAAGCTGAAGAAGGACATGGCGACGCCGGACGTGGAGCAGGCCATCGGCGCCAACCACGCGCTCGCCGAGGCGCTGGGCATCCGCGGCACGCCGGCCTTCGTGGTGGGCAACGAACTGGTGCCCGGCGCCATCAAGCTGGACGAGATGAAGAAGCTCGTCGCGCTGGCCCGCAAGGGGTGAGCGGGGCCGTGGCTGAATGTGACGTGAAGGCCATGCCTGTGAAGGCCGTTGTCTTCGACGTCGGCGGCGTGCTCGTCGACTGGGATCCCCGGCACCTCTACCGCCCGTACTTCGACGGGCACGAGGCGCTGATGGAGCACTTCCTGGAGAACGTCTGCACGCCCGCCTGGAACGTGGAGCAGGACCGCGGCCGCCCGTGGGACGAGGCGACCGCACTGCTGACGGCCGAGTTCCCGGAGTGCAAGGAGCTGATCCGCGCCTACCGCGAGCGCTGGGAGGAGATGGTGCCGGACACCATCGCCGGCACCCCGGACATTGTGTGGGAGCTGAAGGAACGCGGAGTGCCGCTGTACCTGCTGACCAACTGCGCGGCCGACACGTTCGAGCTGATGCCGGCGCGGTTCGAGGTGTTCTCGGCGTTCGACGGCGCCGTGGTGTCGGGGGCCGAGGGGCTGCTGAAGCCGGACCCGGCGCTGTTCGGGCGGCTGCTGGAGCGTTTTGGCCTCGATCCGGCCACAACGCTGTTCATCGACGACGTCGCCGCCAACGTGGAGGCGGCGGAAGCGCTGGGCATGCGGACCCACCGGTTTGCGGGTGCGGCGGGGCTGCGCGGCGCGCTGGAGGGGATGGGGGTGCTGTAGGGGCAACCTGCGACGTACGATGCACAAAAGAAAAAGGCGCCCTTTCGGGCGCCTTTTCCTGTTTGCGGGCGGGCCTCAGCGGTTCCACCAGCCGCGCTTCGGCTTCTCGGGCGGCTGGTTCACCACCTCGGCCGTGCGGGCCGGCTGGTTCTCCTCGCCTTCCGGAGCGGGCTCCGCAGCTTGCTCCTCGGTGGCCGGGACGGCCTCCGGGGCGGCCAGCTCGGCCACGGCGACGGTCGCCGGCTCGCTCAGCGTCTCGGCCGGAGCCTCGGCGGGCTCGGCGGCCTTCTTGCGCGGGCGGGCGGGGCGCTTCTTCGGCTTGGCCTCCTCGGCGGCCGGAACCTCGGCCGGAGCCGGGGCCTCGG
>NZ_DASPMG010000253.1:0-3591 GCF_035627195.1 Azospirillum sp.
GACATACAGCACGTCGTCGCCGTCGCCGCCGTCGAGGTAGCCGCCGGTGCCGTTAGCGTAGAAGGTGTCGTCGCCCGTCCCGCCGTACAGCGTGTTGCGCTCCGCCGGGGCATCCCTGTCGACATCCTCCCAGAATTCATCGGCGCCGATGCCGCCGACCACGAGGTCGTCGCCGCTCTCCCCTCCCAGCGTGTCGTTGCCCTCGCCGCCAAACACCGCGTCGGTGCCCTCGCCGCCGAGCAGGTAGTCGTAGCCAACGCCGCCGGACAGACTGTCATCACCGGCCTTGCCGCTGAGATAATCGTCGTCAAGCTCCCCGTACAGCTGATCCCGGCCGTTCCCACCGTACAGCATATCGCAGCCGTCGCCACCCCAGGCGACATCGTCGCCATCGCCGGCTCTGACGTCGTCGTCGCCGGCGCCGCACAGGAACTCCTCGTTCCGCGCCTTGCCGTTCAGATGGTTGTTGCCGGCGTTGCCCCGCACCACCGTCCGCGCCGCCGGCACCGGGGACGCCGCCGCCCGCACGCCGCTGCCGCCCGCCGGAGTGATGAACAGGTGGAAGCCGTCGCCGGCCTCCCGCCCCGCGGCATCGCGCGCCGTCACCCGCAACGTCAGGTCCGCCGCCCCCGCCGGCACCGTCCCCGACAGGGTCCGCGTCGCCGCGCTGAAGCGCAGCCAGCCGGGCAGCGCCGTCCCGTCCTCCTGGCGCAGCCGCCACGTCAGCCGCCCGCCGTCCGGGCTGTGGAAGGTGTCGGCCGCCAGCCGGGAGCGGAAGCGGCGCCCCGCCGCCGCCGCCGCCGTCAGCTCCGGCACCGGCCGCACCACTTCCGGCCAGCGCCGCACCGGCAGGGCGCTGACCGCCACCGCCGGCCCGTCGGCAAAGCGCACCCGGCGCACGTGCCGCAGCAGGTCGGCCCCGTCCGGCCCGTCGACCCGCACCGCCCCATCCGGCTCGGCGGTGAAGCGGTACTGGCTTTGCGCGGCGGAGAACAGCGCCAGCGTGGCGTCGGGGCCGCCGATCAGGGTGTCGTCGCCGGGGCCGCCGTCGAGGCGGTCGGCGCGCACGGTGTCGTACAGGGCGTTGCCGGCCTCGTCGCCGCTGACGACGACGGCGCGGGCGGCGGCGTCCCAGCGGGCGGTGACGCCGCCGTCGTCGGCGCCGTAGAGGTAGCGCACCGCCTCGATGTCGCCCGGCCCCGGCGCCTGCGCCCAGCCGGCGGGGCTGTGGTAGGACAGCACGGTGAAGCTGGTGATGTTCTCCTCCGCCTCCAGCTTTTGCATGCCCTCGGGAGGGTGCTCCAGCCCCAGGGCATGGCCGATCTCGTGCAGCAGGATCTCGAACCACTCGCCGCCCGGCTCGAAGCTGTCGTCCGGCGCGATCAAGGCGGTGTTGAGAAAGACATCGGCGGCATTGTCCGATGCATGCCCCCACGGCGTGGAACCCCCGCCAATAGGGGCGGAGGAATAGGCGTAGGTGGCGGGACCACCGTAGAAGCCGTGGAAGGCGTAGGCGACAAAGCGGATGTCGCCGCCCACCTCCGGCGGCACCTCGACGAAGGAGAGGCCGCACACCGCCGCCCAGGCGGCCAGCGCCTGGCGCGCCGCCGTCTTCTCCGCCTCGCTCAGCGGCCGGAAGCCTCTCAAGGTCTGGGGGTGCCGCTGAACGCCGTCTCGGGGAAACTGACGGTGACGGCCACCGGCGTGCCGGGCGGGGCGGCCTCGTTCCAGCGGGCCGGGGTGTTGACCGGTTCGTAGGCCAGTCCTTCGACCACCGCCGACGGGGTGGGCAGGCCCGGGTACAGCCAGTTGGGGATCGGGCTGGTGCGGACCTGATAGATCGGATCGCCCTCGGCGTAGGCGACCCGGCGGCGCGGGGGGGTGGTCATGGTTGTCTCTCCCGGAACGGCACGGCGTCGTGCCCGAATCCACACGTTATGGTTACATTATGCCCCGGACCTATTCTCCTGTTGATCGATAATTTGCCGCGTTCCTGCTCGTCCTGGTCGGATTATGGCCCTGACGGTCACCACCATTCAGCGCTCCCGCAGGCTCTCCTGCCGGTAGCGCAGCAGCGGGTCGAGCAGATACTCCAGCACCCCGCGCTCGCCGGTGCGGATGTCCGCCGTCACCCTTACCGCGACCTTGGAGGATGGACGCCGGCTGCCGTCCTGGCTGCGGTCCAACACCAGCAGCCGCACCTTCTCCGGCCGTGTGCCGCGCATCTTCGCCGGATTGGAACTGAAAGTGACGGCGATTGACCCGGATGGCGAATCCGTAAGCCAGACATACCAGATTACGCCCGTCGGCGCGGTGACCGGCAAGGCGGCGATCCGCACCATGACCTCCGTTCTTTCAGGCGCAACGGCGCTGCCGTTGAGCAGCGCCTCCTCGGTATCGTCGGTTGAAGGGATGGGAGATCGCAACGGCGGCTTGCTGGCCGTGGCCTGATGCCGG
This sequence comes from Azospirillum sp., assembly GCF_035627195.1. GTDB lineage: Bacteria > Pseudomonadota > Alphaproteobacteria > Azospirillales > Azospirillaceae > Azospirillum. The sequence continues at coordinate 2,458 of NZ_DASPMG010000253.1, forward strand.
CCAGGCGCCTCCGAACCACCGGAGGCGCCTGGAGTCAGCAAGAGGGAAAAATCGGTCAGGCCGACGGCATCAGGTCGGGGATTTTCTCCACTACTCCGCCCTTCTCCGGCGTCTTCACCCGGAACCACGCGGCATACAGCGCCGGCAGGAAGAAGATGGTCAGCACCGTCGCTCCCGCCAGCCCGCCCATGATGGCGACGGCCATCGGTCCCCAGAACACGCTGCCGGCCAGCGGGATCATGGCCAGAATGGCGGCCGCCGCCGTCAGGACAATCGGGCGGGCGCGGCGCACCGTGGCCTCGATGATGCCTTCCCAGCGCGAGCGGCCGTCGCGCACGTCTTGCTCGATCTGGTCCACCAGGATCACCGAATTGCGCATGATGATGCCGGCCAGCGCGATCACTCCCAGCGTGGCGACGAAGCCGAAAGGCAGGCGGAACAGCAACAGGAACGTCGTCACCCCGATCAGGCCCAAAGGCGCCGTCAGCAGCACCATCGCCACACGCGAAAAGCTCTGAAGCTGGAACATCAGCGTTGAAACCATGATCAGCAGCATCAGCGGCATCATGGCGTTGATCGAGCTTTGGCCCTTGGCGCTTTCCTCGATGGCGCCACCCATGACAATGCGATAGCCCTCGGGCAGTTGCACCCGCACGGCGTCCAATTGGGTGTTCACCTGTTGGCTCGCCACCGGCGCCTGCATGCCGCCGGTGACGTCGGCGCGCACGGTCATGGTGGTTTCACGGCCGCGCCGCCACAGGATCGGCTCTTCCAGTTCATAGCGGACGACCGCCACCTGACTGAGCGGCACCACGGAGCCCCGGCCGGTGCGGATGTTCAGCTCACCCAGCTTGGACAGGTCCAACCGCTCCTCGGCCGGGGTGCGCAAGGTCACGTCGATCAACTCGGTGCCCTCGCGGTACTGGGTGACCGGCATGCCGCCAAGCAGCAGTTGCAGGGCGTTAGACAGATCCTGCTTGGTGACGCCCAACGCCCGCGCCTTGGCGGCGTCCACGTCCAGCCGTACCCGCTTGGCCAGTTCGTCCCAGTCCAGGTTGACGTTGGCGAGGTTGGAGTGGCGGCGCATCAGGTCGCGCGTTTCGTAGGCGATGCGGCGGATGGTGTCGGGGTCGG
>NZ_DASPMG010000254.1:0-43458 GCF_035627195.1 Azospirillum sp.
GACCGGCAGGCCAAAGCCGGCCAGGAACGCCATGATGCCGGAGGCCGACACGCTGAGCGAAACCGCCGTGGTGGCGATCGGCCGGCTCAGCCGGATCAGCACCGAATTGATCTGCCCGTCCAGCTGCAGGGCACGCTCGTACAACTCGGGCGGCGTCGCCGGCAGGCCGGCGGGCGGGATGCACAGGCTGGGCCACGCGGTCAGTTCCACGCCGTCGCGCGCCACCGGCGCCCAGCGCCCAGGTTCGGCCGCGACCTCGATGGCGCCGCCGTGGGTGAGCACGAAATTGCGGAAGTCCTGGCCATACAGGCCGCAGACCTTGCCGACATCGCGATCGAGCGCGCGGATGGCCGATTTGACCGCGGCGGCGATTTCGGGGCGCATGTCGTCCGGCTGCGTGATCAACGCGTATTCGGCGCGGACGTAGTTGGCCAGCGTTTCCTGGACGGCGGGCTGGATGCCCGCCAGATCGCCGCGCACCAGCCGGTCGACGCCGGTGACCAGCCCGCGCGTCAGCAGAATGTAGCTGGTCCACCAGTTGAACACCCACTCCGTATAGGCGGGCACGCGTGCGTCGAGCTGAATGAACACGGGCGAGAACTCGTCGCGGGCGATCTGCCCGGCGTGTTCGGCCAGCATGGCCCGGTGCTCCACCAGCCGGTTGGCCAGCGCATGGTGGAAAGCCCGCAGCCGGTCCGCGTCGACTTCGGTGCGCCGGGCACGTCCGTCGTTGCCGGTCCAGGTCAGCATCGCCTTTGCCGGACCGGCACCCTCGGCCGGAACCGGCGCGGCGGCCGCCTGGCTGGCCGGGACGATCTCGGGCACGCTGCCCGCATCCATGGACAGGCCGGCCAGGACCAGCACCGCGCCCGCGGCCGTCGCCAGCAAGGCGCGGCGCAGACCCTTGTGGCGCAGGGCGGCGCCGCGGACCACGGCGTTGGTGGCGAGCCGGCGCCACGTCATCCGGCGCACACTCCCGGCTGCGGCGTCTGCTGAGTCGGCTTGTCCACGCGCACACCCCAATCCGAAATCGTATCGCCAAGTCCAAATTATTATCCGACGGCATACACCTGAAAGCGCAGCGGCATCGGCCTTGTTTCGTATAGTCGAACCGGAGGCGGCCGTCCAGTTTGCCCGCCGCAGTTGCGCGGGGACAATGATGGGTTTTTCCGCCGAGAGTTGAGCGCCGGGTGACAAACCGGGTGACAGCGCGTGTATCAGCCAGTATCGTGACGGTGGCGACTGCAAACCGGCCCGATGCCTGGATGGGCGGAGACGGCCGGCACCAACCCAACAGCGCGGGACCGGGCACACCATGACGGCACAAGACACCGCCACCGATTCCCCCGAGACGGCCGCCGTGCGCGCGGGCACCGACAGCGCACCGGCCGCGCCGGAGCCACCGCCGATTGCCGTGGCGCCTGTGGTGGTCGAGCGCAAGCGCCCCGGCCTCTATGTGATGGCCGTCGTCGGGCTGCTGCTCTCCACGGCGTCCGCCGCCGCGATCGCGACGCTGCCCGTCTGGCAGGATCAGCTTGCCGCCACTTGGCACAAGCCCGATGCGGGCGCTGCGCGGGCGTTCCTCATCGCGACCAGCCAGCTTCAACAGGCGGTCGCCGGCACGGCGCCCTACGGCGACGCGCTGACGCTGGTCCAGGCGCTGGCCCCCAAGGGAGTGCCGGAGGCCAAGGCCGCGCTCGACGTGCTGGCGCGCGGCGCCGCCAAGGGCGTGCCGCGCACGCCGGACCTGCGCACCCGATTTGTCGGCGTTTTCAACGAAGTGTACGTCGGCGAGACGCTCGGCACCGCGCCCGGCTGGATCGACCTCAGCGTGATCCGAAACTCGTCGGCGGTGCAGCTCGAGAGCCTCGTCGGTGCGCTGGGCCGCAACCAAGCGACGCCGGCCATTGCCGCGCTTCGCAACGCCGATGCGCAGCTTGCCGCGGGCAACCTGAAGGACGCCGTCGCCAGCGTGCAGACCCTTAGCGGCCGCCCGGCCGAGGTGGCGTCGGCGTGGCTGGCCGACGCGAAATTGCGCCTGGAGGTCGATGCCGCCGCGCGCACGTTGGAGCAGGCCGCCAAGTCCCATCTGCAGGCCGCCACCAAGCCGACCGAGCTTTCGGCGGTGCTGGCCGGCCTTGCCCGCTGATCCCGGCCGATGCCCGCCTCTGCGTACCCCACCTTTAGGGAGGAGTTGATGCCTGTCCTGCGCCTCCGTTCACCGAGCAGGGTCTCTTCCAGCGCCGCCGCGCGGCAGACGCGGACGGGTTGGCGGATGACCGCCGCGGCGGTGGCGCTTGCCGCGGGCGCCATGCTGTCCCCCATGACGGCGTCCGCCGCACCGGCCGCCGCGCCGGACGATTCCGCGTTGCAGATCCCCGAACTGAACGAGCCCCTCAACCGGGCGATCTTCTCGTTCAACCGGACGATCCAGCAGTGGGTGATGGAGCCGGTGGCAGCAGCCTACAACGAGCACACCACGCCGCCGTTCCGTCAGGGCGTGTCCAACGCGTTCGCGAACCTGCGCGAACCGATCACCGTGGTCAGCAACGCGTTGCGTGGTGACTGGGAAGGCGCCAAGCAGTCCAGCATCCGCTTCGCCGTGAACACCACCTACGGCATGGGCGGTGTCGTCGACCGCGCCACGGAGATGGGCTACCCGCGCGAGGTGCGCACCTTCGACGACGTGCTGTGCACCTATGGCGCGCCGCGCGGATCCTACGTCGTGCTGCCGGTACTCGGCCCCTCGACCATCCGCGACGCCGCCGGCCGCATGGCCACCATGGTGCTGCAATACGGCGTGCTGGGCAGCTACATGATCCCCTACCGCATTCTCGACTATACCGCGCAGTACATCGACGTGCGGGACCAGCTGAAGTTCATGGAGCGGGTGTCGGTCGACCCCTACGCCGGCCAGAAGGCCGCGTACCTGCAGCTCCAGCGCATCGCCTGCATCGAGAAGTCCGCCATGGAAGAGAAGCTGTTCGCCCGCTGAGCACGGGGTGCCACGGGCGCACGGTTTAACAGGACCAGGTCATGTTCAGCTATCAGGGCATCGTCGTTCGCTGGCTGTTCGCGATGTTCCTTGTCTTCGCCTTTTACAACCAGACGGGCTACTCCTACGTCCATTGGCTGATGGATCCGGAGGACGCCCGCTGGTCGTTCAAGATCCTCGTCGGCACGGCGCTCGTCACGGTGCTGGCGACGTTCTTCCTGGGCACGTTGCGCGCGCTGGGCATCATCGGCATCCTGCTCGGCACGACGTTCTTCTCCGCCATCACCTGGACGCTGGTCGACGTCGGCATCCTTCCGGAACTCACCTTCCCGCTGTTCGTGACCATTTCGCTGGTGGTCACCGCCAGCATCCTCGCCATCGGCATTTCCTGGTCGCACATCCGTTCGCGCCTGTCCGGCCAGGTCGATTCCAACGACATCACACTGCGTTGATATTGCTACATTCTTTCCGTTTCACCGGGTATTGACCAAACGTTGTGCAACGTCGCCCGCGTCGAACGGCGCAGGGTGGAAGGTTTTTGGGACGCAACCAACTCTCCTTTACAATACATACCCCGGTTGAGGTATGCTGCGGCCTCGACGGAGCCCTCTCCGTCGCCGTAACGGAGCGCATTCGCCGTGGATTACCTGTCGCTTTCGCTTCTGGCCGCGATTTCGTTTTTCGGCGTCAGTGTGGTGTCGGGCCTCGGCGGCATTTCCGTCGAGCCGATCTCCGTTCCGCCCGCCATCGTCAAGCAGGGCTACACGCCCGAGGTGCTGACGCGGCAGATGGCCGATGAGATGCGGCACATCCGCGAGGTGGCCGGTTCCCGCCTGCGCTCCACCGATCTGCCCGGAAAGGCGAAGGAGGAGACGCTCCAGCAGCTTGGCGAGTATTTCGGCATCCAGATCTTCGTGGACGCGGCCCGCCGCCACCTCGGCGTGATCCGCGTCGCCTTCTCGGGCGAGATTCACAACGCTCCCGGTGGCGACGACGTGATCGAGCTGCGCATCCGCGCGCAGATCGACGATGGGCGCACCGTCCTCCACACCTACCGTGGCCGGACGGACGAGGTTGGCCGCCTGCTCAAGACCGCGGCGTTCGATGCGATGGTCGTCGTCGATCCCTACGTGGCGACGCTTTACCGGCGCGACGAGGAGATGAAGGCCGGCAAGCGCGACCTGCCGGGCACCTACGAGCTGATAGAGCATTGCTTCAAGGTGATGCCGCGCAAGGACCACCACCTCGTGTTCAACCTCTGGGGCCGGACGCTGCTGTTGCAGGGCCGGTACGACGAGGCGATCGAGAAGTTCTCCGCCGCCATCGAGATGAAGCCGGAGTTCGGTGCCGGCTACCTGAACATCGGGCGCACGCTGATCCGCAGCGGCAAACACGCCGCCGCCGTGGAAACGCTGGAGCGGGCACTGGCGTCCTACGACGACGTCGCCACCGTGCACCGCGAGCTGTTCGTGGCGCACGCCGCCCTCAACCAGCCGGCGGAAGCCCTCGCTCACATCGAGAAGGCCATCCGCGCGGAACCGGACGAGGCTGAGTTGCACGCCATGCAGGGGGCGATGTATCAGGACCTCGGCCGGCACAGCGACGCAGCCGCCTCCTACCGGCAGGCGGTGCGCCTCGCGCCGACCGAGACGAAGTACCAGGAAGGCCTGTCCCGCGCGCTGGGAGCCAAGTCGTCGTGAGCTTCGTTCGTCACCGCCTCTCAATCGGCGCCGCTCTCCTCTCCCTGGTCATCGGAACGCAGGCCGTCGCAGCGGAGGCGCCCGCGCGCCTCGCCACCGGCCCCGACAACAGCATTGCCCACCGCACCGCGGGGCCGGGACTGCAGCGCGCCTTGCGCCAGGCTCATCCGCTGGTCCTCGAACCGGCGCCCAGCGCGCAGCAGGCGTTGCAGGGCGTCCTGTCCGGACGCAACGCCGCCGCCTTCGTACAGCGCGATCTCTACGAGGACCTCGTCGCCAAATCGCCCGATGCCGTCAAGGACATCGAATATTATCCGGGACTGCCGGCATGCCTGCTCACCTTCGTGCGCAAGGACACGTGGCCGTCGTTCGGCGAACTGGTCATGGCGGCGCAGCGGCAGCGCGTCGTCGTCGACGCCGGGCTGCCGGGCAGCCATGCCGACGTCAGCGCCGGCCTTTTGCGCGGTGCGTTGCCGGCGCTGGAGAGGCTGGAACTGGAAAACCGGGGCGGAGCCCGCGCGCTCGGCCGCCTGCTCAACGGCGATGCGGACGCCATGATCGTGCCCAGCCACGAGTTGACGCCCGGCGACCTGCTGCACAAGGCGCTCAGCGACGGGCTGGTCAACATTCTGCCCGTCGCCATGCCGGAGTTGGGAGCTGCCGTCGAACGGCAGCGGCTGCCATACCGTGACCGCACCGTGGTGTTCGAGACCGGGGCTGGCGCGCCGGGCGAGCACCGCCTGACGACCCTGTGCACCAACCTGGGCGTCGTCGTCGACACCCGCCGGGGGCCCGAGTTCAGCGAGGCGGTGGCGCGCGCGGTGATGAGTGGCGCACTGGAATGGCAGCCGAGCGTCGTGTGGGAAACGGTCGGGATGATCTGGCAAACCACCGTGGCGCTGGTCAGCCGGGTCGTGTCGATCGGCTGCCGCCTGCTGGTCGAGTTCGGGTTGCCGCCGCTGTGCCAAGCGCCACCGCCGCCGACCGCCGTGGCCGGGCTCCCCTTCCCCGCCGGCCCTCTGGTTGCGACCGGTGCGCATCGGGAAAACCTGTTCTCTGGTGATTGACTATGGAAACCATGGCCGCCGATAAGAAGAAATTTTCCGACTACATCCGCCTCCACACCGAAGACGGCCACGTCATCTCCATGGAAGGGGAACGTGAGCTTCTGAAGAAGGCGGTCGTCGACTTCAGCCTCGACCTGGACCAGGCGCGCGGCATCCTGATGCACGTGGCCGAAGACGAGGACATCACCCTGGAGAGCGACGTAAACGCGCACGTAAAGGCGTATCTGCAGCAGATCGCCAACCGGCGTGGCGGCGTGACCCACCGGCAGTTCAAGAGCGCCGTCGGCATGTACACCCGCATGACCGGCAACGCGCTGGAGCCGGAAGACGTTAAAAAGCGCGTCAAAAGCGTTATGGAGCGTGCTAAGCTGCATCCGCGGCGCAGCGGAATCCTGCTGCGCACGCGGCGGTGGTACAAGAAGATCTGAACCAGGCACACAGGACATGCACGCGGGCGCAGAATCCGCGGCGTGATCGGCAGGCATGTTGGGGCATCACGAGGGGGATTGGTCGATGCGTGCGGGTCTGAAGTCCATACTGTTGGCTGCGGTGGCCGTGACTGCGCTGGCCGGAGGCGCGTCCGCGGCCGAACGGCAATTGCATATCGAAACCGTCGACCTCTGGTCATGGCGTGGCCGTCCGGCCACGCAGGCAACGGCGGTACAGCCGATGGCGCCGATCGAAAGCGAGCACGCCATCGCCTCCGGCAGTTCCGCCATGCAGGCGATACCGGTGGCCATGGCTCCCGATGCGTCGACGCAGCCGATGCCGGAAACCGACACCAGCCAGATGCTGTCGACACCGATGATTCCCGTGCGCCCCGAAGCGTCGGACGACGTCAGGAAGGCGTGGGGTTGCGTCATCGGCGGCACCACCGGCACCGTCGTGACCCTGGCGGCGGGTGCGGAAAACCTGATCAACGTGATCGCCGGCGGCCTTGTGGCACCGGCCAGCCCGGCGGTGCTCGCCATCGGCCTCGCCGGCGTGGTGTTCGCCACCTTCTGCACGCTGGGCCAGCAGTTCACGCCGATGTACGTGTACTACTTCGACAACCCGGAGAAGGTCCCCACCCCGGCGCCGGCCAAGGAAACGGCCCAGATTGACCGCGGGCCGATCGACCGCGGGCCGGTGGTGATCCAGCCCGCGGACGTCGTCATCAATCTTTCTGAGAAATGGTGATCGCGCGGGGCTTGCCGAAGCTGTTCGGCTTCAGCACCTGCCCATCCTGCCAGCTCGGTTCGAAGTACAGGATCGCCAGCTCCGCGTAGTTCTCGAAGTACGCGGAGTTGATGCGCGCCCGTTCGTTCAGCTTGGCCGCCGACTCCATATCCCCCACGTCCTCGCGGATGTCGGCCCACAGTTGGTAGGCGGTCGCCGTTTGCGGGTTGACGGTGACGGCGTGGGTGAGAAGCTTTTCCGCCCCGGCCAAGTCCCGCAGGCCGAAGCGGGCCACCGCCCAGGTGCTGTAGGCCGTGCTCAGCAGAACCGGGTTGTCCGACGCCGGCTTCGGCAACAGAACCTTCCGCATCTTCGCCTCGGCCTCGGCATAGCGGTCGTAGTAGAGGTCGATGAAGGCGTCGTTGAGCACTGGCACGATGCTGGTCGGGTCGGACTGGACCGCGGCCTTGAAGTGCCGCTCCGCGGATTCGACATCGTTCTCGAACAGCGCCGAAACGCCCAGCAGGTTCAGCAGCAGGGCGCGGTCGGGGTTGGTCGGCGTGTCCGGCATCGCGGCGATGGTCTGCTCCACGCGCGCCTGATGCGCGTCGACACGGCCAGCCACCAGTTCCCGGTCGAAGGTGTAGAGTGCCGCCAGATACGGCTGCATCCTCCACAACGCCTCCAGGGCGCCCCGCTGGAGAAGCGCCGGGACGGTTTCCCCCTCCTTCTGTGGAACACGAAGGGTGAAGGGGCCGGTCGAGCCCGAATAGCCGTCGACCAGAAGGACGGGCGCCTTGTCCTCGATGATGACGCTGCCCTGCAGGCGGGCGGGCTGGAAGCCGATCGCCATCTGCATGGCGAAGGTCAGGTCCTCGACCTTCAGCGCGTCGGCCAGCGCCGCCGCCAGCGTCTTCTCGCGGGAGCCGCGGATGGCCGGCCGCGGCACGACGGACGGAATGGATACGGCGTTCTGCAGTTCGCGCTCGAAGATCATCTCGGCGACCGGCGCGTCGATGCCGTCGCTGGCGACGCTGCCGGGCACCGTCATGTCGACCATGATGGTCCCGGAGTTCAGGATGGCGTTGGTGCTCAGCAGGCCGAACGCGACCAAAAGCGCGCCCGTCAGTGTTGTCAGGTCCATGGGCCTCTCGCTTTGCCGGAGCGTGTGTCGAACATGTATCGAGGATATCGGACGCGGGGTAAAGAACACACGAATATAGCGTGCCCCGAACAACGGAACGGCGGCATCCGTCAGGAGCCGATGCCGGCCGTGGCGAACTCCAGAATGTCGGCTTGCCCGGCGGTGGCCGAACCCCACGCCACCTCATGGCCGAAGTAGAGCATGCTGTTGAGGATGGCGCCGGTGAAGGCGAGCCCACCCGACAGCACCGGATCGCCGGTGAAGAGATAGGCGACGCCCAGGTCGCCCATGGTGCCGATGACGCGCCAGCTGATCGTCTTCAGCAGGCCGACGCCCCACGACGGCTCATCCCCCAGCGACGCGGTGCGGTTGGCGGACGGCGCCGGACCTGTGCGCACCGGGTCCGGATCGGCCAGCCGCTGCGGCCCCGTCAGGCGGTTGCGGAAGCCGGACTCCATCAGCGGGGCGGCCTCGGCCGCCCAGTGCACCAGCGCTGCGATCATGCGCGCACGCGCCGGGTCGGCCGACACGCCGCCCTGCGCCCACTGGCTCTCGCTCCACGGGCGGCCACGGCCGGGGCCGAAGCCGAACGCCTCCGGGTTGAAGTGGAACCGCACGTCGACGACGTCGCGGCGGTCGGTGATGCGGAACCCCGCCATCAGCCACGTCGTCGGCATCGCCCAGCCGCGCCCGCGCGCCTCGCGCTCGGCATTCAACCAGACCGGGGCGGAATCCGGCGCCGCCGCGGACACCACGTGGTTCACGAAGGTGCAGGCGCCGTCCACCGCCGAAACGTAGTGGACGGCGGCGAAGTGGATGTCGTCGCGCGTGCAGTCCCGCGTCATGCCCCATCCCGCATCCGCGGGCGCCGCGTTCGCCGTGACGAGCACGAAGGCGTCCATCCGCCCGCCCTCGACACGGGCCAGCACCGCGCGCTCCAGCGGCCGCGCCGCATTGCCCGCCGCCGGTACGGTCTCCCACCCCAGCAGCCGCCATTGCCCCGCCGGCAGCGGCACCTGCTTCCCGGCGACGGAATAGTGACCGGACACCGCCGAATCAACCTGGGCGATGGCTGGAGCGGCAAGGCAAACCATGAAGGCGCACAGTACAGTCCACAACCGCGTCATGATGTACCTCCGTATGCAGCGTGGTGTCGCCCTGCCCAAACCAAAGGCATATGCCCGACCGGGACTGCGACCGGCACCATGACCATACACGGGCAACGCGGCGTTTTCACGCGATGACTCACCTTTCGGGTGAACTGTCACTTGACATAGATCGCTTGCAAGAGACAGCGTAGGAGCGGGGTTACATAGTGTCGCAGGGGCGGGTGTACTTTCGCGCGGGCGGCAGTGAGCTGGAATGAGGGGGCAATGGCTCGAAGCGGAGTGTGGTTGGGAGTTCTGGCCGTGGCGATGCTGGGGGCATCGACGGCGGCGGCGCAGGACCTGAAGGTGGGGCAGACGGTTGCTGGAAAGCTCGTCCTCAACGCCAAGCAGGTGCCACTGCCGGAAGGTGAGTGGAAGGTTGCGGCCATCGGCTACAACCGGATCGTGACCGGCGCCGACGTTGGCGCCTTCGGCACCATCGACAACCTGTTTCTGGTGCGCAGCAAGGGCGAGACGGTCGAAGCGATTGCCGAGATCAACGCCAACACCGTGCCCACCATGGACGGCTGGGGCACCACTAAGGACTGCACGGCCGAGGACGCGCTGTTTAAGGCGGTGGTCTTCAAGTCCGGCTGGGACGGCTCCTGCTTCTTCGGCAAGCGCACCGAGCCCGGCCCGGATCGCAAGGGTCCGCTCACCTGGTCGAAGGTGACGCAGTACGCGACCACCAACAAGCTGGCCATGCCCGCCGCCTTCGTGACCGTCGGCTTCCGCACCAGCGACCGGCGCGACGTGGTCGACGTGCGCTTCCACTTCAACCCGGAAACGCGCAACCAGCCCACCGCGGCGGACGCCTGGACCAAGGACGCGATCGAGGGGAACGCGGCCCGCAAGACCTATGTGCAGGAACTGAACCTGTGGGCCGCCAACTATGGCGGCTACGTGGAAAAGGGCCTGCGCAACCAGCTCAACGGCAAGCACGTCATGCCGATGCCCAGCGCCGCGTCGGCCGCCGTGCCGCGTCCGGAACTGGAGGAATTGCTGGGCAAGCTCGACCAGCTTCGCGCGATGAAGCTGATCACCGACGAGCAGTACCAGCAGCAGAAGGCCATCATCGAGAAGCAGCTGGCCCCCGCCACGGCGGAGACCGGCGCGCTCGACCGCTCGATCCAGAAGGCAATCTCGTTCCGCGTGTTCGGCTCGTCCGTCGACTGGGTTCTGGCCTACATCGTGACGTTCAGCAGCGCCGTGTCGACGGGCATCACCGGCTCGATCATCGTGCTGCACACCATCGTCCACGTTCTCCTGGACATGAACTGGGAAAAGTACTGGCGCGGCACCATCCGCGACGGCACCCGCGTCATCGAATTCGCCAATCTGGGCGCAAAGTGACGACCGGCGTGCAACCGATCCCGACAAGGAACAAGAGAATGCGATTCCTTTCCCACATCGGCGCCTCCGTCTGCGGCGCCCTCGTCGCGGCGGGCACGATGCTCGGCGCGGTGCAGGCCAAGGCCCAGGACCTCAAGATGGGTCAGGCCTATTCCGGCATGCTCGACGTGGCGAGCAAGCAGATCCCGCTGCCGGCCGGCGAATGGCGTCTGGCGGCGCTGGGCACCAACAGCATCGCCAAGGCAAACGTCGGCAAGGACGAGTTCGGCGCCTTCGGCACCATCCTCAACCTCGTCCTCGTCCGCACCGAAAACAACAAGATCGACGCGGTGGCGGAAGTCAACGTCAACGCGCTGCCGGTGAACGACGGCTGGGGCACGTCGCAGGATTGCGAACGTGACGACCTCTACGCGATCTTCACCCGCTACAAGTCGGGCTGGGACAGCTCCTGCTTCTTCATCCGCCACACGATCTCCTCGCCGGAGTTCATGCCGGTGGCGGAGAAGACGGACAACCTGTTCACCCGCGCCGCCGCCGCGGTCAGCGAGCTGACCAAGAAGATCCCCGTCGGCCCGGCCGCCGGCCTGGACGCCGGCAAGGTCTTCTCGGCCACCTGGGACAGCACGCTGGGCCAGGCCAAGACGCAGAACATGGCGGTTCCGTCCACGTGGCTGACCGTCGGCTACCGCGTCGCTAACCGCCGCGACTTCGTCGACCTGCGCTTCCACTTCAACCCGGAGACGCGCGGCTTCCCCGTGGCGTCGAAGGTGACGAGCTGGAAGGACAGCCCCTGGCACCACACCAAGGTGGAAGCCGATCCGGCCAAGATGGCGCTGATCCGCGACTTCTCGCTGTGGGGCGCTGTGTTCCACGACGCGGTGGAGCGCGGCGTGAAGAACCAGCTCGCCGGCGAGGCGCCGATCCCGATGCCCTGGCGCAACCGCCCGGCCAGCGAGCGCGACAAGTTCGACGAGCGTCTCGCCGCCCTGGAATCCCAGCGCGCCAAGGGCAAGCTGTCGGACGCCGAGTACATGGCCCAGCGCGACCGCGTCATCGAGGATCGCGAGAAGGACTTCTCGCCGAAGATCGACTCGACCACGGTGGCGCTCTACAAGGCGCTGACCTACCGCGTCATCGTCTCGACGGTGAACATCGGCATCGACCTGTACTGGATCGGCGAGATCTTCGCCGCCGGCCAACTGATCTTCCTGCAGGTGACCATCAACTCGGTGAAGTTCTACTTCCACGAACTGGCCTGGGAAAAATTCGGCGGCTACAAGGCGGCCCGCCGCGACAGCCCGCGCGAGGTCGACTTCGTGTATGGCGGCATCGGCGCCTGACGGCGCGACGCACCGCAAGCGACGCAGCAGGGGTCCGGTCCGCCGGGCCCCTGTTTTCGTTGCGGCATGCGTTATCCCCTCACCTGATCTGAATCAAAACCACTCCGGATAGGGATAACCCCGTATATCGCGGGGGCCTTCGGCGGGCCTATCTTCCCTCAGCGCGACACGGCCGGCGGCCGGCGCGCGATTCCTGTCGTTCGAGTGCGCGGAGGGTGTCTTGGTCGGGGCTGGCGAAAGGCTCGTCTATATCGTCGATGACGATGAGCCGGTGCGCGATTCCATGAAGACCCTTCTGGAAGCGTGCGATTTCGATGTGCGCGACTTCGCGTCGTGCAACGGGTTCCTGGAAGCCTACAAGGCGTCGCCGGGCGGCTGCCTGCTGCTGGATCTGCACATGCCGGCGATGAGCGGGCTGGAGTTCATGGAACGCTTCGGTGCCCGGCTGGGCGGCATGCCGGTGATCATGGTCACCGGCCGCGGCGACGAGGCGACGCTGGCGCGCGCCCGGCAGGCCGGCGTCGTCGCCGTACTGGAGAAGCCGTTCGAGGAGGATGACCTGCTCGACACGGTGGAGCGCCTGCTGCCCGCCGCCGCCAACGGCAACTGAGCACTGCCCCGTACGGGGCTACGTATTATTCCTTACGTAGTGTACCGAACTACGCAGACCGGCCTAGGGTCGCTATTCTCTCCGTCATAGAGACACGATGACACCGGGGAGGCTTCCAATGGCCGCACATCTCGCCGCTCTCGACAGCACCGCGTCGCACCGGCCGGGTTACGTTCCCGCCCCGATCGCGATGCGCGGCGCGGCCAAAGTGATCGCGCTGACCGGCGCCCGCGCCCCCGAAGCCGACCCGTTCGAGACGATGGCCGAGACGCAGGCGGTCGGACGCGACCAGATGCTGTTCTCCGAGGGCGACGCCGCCCGCCACGTCTACCGCGTGGTGTCCGGCACGGTTCGCCTGTGCAAGCTGCTCCCCGACGGCCGCCGGCAGATCATCGGCTTCCTCCAGCACGGCGACATGATGGGCCTGTCGCTGGCCCAGAACTACCTCTACAGCGCCGAGGCGGTGACCTCCGCCGTGCTCCAGCGCATCCCGCGCAGCCGGTTCGAGGCGTTGATGGACGAGCAGCCGGCCCTGGCCCGCCGCCTGCTGTCGCTGACCGCGACCGAACTGGTGGCGGCGCAAGACCAAATGGTGCTGCTGGGTCGCAAGACGGCGGTGGAGCGCGTCGCCACCTTCCTGCTGCGCCTCGCCGCGCGCACCATCGGCGGCGGCCGGCGCGTGCAGTTGCCCATGAGCCGGGCCGACATCGCCGACCACCTGGGCCTGACCACCGAGACCGTCTCGCGCGCCTTCACCAAGCTGAAGACCAGCGGCATGATCCGCCTGCTGGACGGCCATCTGGTGGAACTGACCGACCGCGAAGGCCTCGCCGCTGCGGCCGAGTGCGCCTGAACCGCATCCCGGGCTCCGCGGGGCCGCGTTCCCCGCATGGCGCCCATGCGTCGGCTTTCCGTGGCTTCTGTCACCGGCAATCCAACTGTTAGCCTGCTACCATTCGTTGATCGGCAGGACGCAGGGACGCATGAGCGACATCACCGGAAGCCGGGCCACTCTGGGGCGCGACGCGCTCATCATCGCGCTGGTGGGGGCCGCCCACTTTTCCAGCCACTTCTTCCAGCTCGCCCTCGCCCCGCTCTTCCCGCGCCTGCGCGACGCGTTCGACGTCAGCTACGTCACGCTTGGGTTGGTGGCGACCACCTTCTACCTGTGCTCGGGCATCTGTCAGGCGTTCGCCGGCATCCTGGTGGACCGCTACGGCGCCCGCCCCATGCTGCTGGCCGGCATCGCCACCATGGCGACCTGCATCGGGCTGGCCGGTCTGGTGACCGAGTTCTGGATGTTCTATCCCCTGGTGGCGCTGGCCGGCATCGGCAACAGCGTCTTCCACCCGGCCGACTTCTCGCTGTTGTCCAGCCGCGTGTCGCCGGAACGGCTGGGACGCGCCTACGGCGTGCACGCCTTCTCGGGCACGGCGGGCTACGCCGTGGCGCCGCTGGCCATCGGCGGCGTGGCACTGCTGACCGACTGGCGCACGGCACTGATCGCCGCCGGGTTGATGGGCTGGGTCGTCGTCCTGGTGCTGGTGCGCTTCAGCCGCGAACTGGCCACCAATGGCGCGCACGCCGGGCCGAAGGACGGCGGTATGGAGCCGATCTCCTACGCCCGCCTGATCACCTCGCCGGCGATCCTGATGGCGTTCTCCTACTTCCTGCTGACGGCCGCCGCCGGCGTCGGCTTCCAGACCTTCTCCACCGCCTCGCTGGTGGAACTGTACGGCGTGCCGCTGGAACTGGCGGCGACGGTGCTCACCGCCTATCTCAGCGCCTCGGCCATGGGGATCCTGCTGGGCGGCGTGGTGGCCGACCGCACGACGAACTACACGATGGTGGCGGCAACCGGCCTGGGGCTCGCGGCCGTCCTGATGATGGTGGTGGCGAGCGGCGCCCTGCCCTTCACGGCGGTGGTCGCGGTGGTGACGCTGGCCGGCCTGTCGCAGGGAATCACGGCCCCGTCGCGCGACATCCTGGTCAAGCGCGCCACGCCCAAGGGTGCCACGGGCAAGGTCTTCGGCTTCGTCTATTCGGGGCTGGACGCCGGATCGACGGTGGCGCCGGTGCTGTTCGGCTTCCTGCTCGACCACCACGCGGTGACCCTGGTGTTCGCCGGCATCGGCCTGCTGTTCGCCATGGCCATCGCCTCGGTCTTCTCGGTGGCGCGGCGGCCGGCCATGGCCTGAAGTCTTCCCTTGGTTCGCCGGCCTTACTTCACCACCTGCCAGGACCCGTCGGGCATCTGGCAGGCGGTGCCGTAGGCGGGCTGTGGCCGCCCCTCGATGATGATGGTCGTCCGGTACTCGCGGCACAGATGCCCGCTGCGCGACATGTACGTCGGCCCGGCCGGGTCCGCGGAAATGCCGGGCGACGGGGCGTACACCACGGGCGGGGGCGGCGCGTACACCACAGGCGGCGGAGGTACGTAATAGACGGGCGGGGGCGGCGGGTAATAGTGATGGTGGTGCGGCCGGAACAGCGGCACCACCGCGCCGATTCCGATGCCGACGGTGACCGAGCCGCGCGCCTGGGCCTTGCCGGGCACCACCAGCGCACCCGCCATCAGCGCCACGGCCAGCGCCGTGAGGCATCCTTTCCCCATCAACCCGGACATGTCCCGACTCCTGTCGAAAAGCTGGGACAAGTGTAAGCCTGGACGCGGCGCGGCGCACGCGCGGAAATGTAACAGCGCGTGCGCCGCCCTCCTCGAGCTCAGCGGCGCGTGGTCGCGTTTGTGCGCGCGGTGTCCACCGTCGCCGGGGTGCTGCCGCCGCCAACCACGCCGGTGGTCTGCGTGCTGCCGCCGGCAGAGCTGCCCATGTCGGCCATGCCCTGGGCGCCGGCCGTGACGCCTGCCTGCTGACGCACGCGCAGGTTGTTCTGCACGTGAGTCACGCCCGATACCGACTCCGCGATGTCCTCCGCCCGGCGGCGCGCCATGCGGCTGTCCACCATGCCGGTCAGCGTGACCTCGCAACCGCTGACGGTGACATCGACGTCCGAGGCGTCGACATAAGGATCGTCGGTAAGACGGTCATTGACGTCGTCGCGGATGCGGTCATCGGAGCGGGTGTAGCCGCGCGGGCCGCGCCCGCGGTGGCCGCCGCGCCAGTCGTCGTCATAGCGTCCGCTCATGTACCGGCCGCCCAGGCGCTGTTCGTCCATGCGCCGGCGCCGCTCGGCGTCCTCGTCGCCGAACCAGGACGACACCTCGTCGCTGGTGCGGTCCCACCAGTCGCGGCCGCCGCGCCCCTCGTGGCGCCCCTCGTGGCGCCCTTCATCGCGCCCGTACGACCGCGCGCGGGCGTGGTCCTCGCGCCGATAATCGTCGTCGTGCCGGTAATCGTCGCGGTCATGGTCACCGCGCGCGTAGCGGCGCATGTCGTCCAGCATGGCGCGGCCATAGTCGTGCTCCTGCCCCGGCTTGCGGCCGGAGCCGGTACGCTCGCGCTCGCCCCACCGGCCACGGTCGTCCTCCCAGCCGCGTCGCCAGCCCTGGTCGTTCCTCCAGCGGTCTTCGTAGTCTGCCATGGGAATCACCCCCCGTTTGGGATCAGCAGGCCGCCACGTTCGGCGGCTTCCTTCCCAACGGGGCGCCCCGCCCGGTGTTCCCTCATTCGGTGACCATAGGCCGCAACGCCCGCACCAGCGGCTCGGTCCCGGCCAGCAGCGGCGCCCCGCCGGAGAAGTCCGGGCGCAGGCGGTAGGAGGCCGCCGCCCCGCCCGCCTCCTCCACCAGCAGGATGCCGGCCAGCACGTCCCACGGCAGCAAGTACGGGTCCCACGTGGCGTCCAGCCGGCCGCACGCGACGTGGGCGAGTTGCAACGCCGCGGTCAGCAAGTTGCGCGTCTGCGCCCCGGCCCTCAGCACCGCGGTGAAGGGCTCCAGAAACCGCTCCGGCGCGTGGCGGGGCGAGTGGCCGACGCCGATCACGGCGTTTTCCAGCGCGACGCAGTCCGACACACAGATCGCCTCGCCGTTCAGAAAGGCGCCGCCGCCGCGCCGGGCGGTGTACAGCTCGTCCGTGTTGGGATCGTAGATGATGCCCAGCTCCGTGCGGCCGTCCACCATCAGCGCCAGCACCACGCAGAACCACGGCAGGCCGCGCAGGAAGTTCTGCGTGCCGTCGATGGGATCGACGACCCAGACGCGCGACGCCGCCAGTCCGCCGGCCTCCTCCCCAACCACCGCGTCCTCGGGGAACAGGGCGGACAGGCGGGCGCGGATCAGCTCCTCCACCGCGCGGTCGGCGACGCTGACGAGGTCCTGCGGGCCTTTCAGCTCCACGGTCAGGTCGGCGCGGCGCTCGAAGTAGCGGCGGGCCAGCCGCCCGGCCTCGCGCGCCACGGCGGCCCCGGCGGCAAGGCGCCGGTCCAGCTCGATCGTCATGAACACTCCCTACAGCAGGCGCTTGCGGACGTGGGTCACCAGCACCTCCGCCAGGATGACGACGGCGAAGATGGCGATCAGCGCCGTTGCTACCCGGTCCCACTGGAAAAGGTCCATGGCCGAATTCAGCACCAGCCCGATGCCGCCGGCCCCGACGAGGCCAAGCACCGCGGATTCCCGCACGTTGATATCCCAGCGGAACAGCGCGATCGACCAGAACGCCGGCTGCACCTGCGGCCAGTAGGCCTTGGTCATGATGCTCAACCATGGCGCCCCGGCGGCGCGCAGCGCCTCCACCGGCCCTTTCGCCGTCTCCTCCAGCGCCTCCGACAGAAGCTTGCCGACGAAGCCGACGGAGCGGAAGGCGATCGCCAGCACGCCGGCCAATGCCCCCGGTCCGAATACCGCCACGAACAGCAGCGCCCACACCAGCGAGTTGACCGAGCGCGAGGAGACCAGCACCAGCTTCGCCAGCCAGTTCAGCGCCTTCGACGGCGTAATGGTCCGTGCCGCCAGCAGCGCCACCGGTACCGCCATGAGGATGCTGAGCAGCGTGCCCAGCGTGGCGATGTGCAGCGTCTCCAGCAGCGCCTGCTGCACGGTCGGCGCGTAGGCGAGGTCCGGCGGCCACAAGCGGTTCAGCAGGTCCATCACCTGTTCGGGCGCGTCGTACAGGAACTCCGGGATCACCTCCACCGTGCGCAGCGACAGCGCGAAGGCGGCCACCAGCGTCAGGTATGTGGCGAAGCGGCCCAGCCGCTGCACCGGGGTGAACCGCTGCCAGTGGCGATGTTCCGTTACGGCCGTCATTGGCCCACTCATTGAAAGGTCGCCCGCAGCCGCGTGGCCACCAGCTCGCCCACCATGATCAGCGCGATGATGGCGATCAGGATGGCGCACAGGAAGCCGTAGTCGAAGCGCTGGAAGGCGGCAAACAGCGTGCCACCGATGCCGCCGCCGCCGACGATGCCCACCATGGTGGAGTTCCGCAGGTTGCTGTCCAGCTGGTAGGTGGAAAAGCCGATGAAGCGCGCCAGCACCTGCGGCAGCACGCCCATGGTCACCACGTTGGCGAAGCCGGCGCCGGTGGCGCGCACCGCCTCGACCTGCTTCATGGAGATCTCCTCGATCGCCTCGGCGAACAGCTTGGCGACGAAGCCGACGGAGGCGACGACCAGCGCCAGGATGCCGGCCAGCGCGCCGAATCCGATGGCCTTGACGAAGACGATGGCGACCAGGATCGGGTGGAAGGAGCGGCACAGCGCGACGAACGCCCGCGTCGGCGTGCTGACCCACCACGGCATCAGGTTGCGCGCCGCCAGCAGCCCGATCGGCAGTGAAATGACGATTCCCAACACCGACGCGATGACAGCGATCTGCAAACTCTCCGTCAGCCCGTCGACCAGCAGCTCCCACCGCTGGAACTCCGGCGGGAACAGCCGGCCCAGGAACCGCCCGCCCTGGTCCAACCCCAGCACGAAGCGCGCCCAGGTGATATCCAGGATCTGCGCCGCGTACGCCACGTACGCCGCGAGCAGCAGCCAACCCGCCCGCGCCATCCAGTTCGGCCGGAACGCCACCCGCCCCGTGATCGGGGATACGGTCATGACAGCCAGTCCTCGCCGCCGTAAATGGTGCGCAGGTGGTCATCGGTCAGGCCGCCCGGCGGCCCGTCGTACACCACGGCACCGGCCGACATGCCGACGATGCGCGTGGCGAAGCGGCGCGCCAGCGTCACGTCGTGGATGTTGATCAGCACGGGGATGGCGCGGCGGTCGGCCACCTCCCGCAGCAGTTCCATGATCTCCACCGACGTCTTGGGGTCGAGGGAGGATGTGGGTTCGTCGGCCAGCAGCAGGTCGGGGTCCTGCATCACCGCGCGCGCGATGCCCACGCGCTGGCGCTGCCCGCCCGACAGGCTGTCGGCGCGCTGATGCACGAAGTCGGACAGGCCAACCATCTCCAGGAGGTCGAACGCCTTGTCGATATCGGCCTGGGGGTAGCGGCGCAGCCACGCCCGCCACGCCGGCACGTAGCCCAGGCGACCGCACAGCAGGTTCTCCATCACCGACAGGCGCTCCACCAGATTGTACTCCTGGAACACCATGCCGATGCGGCGGCGGACGTGGCGCAGTTCCCGGCGGCCGGCGCGGGCGACGTCGCGGCCCTTGAACAGGATCTCGCCGGACGTCGGCTCGACCAGCCGGTTGATGCAGCGGATCAGCGTGCTTTTGCCGGTGCCCGACGGGCCGATGATGGCGACCACGCCGCGCGCCTCGAAGGCCAGCGAGATGCCCTTCAGCACCAGCGGGCGGCCGGCGCCATAGCTCTTCGTCAGGTTGCGGATCACCAGCGGGTGGTCCGGCGGACCATCCCCGGCGCGGGCCGCGCCATCGACGCGGCCCACCGTGCTTCCATCCGGCATGGCCACGCTACTTCTGCTTGGCGTAGGTGGCGGCGTTGAACGGCGTGCCGCTGCCGTCGGCGACCTTGCGCACCACCGCCCAGGCATCCTTGTAGGTGATCGGCACGAAGCGGTCAGCCCCCTCGAACGCCTTCTTCATCTCCTCCGGGAAGCGGTAGTCGGTGAAGCATTGCACCATCTTCTTCGCCAGTTCCGGCTTCAGCGTGCTGGAATAGGCAAACGAGGAGGTGGGGAAGGTCTCGCTCTTGTACAGGACGCGGAACTTGCTCTCGTCGACCTGCCCACGGTGCGCCATGCGGGTGTAGACGTCCGACGCCACCGGGGCGGCGTCATAGTCGCCGGACAGGACGCCCATCACCGACTGGTCGTGCTTGCCGGAATAGACGACCTGATAGTCCTTCTCCGGCGTCAGCCCCAGTTCCGGGAACAGCGCGCGCGGCGCCAGATTGCCGGAGTTCGAGGACGGCGAGGTGTGCGCCACTTTCTTGCCCTTCAGGTCGGCCAGCGACTTGTACGGGCTGTCGGCCTTGACGATCATCCACAGCTGGTAGCCCTGGAACCCCTTCTCGTCGCCCTTCACCGCGAACGGCACGGCGCCGGCGAGGTTCACCGCGAAGCCCGTCGGCCCGGTGGAAAAGCCCGCCACGTGCAGGCGTCCCGACCGCATCGCCTCGATCTCCGCCGCGTTCGACTGCACCTGGAAGTAGACCACCTTCTTGCCGGTGCACTGCGCCAGATGCTCCTGGAACGGCTTGAAGATGTTGGCGTAGACGACCGGGTCCTCGACCGGGGTGTAGGTGAACACCAGCGTGTCGGGGTCCTTCCAGTCCTTGGGATCGGTCGGCGCGTCGGCGACGAGGTCACCGTTGCGGTCGCAGTACAACTGGTCGAGGTCGCCGCGGTTCGGGCAGTCCTGCTGCGCCGCTGCCGGAGCCGCGAAAACGAATGCGGACGCCGTCAGCGTCGCGGCGAACAGCCACGGGATGGCTTTGGCCATGAAACACCTCCCTGTATGATCCGGCCGCGCGATCCGACAATGAGCGGGCCGATTGTTTGTTTGCCTACCATGCTATCGCGGAGCGGGCGCCGGTTGAAGCGCGATTTCCGCGCTATACGGGCGACCTCGAACGCCCGAGTCGGCATGGATTCATGCCGTCGACGCCCGTTTGCAGGCGGCGGAGCCTTCCTTTCGGCATACTCGGGTAACCAGGCTCAAGCGCACTTAAGCCCTTGTCGCATAAGGGTAAACTGATGTTTTCCGTGGCGGATAGTTCGTTTTGCCGATTGATGCACAAACGAAACCGTGGCTTTCTGACAGCGCACTTCGCGTGTCTAGAGAGCTGATGTGAAACTGGAGGCGGGCCGTTCGGCCCGCCTTCTTCTTTTCGTGGTACCCGCGCCGCCTTCTCAATCCGCGCCGGCGTGTTCCGGCTTCCTCTCGTCCGCGTCGGCTTCGGTTCCGGATTCGGCCGCATGGCGCTCCGGCGGGCGGACCACGGTCACCGTGCACGGCGCCTGCGCCACCACCTGCGACGACACGCTGCCCAGGTAGCGGCGCAGGGCCGAATGGCCGCGCGCGCCGACGATCAGGTGGTCGACATGGTTGCCGCGCGCGTAGTCGACCAGCGCCGCCGCCGGGTCCGGCGCCTCCAGCACGTGGTAGGTGATGCGGTCGGCCTCGATGCCCAGCGGCTTGGCCCAGTGCTTCAGCGTCACCAGGGCACCGACGTGCAGGTTGTTGCCTTCCTTGTCGACGCCCAGGTCCATGCCGATGCGCGCCGTCTTCAGCACCGTGATGCAGGCCAATCGCGCGCCGGGCGCCGTGCGGAACAGGCTCTGCGTCACGCGGCGCTGCGCGTCCGTCAGCGGCGTCTCGCCGTGCGACAGGTCCACCGCCGTGGCGACGATGGGGGCGCGCGACAGCCGCTCCGACACAGAAGGGCGTATGGTGGGCGTGCGCATCAGGTAGCGGATCCAGCGCCGCACCACGGTCAGCGTGCCGTCGCGCTTCGTGCGCGTGGCCCGCTCCGTCAGCGTCACCTGATCGGGGTGCTGGAGGAGGAAGGCCAGTTGCGCCGCCGTGCCGGGCCGCGCCAGCGGGTCCACCTCAAGGCACTGCAGGATGATCTCCTGCAGCCAGGGCGGGCAGTCGGGGTTGAAGGCGCGGGGCGGCGGCGGCGCCTGGTACAGGCGGCGGCGCAGGCCGCGCACCGACTGCGGCGATCCGAACGGCAGCTTGCCGGTGACCATCTCGAACAGCATGACGCCCATGGCGAACAGGTCGCTGCGCGGGTCGTCGCGCGTGCCCATCACCTGCTCGGGCGCGATGTAGGCGCCGGTGCCGGCCGGCGTGTGCGATTCCTCGGCGATCAGGTCGGGCCGGCCACACAGGCGCGACAGGCCGAAATCGATCAGGATCACCGTGCCGTCGTCGCGGAACAGCACGTTGCCCGGCTTCATGTCCAGGTGGACGAGGCTTTGGCGGTGCAGCGCGTGCAGGGCGCGGGCGATGCGGGCGCCCAGGTCCGCCACCTCCGCCGCCGGCAACGGGCCGTCCTTCAGGCGGGCCGACAGCGCCTCGCCGGGCACGTGCTCCATGACGATGTAGGGCTGCGTGTCGAAGTCGCCGGTGGCAACGAACCGCGGCACGTGCGGCCCCTTCAGCAGCGGCATGATCATCTGCTCCACCTCGAAGCCGATGATCGCCGTGGGGTCGTCGCCATAGCGCAGCAGCGGGATCTTCATCACCAGCGGCCCGCCGTGGTCGGGGTGCGTGACCCGCCACAGGGCCGACATGCTGCCCTTGTAGATTTTCTCCTCGAGCCGGAAGCCGTCGACCAAGGCGCCGGCGGCAAGGGGGGGCTTGGGCATGCGCGTCAGGTTCCTTCGCGTAATCGGGCGGCCAGCCGGGGCGGCAACCCGGCCTGCAGCACCTTGCGGGCCGCCGTTTCGTGGTCGTACGGCACGCGGTGAAAGGTGAGGACGCCCGTGGCATCGTCGAACAGGGCGTAGCAGGCGGCCGGGTTGCCGTCGCGCGGCTGCCCGACGGAGCCGGGGATCGCCAGCCAGCGCCGCCGGCCGCCCAGCGGGTTGAGGGCGCCCGGCTGCGGCTCGAAGTGGCTGGCATGCCCGACCGGCGACAGGTGGTACAGCGCCGGCTGGTGGACGTGCCCGCAGAAGGTGACGCGCCGGTCGGTCGCCTTCAGGCTTCGCTCCGCCGCCGACGCCCCGTTGATGTAGCCCCAGCGCTCCGGCGCCCAGGCGTTGGCGTGCACGTACAGGCAGGCGCCGTCCTCCACCGCCAGCGGCAGCCCGGCCAGGAAGTCGCGTTGCGCGGCGCTCAACGCCGCGTGCGTCCATTCGGCCGCGGCGCGGGCATCCGGCACCATCGCCTCCGACGGGCCCTTCACCGCCGCCTCGTCGTGGTTGCCCAGCACGGCGACGGCGCCGCGCTCCATATGCGCCATCACCATGTCGACCATCCACGCCGGGTCGCCGCCGTACCCGACGAGGTCGCCCAGAAAGACGGTACGCCCCGCGCCCGCGCGCGCGGCGTGCGCAAGGCAGGCCTCCGCGGCTTCGCGGTTGGCGTGGAGGTCGGCGAGAAGAGCGATCAGCATGGTCGCCTGATACCCGGTTCTTGGTCCCGCCCCGGCGATGCGGGGCTGTATCCATTGTCCCATGTGAGAACAATTTGGCGAGCCGTTGTCACCCTGGACCATGGTCCGGGGTGAATCGCATTGCTGTTTCTGCGAATGATCAGCCAACGGATCATGGAAACACATAATACACCCGCCGCATGGCCCTGCTCCATGCGGAAGAAGGTCCATGCGCCCACATCTTAAGCGAGGGAGTTGAAACGCAATGGCTTACGCAGCCACGGCCAATGACGCGGTCCGGCCTATGAGCACCGAAGAGAAGAAGGTGATTTTCGCCTCTTCTCTCGGCACCGTCTTCGAATGGTATGACTTCTATCTGTACGGTTCGCTTGCGGCCGTGATTTCCCAGCAGTTCTTCTCGGGCGTCAACCCGACCGCTGCGTTCATCTTCGCGCTGATGGCGTTCGCCGCCGGCTTCGCGGTGCGCCCGTTCGGCGCGCTGGTGTTCGGCCGCCTGGGCGACCTCATCGGCCGCAAGTACACCTTCCTCGTCACCATCCTGCTGATGGGCGGCTCGACCTTCATCGTCGGCATCCTGCCCAACTACGCCACCATCGGCATGACCGCGCCGATCATCCTCATCGTCCTGCGCCTCCTCCAGGGTCTGGCGCTCGGCGGCGAGTACGGCGGTGCCGCCACCTACGTGGCCGAGCACGCCCCGCACGGCCGCCGCGGCGCCTACACGGCCTGGATCCAGACCACGGCGACGCTGGGTCTGTTCATGTCGCTGCTGGTCATCCTGGGCTGCCGCGTGTCGATGTCGGCCGACGACTTCAACGCCTGGGGCTGGCGCATTCCGTTCCTGGTGTCGATCTTCCTGCTCGGCATCTCGGTCTGGATCCGTCTGAAGCTCAACGAATCGCCCGCCTTCAAGCGCATGAAGGAAGAGGGCAAGACCTCCAAGGCGCCGATCACCGAGTCCTTCGGCCAGTGGAAGAACCTGAAGATCGTGCTGCTGGCGCTGTTCGGCCTCGTCGCCGGCCAGGCGGTGGTGTGGTACACGGGCCAGTTCTACGCGCTGTTCTTCCTGACGCAGACGCTGAAGGTCGACGCCCAGCCCGCCAACCTGATGATCGCCGCCGCCCTGCTGATCGGCACGCCGTTCTTCGTGGTGTTCGGTTCGCTGTCCGACAAGATCGGCCGCAAGCCGATCATCATGGCCGGCCTGCTGCTCGCCATCGTCACCTACTTCCCGATCTTCAAGGCCATCACGCACTACGCCAACCCGGCGCTGGAGCAGGCCATCGCCACCTCGCCGGTGGTGGTCACCGCCGACC
Source organism: Azospirillum sp. (assembly GCF_035627195.1). Classification (GTDB taxonomy): domain Bacteria; phylum Pseudomonadota; class Alphaproteobacteria; order Azospirillales; family Azospirillaceae; genus Azospirillum. Next base: position 24,279 of record NZ_DASPMG010000254.1, read on the forward strand.
CGAACGAGTGCACGTTCCAGTTCAACCCGGTCGGCACCTCGAAGTTCACCTCCTCGTGCGACATCGCCAAGAGCTCGCTGGTCCGCCGCGGCATCCCGTACTCGAACGAGGCCGCCCCGGCCGGCACCATCGCGCAGGTCAAGGTCGGCAGCACCGTGATCCCGTCGTATGACGGCAGCGGCGCCCCGGCCGGCAAGACCGAGGTCTCCCTGGGCCACGGCCCGAGCAGCCACGCCGCCCCGGCCGACCCGAAGGCCGCCGGCGCCGCCTTCGAAAAGGGCCTGGGCGACGCGCTGAAGACCGCCGGCTACCCGCCGAAGGCCGACCCGGCCAAGGTCGACCACTTCATGGTCATCGTCCTGCTGACCATCCTGGTCATCTACGTGACCATGGTGTACGGCCCGATCGCCGCCATGCTGGTCGAGCTGTTCCCGACCCGCATCCGCTACACCTCCATGTCCCTGCCCTACCACATCGGCAACGGCTGGTTCGGCGGCTTCCTGCCGACCACCTCCTTCGCCATCGTGGCGGCCACCGGCGACATCTACTCGGGCCTCTGGTACCCGATCATCATCGCCGCGGCGACCCTGGTCATCGGCATGCTCTTCGTCCGCGACACCAAGGACGTCGACATCTACGCCGAAGACTAAAGGCGAAATCTGGCCGAGCCGGCATCGGTCCGGGAACGGGCGGGGTTTTCCCCGCCCGTTTTCGTTGTGCTAGTGTTCCGGACCGGCTGCACGTTCCGATCGGCGACGCCCATGGACAATTCGCTCGTCCTCATCCTCTCCCTGGCCTACCTCGCGTCGCTGTTCGCCATCGCCTGGTACGGGGACCGGACGGCAGACCGGGCGGGGGAGCGGCGCAACCCGCTGCTCTATTCGCTCAGCCTCGGCGTCTACTGCACCTCGTGGACCTTCTACGGCAGCATCGGTCGGGCGGCGACGGACGGGTTCGACTTCCTGCCGATCTACATCGGCCCCATCCTGATCATCGGCTTCGGCTGGCCGCTGCTGGCGCGCATCGTGCGCATCGCCAAGGTGGAGAACACCGTCTCCATCGCCGACTTCATCGCCGCCCGCTATGGCAAGAGCCAGGGATTGGCCGCCCTGGTCACGGTGACCGCGGTCATCGGCCTGCTGCCCTACATCGCGCTGCAGCTGAAGGCCATCACCATCAGCTTCGAGGTGCTGGCCGATAAGGCGCTGGGCGTGGAGTTCAACGCCATGCCCGGCGGCACGACGCTGCTGGTGGCGCTGCTGATGGCCGCCTTCGCGGTGCTGTTCGGGGTGCGCAGCATCCACGCCAACGAACACCACCGCGGCCTGATGATGGCCATCGCCGCCGAATCCGTGGTGAAGCTGACCACCGCCTTCGCCGTCGGCCTGGTCATCACGCTGGCGGTGTTCGGCGACCTGGAGGGGCTGATCGCCGCCGCCTCGAAGCCGGAAATGGCGCAGGTGTTGAGCCTGGACCTGGGGCAGCCGGACTGGTGGGTGGCCTGCGCGCTCTCCGCGCTCGCCATCCTGTGCCTGCCGCGCCAGTTCCACGTGGCGGTGGTGGAGAACACGCACGTCGGCGACGTCGGCAAGGCGGCGCGGCTGTTCCCGGCCTACCTGATCGCCATCAACCTGTTCGTCGTCCCGGTGGCGCTGGCCGGCCTCACCCTGTTCGCGGCCGAGGCGAAGGACGCCGACAGCTTCCTGGTCTCCATCCCGCTCCAGCAGGGCTGGCCGTGGCTGGCGCTCCTGGCCTTCATCGGCGGGTTGTCGGCCGCGACCAGTATGATCCTGGTCGAGATGGTGGCGCTCAGCACCATGATCAGCAACGACGTGGCGCTGCCGGTGCTGATGTCGCTGCGGCCGGGCAACGCGCGCTGGCGCACCGATCCGGTGCCGGTGCTGCTGGCGGTGCGCCGCTCGGCGGTGATCGTCATCTTGGTGCTGGCCTACGGCTGCTACCGGCTGATCGGCTCGGCCTTCCCGCTGGCGGCGATCGGCATGATGTCCTTCCTAGCGGTGGCGCAGTTCGGCCCGGCGCTGCTGGGCGGCTTGTTCTGGACGCGCGCCAACCGCACCGGTGCCGTCGCCGGCATCTGCGTGGGCTTCCTCGGCTGGGCCTACACCATGCTGCTGCCCTCCTTCGCCGAGGCCGGCTGGATCACGCCCGACGCGTTGCGCGCCGGCCTGTTCGGCTTCGAGGCGCTGAGCCCTACGGCGCTGAAGGCCATCGACGGGCTCGACCCGCTGACCCACTCTGCCTTGTGGAGCCTGGGCCCCAACATCGCGCTGTTCGTTCTGCTGTCGTTGCTGACCCGCCAGTCGACGCTGGAGGCGCAGCAGGCCCTGCGCTTCGTCTCGCTGCGCCGCAGCCGGCCCAAGGACAGCACCCCGGCCCCGCCCAAGGGGGTAACGGTCGCCGACCTCTACGACCTCGCCGTGCGCTACGTCGGCCGCGCCAAAGCGGATGCCGCCTTCCACGCGCTGCTGCGGGTGCGCCCCGGCGCTTCGCCCAACTTCGCCAGCACCATGGTGGTGCGCAGCGACGGCGAGGCGATCCAGTTGACCGAGCGCCTGCTGGCCGGCGCCATCGGCTCGGCGTCGGCCCGCGTGGTGGTGGCCGGCCTGCTGACCGACCGCCGCCTGTCGCGCACCGACGCGCGCTTGATCATCGACGAGGCGTCGCGCGCCATCCTCAAGCAGCACGAGCTGCTGCACGCCACGCTGGAGAACGTCCGCCAGGGCATCGGCGTGTTCGACCCGGACTTCCGCATCGCCATCTGGAACCGCCGCTTCCTGGAGTTGCTGGACCTGCCCGACAGCTCGGTCCAGGTCGGCACCAGCCTGCGCGAGATCGTCCGCATCATCGACGAGCGCGGCGAGTACGGCCAGAACGGCGAGATCGAAACGCTGCTCTCCCGCCGCTCCGACCCGCGCCGGCGCGGCATGCCGGACGTCTACACGCGCGAACGCCCCGACGGCACCGTGCTGGAGATCGCCACCAACCCCATGCCCGACGGCGGCTTCGTCGCCGTCTACACCGACGTGACCGAGCGCCACCGCGCCGCCGCCGCGCTGCGCGAAGCCAACGAAGGCCTGGAACGCAAGATCGCCGAACGCACCCACGCGCTGTCGGAAGCGAAGGCGGAGGCCGAACGCGCCAACCAGGGCAAGACGCGCTTCCTGGCCGCCGCCAGCCACGACCTGCTGCAGCCGCTGCACGCCGCGCGCCTGTTCCTGTCGGCGCTGGGCGAACGGGCCGGCGACCCGGCCGTGGCGCAGATCGACGCCTCGCTCCGCTCGGTCGAGCACATCCTGGGCGACCTGCTGGACGTCTCCAAGCTGGACAGCGGCGTGGTGCGGCCGAACCCGGTGGCCATGCGCATCGACGAGCTGCTGAAGCCGCTCGGCGCCGAGTTCACCGTGATGGCCAGCCAGCACGGGCTGGAGCTGCGCACCGTCGGCTGCGACGCCGTGGTTCGCAGCGACCCCAACCTGCTGCGCCGCATCCTGCAGAATTTCCTGTCCAACGCCGTGCGCTACACCGCCCAGGGCAAGGTGCTGTTCGGCTGTCGGCGGCGCGGCGCCTTCCTGTCCATCGAGGTGTGGGACACCGGCCCCGGCATCCCCGAGGACAAGCGCAAGGAGATCTTCGTCGAGTTCCGCCAGATCGACCAGGGCGTGGACGACCGCGGCCGTGGCCTGGGCCTCGGCCTCGCCATCGTCGAGCGTCTGGCCGGCATGCTGGGCCACACGGTCACCGTGCGTTCGGAGGTCGGCAAGGGCAGCGGCTTCGCCGTGCTGGTGCCGCTGACGGCGGAGCCGGCCACCGTGCGCACGCTCCCCGCCCGCGGCCGGGCGCGCGACTTCCAGGGGGCGCTGGTGCTGTGCATCGAGAACGAGGCGGCCATCGCCCAGGCCATGGAGCACCTGCTGTCCGGCTGGTCGTGTCGCGTCGTCACCGGCGCCACGGTGGACCAAGCCCTGGCCGCGCTGGACGGCCGCGTGCCCGACCTGATCCTGTCCGACTACCACCTCGGCCGCGGCCTGACCGGGCTGGAGGCGTTGGCGATGCTGCACAAGGCCTTCGGCACGGCGGTGCCGACCGCCCTGATCACCGCCGACCGCAGCACCGCCGTCCGCGCGGCGGCCGAGGAGGCGGGCTTCCAACTGCTCTACAAGCCGGTGCGGCCGGGCGCGTTGCGCGCGCTGGTGGGCCAGTTGCTGGCCGAGGGGCGGCGGAACGCGGGGTGATCACTCCACCGGCGGGGGGGCGAGCGCCAGCTGGCTGGCGATCACCGCGGCCTGGGTGCGGCTCAGCACGCCCAGCTTGCGCAGGATCGTGGTAACGTGCGCCTTCACCGTCTTCTCGGCGATGTTCATCTCATAGGCGATCTGTTTGTTCAGCTTGCCCTCGGCGATGCCCGCCAGCACACGCAGTTCCTTGGGCGTCATGCCGGCGATGCGCTGGGCCGGCAGCGCGTCGCCGGAGTCGACCACATCCTCGATGGCCGGCATCCAGATCTCGCCGTCCAGCACGGCGCGAATCGCGTCGCCGATCTCCGTGTTGGGCGCCGACTTCGGCACGAAGCCCGACGCGCCGCAATCGATGGCGCGCTGGATCGTCGCGTGGTCCTCGGACGCCGAGACCACCAGAACGGGAATCGCCGGGTGTTCGGAGCGCAGCATCATCAGCCCGATGAAGCCGTTCATGCCCGGCATGTGCAGGTCCAGGACGATCAGGTCGATGCCCTCCGAACGCTCGATCGCCGGGCCGATCTGCTCGAACCGGGCGGCCTCCGGCACCTCGGCGTCGCCCAGCGCCTGGGCGATGGTCTGCCGCAGGGCCGTGCGCATCAGGGGATGGTCGTCCGCAACCAGGACGCGGTAGGACATGTCTGCCCCGTATTTGCCCATACTTTGGTAGGACCGGCAGTATCGGACGACGGCGCACGCCTGACAAGCGTGGGCGGAGGCGGTGAAGCGCGGCTTTCGCTTGTTGCGACGCCGCCAAGACGCCATAGTGACCGGCAGTCAGTGGAAAGACATGATCATGCGTGACCAGCCCGTCAGCACCGCCGAGGCCGCACGGTGGCTCCTGTGCACCGAGGACGAGGTGCAAGCCCACCTGCAGGCCGGCCGCCTGCAGCCCTTCCGCGGCCCCGGCGCCGAAGGGAAGCTGTCGCTCAACTCCGTGATCGTGCTGGCCGAAAGCCTGCCCGAGGAGAAGCGGATCTTCGAACTGCGGCCGTTCTCGGCCTCGCTCGACGGCCCGCCGTCCGGCCCGCGCTCGTCCTCGGGTCCGCGCACCGGCAGCGGCGGCCTGTACGGCAACCGACCGGCACCCATCGTTGAGCGGCGCCCCATCCGCCCGATCACGCCGCGCTGAGGACGCTGCCCGTCAGCGTCCCGATTCGGCCGTCAGGCTCACATCCTTCCCAGCGAGCGGTGACAGGATCCGTTCGGCCGGGAAGCGCAGGGTGACGCGCGTCCCTTCACCGGGCGCGCTGTCGATCTCCAGTGTGCCGCCGTGCGCCTCGATAAGCCGCCGCGACAGCGGCAGGCCCAGGCCGGTACCGCCATGGTCACGCTGGAAGGCGCTGCGCACCTGCCCGAACGGCTCCAGGATCATCGGGATATCCTCGGCGGCGATGCCGATTCCCGTGTCGGCAACAGTGACGGCGAGGCGGCCGTCCTCCTCCATCCGCGCGGCGATGGTGATGCGCCCGCCGGCCGGCGTGAACTTCACCGCGTTCGCCAGCAGGTTCAGCAGCACCTGACGCACGCGGCGGCGGTCCAGACGCAAGGGTGGAAGCCCCGCCGGCAGTTCGGGGACGATGCGCACGCCGCCGGCGGCCGGCTGCGCCTCCGCCACCGCCAGCGCCTCCTCCACCAGCTCGTCCAGCGTCCCCACCGCCTCCTCCAGGTCGAGCTTGCCGGCCTCTACCTTGGCCAGGTCGAGGATCTCGTCGATCAACTCGTGCAGGTATTGGCCGGACTTGCTGATGTCGGCCAGCCGGGCGTTGCTGTAGTCCGACAGCCGTTCGCCCAGCAGGCCCAGGCGCATGGCGTCGGCATAGCCGATGATGGCGTTCAGCGGCGTGCGCAATTCGTGGCTCATGTGCGCCAGGAACATCGACTTGGCCTTGTTGGCGCTCTCGGCGGCTTCCTTGGCGGCCAGCAAGTCGGCAGTGGTGGCGGCCAAGGCGCGCGTCCGTTCCTCCACCTTGCGCTCCAGCGTGGCGTTGAGGTCGCGCAGCGCGCTCGCCCGGCGCGCGCCGTAGAACAGCGCCGCCCACAGCAGCGTCAGAACGGACAGGCCCAGCGCCCGCTGAACCTGCACGCCCTCGGCCATGCCGTTCCAACCGCCCTTCGGCACGGCCGCCATCTCCCACCGGCCACCCGGGAAGATCACCTCCGTGCGCACCGCCGTGCTGTCGAACAGGGCCTGCGGGCCGACAAACGCGGGCAGCGCGGTCCCGGCGGCGTCGAAGCCGCGGATCGCCAGTTCCATGGGCAGCGCCTCCGGCGTCACGCCGGACGCGTCGAGCAAGCCCTGCACATCGATCGCCATGGAGATCTGCGCGATGTAGCGGTCGCCGTCGCCGGTGGAGGCGCGGCCGAACACCGGCACCCGGCCGATGATGCCCAGCCCGCCCTGGGCCAGCGGCGTCGGGCCGGTGACGATCGGTCCGCGCGCCTCGATGGCCCGCAACGAGGCGTCCCACTGCACCGGGAAGTTCCGCAGGTCGGTGCCGATCACCGACTGCTCCGGATAGGCCATCATGATGCGCGTGTCGCGCACCAGGCCGATGTTGCGGATGTGGCGCTGGTCGTGCAGCAGCTGCTCGGCGAGGTGCCCGAACAGCCGGGCGTCGATGTCGCCGCGCATCTGCAAAAAGGCGGCGATGCCCCGCGACGCCAGCAGCGAGGTGTTGAGCGTCCCCTCCAGGTGCGAGCGGACGACGCCCAGCCGGTTCTGGATCTCGCCGTACGCAGCCTGCTCGTGCCCGCGCCGCACGAGTCCGTCCAGCGCCAGGAAGGCGCCGGCTGCCGCCAGCGACAGCGCCGCGGCGATGCAGTACGGTGCGACGCGCCCGATCACGAACGACCTCTTCGGCAGTGCGGCCAACGCCGTTCGTTCGTACGATAGCGCCCAACCGTTCGTTGCGCACCGGACAAATGTCAAAAATCCTGACCGGCGCGCCGGGAACGCCCTACACCACCTTGCCTTCGAACCAGGGACGGCCCTGGCGGTCCTCGACCTCGACCACCCACAGGTCGGGATCGTATTTGATCTGGCGGGTGATGTAGGCGTCGGCCGCCGCCTCGTCCACCGGGTCGACGCCGGTGGCGCGCGACCACACCAGCCGCTCGTCCCGCCGCACCTGGGAGAGCACGGCAAAGCGGCCGTCCAGCTGGTTGATCTTCAGCAGCACGGTGCCGCGCGATCGGTCGCCCTTGCGCATCACCGTCATCGGCACACCCTGGGCGTCGGCGGCGCGGACGTGCGCCATCACCCACAGCTCGGTCGGCAACCGCTCGTCGTCCATGGTTCTCCTCGCTTCGCGCCGGGGCGCGGTGTAGACAGGGCGGATGGCGACACTCGTGGAAGTTCTCGACGCCGCCGTCAACCATCATGTCGCCGGCCGCCTGGGCGAAGCGGAGCGGCTGTACCGGCTCGTCCTCGCGGCGGAACCGGCGGTGCAACAGGCGCTGCACCTGCTGGGCGTGCTGGAAGGCCAGCGCGGCGTGCCACCGCGTGCCGCCCTGCTGCTCGGCCGCGCCGTCCGCCTTGATCCGGACGATGCCGCGTCGCGTTCCCAACGCGCCGGCGCCCTGCGCGCGCTGGCACTGCATGACGAGGCGGTGGCCGAGGCGCGCCGGGCTCTGCTGAGCGACCCAGGCCTTGCCGACGCTGCCGCCAACCTGGGCGCCGCGCAGGTGGCGCTCGGCGAATGCGCCGCGGCGGCCGTGTGGCTGTGGCGTGCCCATCGGCTGCGGCCCGAGCAGACGGAGACGCTCGTCAACCTCGGCATGGCGTTGCGCGACCTGCGCCGCTTCGGTGACGCCGAAATCTGCTTCCGCGCCGTCCTGGCACGCCGGCCCGCCGACGCCGACGCGCATCTGGCGCTGGCGGTCAGCCGGCTGCTGCAAGGTGACCTCGCCGGTGGCTTGGCCGAGTTCGAGTGGCGCTGGCAGCGCTTGCCCGGTCCGGTCTGGGCGGGCGAGCCGCTGGAAGGCGCCAGCATCCTGCTGCACGCCGAACAGGGCTTCGGCGACACCATCCAGTTCGCCCGCTACGCCCCGCTGGTGGCGGAACGCGGCGGCAGGGTGATCCTGGAGGTGCATCCCCTGCTGGTGCGGCTGCTGGCGACGCTGGCGCCGGACGTGCGGGTCGTCGCCCGCGCCGAGACGCCGCCGCGCACCGACCATCACTGCCCGCTGATGAGCCTGCCGCGCGCCTTCGGTACGACGCTGGCGACAATCCCCGCCGCCGTGCCCTACCTGCGCCCCGCCGAGGAGGACGCCGAGCGCTGGCGCCGTCGGCTGGACGGTGCACCGGGACTGCGCGTCGGGCTGGTGTGGGCCGGCAACCCGCGGCACCGCAACGACCGCAACCGCTCCCTGCCGGTCCGCCATCTGGCGCCGCTGCTGGCGGTGCCCGGCGTACGCTTCTTCAGCCTGCAGACGGGCGATGCTCGCGCCACCCTGCCCTCCCTGCCCGGCGGCGCCGCGGTGGAGGACGTGATGGGCGAGGTACGCGACTTCGCCGACACCGCGGCGCTGCTGGTCAACCTCGACCTCGTCATCGCGGTGGACACGGCGGTCGTGCACCTCGCCGGGGCGCTGGGCGTGCCGTGCTGGGCGCTGCTGGCCTACGCGCCGGACTGGCGCTGGCTGCTCGACCGCGCGGACAGCCCCTGGTACCCGTCGCTGCGCCTGTTCCGCCAGTCGCGGCCGGGCGACTGGGGCACGGTCACGGCGACGACCGCCGCCGTCCTGCGCGCCGTGGCCGCCCGGCAAGAACGCGCCGCCCGTCCCGAACCGGCGGGCGAGTCGCACTAGGCAAAACTTCCCCACCCCCGGCAAAAACCGGCGCGGCACCGTCCCCCAGGGTGCGGGACCCCATGAAAATCAAGCGCTTAAGGCTGTGGCCGAAGTTGGCATCGGGTTTGCTTTGAGAAAGGCAATTCGTTTTGCCCTTCAGCGTGGAGATCCGCGGCCATGAGCATCTTCGGTTCGATGACAACCGCCGTCCTCGGCCTGAACGCCCAGTCGCGCGCGCTCGGCCACATCTCGGACAACATCGCGAACGCGTCGACCCTCGGCTACAAGCGGGTGAACACCGCGTTCGAGACGCTGGTCCTGCAGTCGAGCGACCGGTTGCATGCACCTGGCGGCGTCACCGCGCAGCCGGTGTTCATGAACAATATCCAGGGCAACCTCTCGCAGGTGCAAAGCCCGACGAACATCGGCATCCAGGGCCAGGGCTTCTTCAGCGTCAGCAAGCTGGGGACCGGCAGCAACGGCCAAGTGCAGACGCAGACCGGCACCGTCAGCGCCTCCAGCACCTTCTACACGCGCATGGGCGACTTCGAGCTGGACAAGAACCGCTACTTGGTGAACAGCGCCGGCTACGCGCTGAACGGCTGGGCAGTCGATCCGGTCAGCGGCACGCTGCAGAAGGACAAGCTGTCGCCGATCCAGGTCAACACCCTGATCGACAAGCCGGTATCGACGTCCAGCATCGACCTTTCGGCCAACCTCCCGGCCACCCCGGCCAAGGGTGAATCCATCCCGCCGTCGAGCGTTCAGATCTTCGACACGCAGGGCAACCCGCGCACCATCAACATGAACTGGCGCCAGCAGGGCGCCAACAACTGGCGCCTCACCGTCGACGCGCCGGGGTCGAGCAGCAAGCCGGTGGACGGCACCTTCGCCGGCTATCCGGCCACCGTCTCCTTCGGCCAGAACATCGCCGGCGTCACGCCGATCGCGCAGGTCAACGCCATCACCGTGTCGGGCCAGTCCACAAACGGCCAAGCCAACATTCGCATCGGCGAGACTTACAGCGTCAACATCGACGGATCCACCTACAGCGTCAAGGTGACGTCGGACAACGTCGCCTCGCTCGGCACCTTCACCGGCATGGCCGGCGCGCTGGCCAACGCCATCAACTCGGCCTCCCCCGCGGCACCTGTGCGGGCGCAGACGGTGAACGGCAACATCATCCGCCTCATCGCCGCCAACCCTGGCACGCCCTTCAAGGTGAGCCAGCAGGTGGACGGCACGGCACCGACCAACAACACGGTGACCGGCCCGACCTCGACCGCCCCGACCACCGTCGCGGGCCAGATCCAGAAGTTCACCTTCCCACAGTCGCAGATCGACATCGGCGACACCTTTCGGATCCGTGTCGACACCTCGGGCTCGGGTGGCTCGGACCAGACCGTCTCGGTGACGGTGACAGCGTTGAACTATTCGACCTATTCCAACATCACCGGTGTGGTGCAGGATCTTGCGAACAAGATCAACTCGCTGAACATCGGTGTGACGGCCACGAACACCGGCGGCGTCTTGTCCATCCAGCACAACAGCGCCAACACAGCCATCGACGCGACGAGCGCCGGCGTCTCCAACTCCTCGACCGCCTCCAACACGCTGACCGGCGCCTTCTCGGTGGCCAACGTCGCGGGCGTGCGCCAGCAGCGCACCGTCACGCTGACGGGCACGCCGGGCGACATCGGCACGATGTACTCGCTTTCCGTCAACGGCACACCGGTGACCTATTCAACCACCGGCAAGGAAATGACGATGGAGGACATCACGGCGGCGCTGGCCAACAAGATCAACCAGAACACCTCGCTGCCAGTGACGGCCACCGCCCAGGGCGGCGTCATCACCATCATATCGAAAACGCCGGACGGCGATGCCGCCGACCAATTCTCGTTGCAGCAGACCTGCGTGACCGGCCAGACACCGGCGCACATTGGCCTGACGTTCGGCACCTCGCCGGAAACGGTGGGCACGCTGACCGGGCTCAGCACGGCGCTCGTCGGAACGGGCACGGCGGTCAGCGCGGCCACCCAGTCGGCCGGACAGGACGCGACGATCACCTTCGTCGTGAACTACGGCTTCGGCCCGCAGACCATCAAGCTGAACATGGGCCAGTTCCAGAAACCGGGCGGCCTGACACAGTACGCCGGCGAAGAGATGAGCGTGAACACGCTGATCCAGGACGGCGCGCCACGAGGACAGTTCAAGGACGTGGTCTTCAAGGATCACGGCGACGTGGTGGTCAACTTCGACAACGGACGAAGCAAGGTCATCGCCCGGGTGCCCGTGGTCACCTTCAACAACCCCAACGCCCTGCAGCGTGACGCGGGCGGCGTGTTCATCGAGACCGAAGAGGCCGGCAAGCCGAACTTCAACGATCCCGAGACCAACGGTGCCGGTGCGATCATCGCCAACAGCGTGGAAGGCTCGAACGTCGACATCGCCGACGAGTTCACCAAGCTGATCGTCACTCAGCGCACCTACTCCGCCAACACCAAGATCGTCACGACCTCGGACGAGATGCTCCAGGAAGTGCTCGGCCTGAAGCGCTAAGCGCCACAGGCCCCTGAGCGGCCGGGCGGCGTGACCGCCGACCCGGCCACCAATCCGCGAAAGGTCCCCGGCCATGTCCCTCTTCGACGCCCTGAGCAGCGCGACCGCCAGTCTGCGCACGATCCAGGCCAACGTGAAGGTGGTCTCGGACAACGTCGCCCGCGCCAACGACCCCAACCGCACGCGGCACACGCTGCAGCAGATGGTCGACCGCAGCGGCTTCGTCGTCACGGCCGAGTACCGCCGCGAAATGGACGCTGGCCTGCGCGGGCAGGTCGAGGACCTGATCGCCCGCGAAGGCGCCTCGGCCGTGCGAAGCGAGTACATGACCAAGCTCGGCGACGTCTTCCGCACGACCAGCGGCAAGCCGCTGCTCGACACCTACGCCGACAATTTCGCCGCCGCCTGGCGGACGCTGGAAACCTCACCCGAGGATGAGGTGGCCAAGCACCAGCTCGTCCAGTCCGCCAACATCTTCGCGCGCGAGATCCGTCGCGTGTCGGAGGGGGTGGAGGCGCTCGACCGCGAGATGAAGCAGGACCTCGGCACGTCGCTCAAGGACGTGAACGACATGCTGGCGCAGGTCGACCGCATCAACGACGACATCGTCTCGCTGCGCAGCTACGGCGACGCGGCGAACGAGGCGGCCGACAAGCGCGACGCGCTGATCCAGAAGATCTCGGAATACGTCGGCGTGCGCCGGGTGGAGCGGCCGGACGGCCGCGTCGCCCTGTTCACCTCGTCCGGTTTTGCCCTGGTCGACGCCGAGCCGGCAAATCTTACCTTCGACGGCGGCAAAATCAACCTGACGGTCGGCAACAATCGCTACGACATCACCGACCACCTCCAGCAGGGCAAGCTGGGCGCCTTGTACAACATGCGCAAGGACGGCTCGCTGACCGACCCGCCCACGCCCGCCAGCGCCGACCCCGCCACCGAGGTGATCCGCAAGCTGCGCTCGCAGCTCGACGCCTACGCCGGCATGTTCGTGGCCAAGACCAAGGACGGCGAGGCGACCAGCTTCGCCGACGCCTACAACAGCGCGCAGCCCGTGGCGGAGGGCGAGCTGAACGCGCAGTTCTTCACGGGCACCGACCGCTTCACCATCGGGGTGAACGAACGGCTCCTGACGGGAGAGCTGAAACTCAAGGATTCCGCCACCAAAAGCGTGGTCGTGGCGATGAACGCCGTTGGCCGCACGTTGACCGCCGACGGTCTCACGGCGACCGACACCTCCTACAGCGGCATGGCGCACGCCATCACCGGCCAGCTGATGCAGGCGTCCAAGACGGTGGCCGACCGGCACACCTTCGACAAGGAGGCGAAAGACCAGCTGGTCGAGCGCTACCAGGGCCAGACGGGCGTCAACATCGACGAGGAAATCGCCCAGCTCCAACAGCTTCAAACATCGTACGCCGCTTCGGCACGAGTCATGCAAGTGACGAACAGCATGTTTGACGCGTTGGAGCGCATCGTCTCATGAGCACGATCACACAAATGGGCAATTATGCCCGCTATCTCGGTCTGGTCCGCAACCTGTCGGCAGGCCAGAACAGTGTGGACGAGTTGTCGCGCCAGATGACCACCGGCAAGAAGTCGGTGGACCTCGCGGCGTACGGGCCGGAGACGCAGAAGCTCCTCGACCTGCGCGCCGAGCTGGTGAAGCGGACCAACTACGTCCAGAGCATCGACACCGCCCTGCCCCGCGTGAAGGCGACGGACGTGGCGATGACGCAGCTGGAGAAGCTCGCCGGCGACTGGCAGAGCTCCAACCTGATGCCCTTCCAGCCCGGCCCGGCGAGCGTCACCTCGCCCTACAACGACAACGCCAACGGCATGCAGCTTCGCGTCAACCAGGACATCTCCAAGTTCACGGTCGGCGCGCAGTACACGGTGACCGCCATCCCCTCGGCGACCGGCATGAACGGCAGCTACGACATCACGGTGACCGACGGGCTGGGCGGGCGCACCATGCGCACGATCAACCTGAAGACCGTCCCGCCGACCCAGGACGGCGGCTACAACTTCGAGATTTCCGGCGGCCCCGGCGCCGGCGCGGTCCTCAACCTCTCCTTCGACAAGCTGGAAGCGTCGGGCAACTCGCGCTTCACCGTGACCTGGCCGAACGCCGACCAGATGCGCGACCGCGTCGAGGGTGCCCTGACCAGCGTGCGCCAGCTCCTGAACGAGCGCTTCGGCGACCGCTTCCTGTTCTCCGGCTCGCGCTTCGGCACCGAACCGGTCGGCGATCTGCTGGCCACCAAGCAGCACAGCGTCGTCACCCTCAACGGCTACAACACCAACACCGAAGACTATTTCGAGGTTTCGATCGCCGGGCAGACCTTCAGCTATCAGGCGCTGTCCGGCAATTCCTACCAGCTCCGCGCCAACGGGGTGCTCACCACCTACACGGACAACGGCGCGACCCACGACGTCACCGTCAACGACGGCGTCACGACGACGACGACGACCGTGGCGAGCCCGCTGTCGCCGGCGATGAGGAACACGGTCACCTTCGTCGCGCAGACGCTGACCAAGCACATCAACGCCAGCGCCACCCCGGCCTTGCCGATGACGGTGACGACGGCGAACGGCATGATCCACGCCATCGCCAACGAGCAGGGCAAGCCCTTCGACATCTCGGCCCGCGTGGTGAACGGCGCCACCGTGGACAACACCGTCAACGTGCCGGTCCGGGCTCAGGACGCAGGTCCGAGGCCGGGCGACCCACTGGCGATACCCCCGATTCCGCCAACGCCGGCACAGCCGCAGATCGACCGGATCACGTTGAACGGCGTCAACGTCGACATCGGCGATACATTCGAATTCTCGGTGGAGGTCGGCGACCCCGACGACCCCTACAACCAGAAATACTACAATCAGTACCCGAACGAGCCGAAGGACCTGCCGCCCTATCAGAAGTACACCTACAAGTACACGGTCACCGCGGCTGACTTCGCCGGCGGCACCAACACCGTGACTGCGGTGGCGGCCAAGCTGCAGACGCAGTTCAACACTCAGACGCCGACGCCACCGGTGACTCTGAGCAATTCAGGCGGGATCCTGACACTGACCTCGACCAACACGCTGTCGACGGCGCACCCGAACTACACCACGCTGTTCAATAGCTCGGCCCGCGTGATCGACAGCTCGGTCAACAACAGCGTGACCGTCTCCACCCTGCCGCCGGAGGCCAACGCGCTCACCGACGTTCCCTACCAGGGGCCACCCAACCTGCCCTTCTACGATACCGAATTCCTGACCAAGAAGACGAACGCCAAGGCGTGGGAGAAGTCGAAGGTCACGGCCGACGACGGGCTCGGCCTCGACTACGGTGTAGTCAGCACCGACCCGGCGTTCCAGACGCTGGTCGAAGCCTTCCGCATGGCGCGTGTCGCCTCCACCAACCCCGGCAAGTGGGAGGAGTATGTCACCAAGTCACGCGAACTGATGTCGCAGGCGAAGGACATGATGCGCAACGTCCACGCCGGGGTCGCCTCCGACATGGCGACCATGCAGCAGAGCCTGGATTCCCACAAGGACGCGATGGCGACGGTGACCGAGCGCATCGCGTCCATCGAAGGCATCGACCAGACCGAGGTCGCCGCCCGCCTGCGCGCCAGCATGAACGCGCTGGAGGCCGCCTACACCGTGGCTGGCCAGACGCAGAAGATGTCGCTGATCAACTACATTGCGTAAGGGGGTGTTGGGCCGCGCTGCGCGGCCCGACAAGTCCCCAAAAGAGAAGGCGCGCCGGTCGTCCCGGCGCGCCTTCTCGCGTGTCCTGGAATCCGCCGCTCAGATCGAGATGCGCAGCGATTCCCGCGAGACCGGCGTGGCTTCCGGCGTGGCCGGGGCCGCCGGGCGCGGCGCCTGCGGGGGCGGTGCGGGGGCGGTGGCCACCGAGGGCTGCGTCGCCTGGATGGCGGCCGCGGCGCCGTTCTCCTTCTGCGCCAGCAGGCCGCCGGCAACGTTGCGGTTGATGTTCACCAGGACGTCCAGCTTGGTGCCGTCGAGGTCGGCCAAGCGGGCCATCGTCTCGCGGTCGACCATCAGCGACAGCGCCGCGATGTTGGTGCGCAACTCGTGCGGATGGGGGCAGTCGTCCTCGGTCATCGCCGCCTGAAAGATCGTCCACAGGCGTTGATTGAGCTGCAGCGCTGCCTGCAGCGCTTCCGGGTTTTTGTCGGCGTTGTGGCCAGCGTCGATGAGGCGGCGCGCCGCCTCGGCCAGCGCCCAGGCCTCCACGTCACGGGGATCGTCCGAGGCCGGTCGGCTTGCGTATTTCGGTGTCGGCTTCATTCCAAATCCTCGTGCCAGCGTGGCGCGGTCGATACCGCCGGCGCCACCGGCCAGCGAACTGCGATTGTCCGTGATCCGTACCGTCTTGTCAACGCGACGGGCCGGCCGCCGCCGGGTTCCCGGCGCGCATCCCGACTTCATCACAAGAGTCTGACCAAAAAGCAAACGTGCTCAACATTTCCTGCGCGGCGATCGTCGCGGCGTCCACCGAAATGCCGTCCATCAGCCCCTGCTGGGACCCGGCCTCCATGCGGCGCAGCAGCTCGTCGCGCGGCACCGTGCCGGTCACCGCCCGCGCGCGTGGCCCCCAGGGCGCGTACATCTCCGGGTAGCCCGGCCCGAACAGGCCCAGCGTCGGCGTGCCGACCGCCGCCGCGATGTGCATGAGCCCGGAGTCGTTTCCGACGTACAGCGCCGCGCGCTCCAGGCAGGCGGCCGCCGCCAGCGGGTCGGTGCGGCCGGTCAGGTCGATGGCGGCCTCGCCCAGCGCCGCCAGCACCGGCCGCGCGCGCTCCACCTCCGATCCCGCCGCCAGCACGGCCACCCTGGCGCCGGCCAGCGGCCCTTGCGGCGCGGTCAGGCGCCGCGCCAGTTCGGCGAAGCGGTCGGCCGGCCACTCCTTCCCGGTCCAGTTGGCGGTCGGGCCGATGGCCAGGAACGGCACGCCCGTCGGCAGCAGCCGGTCGGCCGCGGCGCGCGCGGCCTCATCGATCCACAGGCGCGGGGCTGGCGGCGGGTCCAGGCCCAGCACGGCGCCGATCTCCGTCACCTTGTGCACGCCGGGCACGCGCCGGTGGAACGCCGCCCGACGACTCCACACCAGCCGCCCCACGGCGGAGTTGCGCAGGTCCACCACAAGGTCCCAACGCACGCCAACGCACTCCGCCCACAGCCTGATCCAGTGCCGGGCCAGCGAGCGCTTGGCCAGCGGGATCAGCCGGTCGAGGCGCGGCACGGCTCGGAACAGGGGCACGGCGATCGGCCCGCAGGCCACCGTGAATCGGGCATCCGGGTGGGCGTCCACGAGGTGGGCGAGCAGCCCGGTGGACAGCACCGCGTCACCGATGCGGTTCGACGTGATGAAGAGAATCCGCACTCCGCCGCCCTTCAGCCCGCCGCCCCGTGCGGCGCCGCCGGCCGGTGGCGCCCTCGCCGCAATCCCTGCCCCAGCACCCAGCCGGCCGGGATCAGCACCAGCACCGGCAGCGCGTACATCAGCGGCACGAACGTCACCTTCTTGCCCGACAGGCTGGTCAGGCCCAGCATCGCCGCCTCCAGCAGGACGACCAGCAGCACCGCCGTGGTGACCCTCGCGGTCTGGCCGCGGCGGTTGAACTCACCCGACAGCAGGCTGGCCAGCGCCACCATGGTGAAGGCCACGGCCAGCAGCGGCGAGGTGAAGCGGTGGTGCAACTCGGCGATCATCTGCTGGATCATGCGCTCGTTCCCGCGCACCTCGGGCGGCGGGTTGAACAGTTCGGCCGTTGAACGCTCGCGCGCGTCCGGCCAGCGCTCGCCGCCGCTGTTGGACAGCACCTTCAGGTCGACGGCGTAGCGGTCGAAGAACAACTCTGCCAGCTGGCTGGTCTTGCGCGTGAACTCCTGCCGGTCGCCGTTGTAGACGACGAAGCGCGCCCCGGCGTCACCGGTCACCAGCACCGCGCGTTCGCCCATGATGGTGACGGGCTTCTCCTGGTCGCGGGAGTCATGGATAAGGATGCCGTGGAAGTTGCCCTCGGAGTCGCGTTCGCGCACGTAGACGCTGAGCTTCTCCGACACCTCGTTGAACACGCCCTCGCGCAGGAAGAGCTGCGAATAGTCGGTGCGCACGGCGTATTCCATGCGCACCAGCTCGCGGTGCGCGGCCGGGGTCAGCCACAGGTTCAGCACGAAGACGATCGCCGCCACCGTACCCGCCAGGACCAGTGCCGGCTTGGCGAGCGCGAAGGGGCCGACGCCGGCCGCGCGCATCACCACCATCTCGCTGTCCATGGTCAGCTTGTTGTAGGTGAACAGCACCGCCCCCACCAGCGCGATGGGCAGCACGATGCCCAGGAAGGTGGGCACGGTCAGCAGCAGCAGCCACAGGAACAGGCGCATGGGCGCGCCCGCCTCGACGACGATCTCGATCAGGCGCAACGACTGGCTGAGCCAGATGGTGACGGTCAGGCCGGCCGTGGAATAGAGCGTCGCAACCAGCAGGTTGCGGAAGAGGTACCGTTGGAGTCGATTCATCACCGTCGCCGGATCCGCGGAAGGCGCGGGGCAGAAGCTGACGGGGTGCGCGCTCCGGGTCAAGAGCTATGCTAGGATGCCCGCGGAAAGCTTCGTCCGAGGAAACCGCCCATGGCCGACCGGCCGCTCGTCAGCATCGTCACGCCCACCTTCCTGCGCGAGGGCTTCCTCCAGCTCTGCCACGCCTGCGTCGCCGCCCAGACCTACCCTAACGTCGAGTGGCTGGTCTTCGACGACAGTCCGGAGCCCTCGCCCACGCTGCGCCCGCTGATCAGCGACCGGCTGACCTACCTGCACGCCTCCCGCCGCGTGCCGGTGGGCGAGAAGCGCAACGTTCTGGCCGAGCACGCCAAGGGCGAGTACATCGTCCATTTCGACGACGACGACTTCTACGCCCCCGACTATGTGGAAACACTGGTCGGCTGGCTGGAGGAGGGGTACGACTTCGCCAAGCTGTCGGCGTGGTTCCTCTACACCGCCGTGCACGGCTGCTTCGGCTATTGGGACTGCGCGCGGGGCGGGCCGCACTACCGCTGGGCGCGCCGCTCGCGCAGCTTCGTGGTGGAGGACGCGCCGGCCAGCGACGACAACGTGCTTGGGTACGGCTTCTGCTACGCCTACCGGCGGTCCGTCTGGCAGGCCAACCCCTTCCCGCCCCTGCCGGCGCTGGAGGACGCGCCCTTCGCCCGCGCGGCGCGCGACCGCTTCCGCTTCACCGCGCGCCCGGACACGCACGGGCTGGCGCTGCACGTGCTGCACAACCGCTCGACCAGCCTCTGCCTGCCGCAGTACGAACTGCCGGACTTCCTGGTGGAAAAGGTGTTCGGGGAGCAGGCACGCCGGAACCTCATCCAGCCGGCGTAGGGATTGTCGTAGGTTGGGTTGAGCGCCAGCTGTATAGACCGGAGACATCCTTTACAGGTGTTCGGGGACATCATTGACACATATGGGCGTGGACGAAGCTTAGCGAGGGCTTGGCCATGCCATTCCAGGAGGTGTCGAAGATGTCCCTGCGTCTGGAGTTTGTGACG
>NZ_DASPMG010000255.1:0-9012 GCF_035627195.1 Azospirillum sp.
TGACCTGATTGACGAACTGCTTGACCACCGGCAGGGCGACGTCGGCCTCCAACAGCGCGATGCGCACCTCGCGCAGAGCGGCGGAGACGTCCTCCTCGCTCAGCGCGCCGCGGCGGCGCAGCTTGTCGAAGATGTCGCCCAAACGTCCGGTCAAGCCTTCGAACATGGGATCCTCGGGGTTAGCGGGCGGGGTTAGCGGGCGGGGTTAGCGGGGCGGGTTCAGCGGGGCTCCGCCGGGCGCTTTGGGCACCGTGCCGCCAAACGCAAACGCGCCAGTGCGCGATACTCGCGGACTGGCGGGGCGCGTGAAGACGCGATACCCTCGGGCTCGTCAGAGCTGGGGGCGCACCATACGGACGGCGGGGGGCCGGAGTCAACCACAGCCTTAATCGGCCACGGCCTAACCGGGCATGGCCTTACCGCCACGGACCTTCCGCGGGGGCGGCGCCGCCGAAAGGTGCAATGGACAGCGGTCGTGCTCGCGCATATATGTCTATTTGTGACAATTCTTAGCGGCGGTTAACCGTTTCTTCGTCGCTTTGCGGCAACCTGTGGTGCCTTACCAAGAGAGGATCGGGGAATGTCCTCGTCGCAGGGCTTCGGGTCCAGTTCGCCGCGCACGAAACTGACCCAGAGTCAGCTCAACGCCATCCTGCTGCGCCACCAGGCCTTCCGGAAGAGCCAGCCGGGCGGCGTGCGCGCCAGCCTGAAGATGCGCGACCTGTCGCACCTCGACCTTTCCGGCATCGATCTGTCGGACGCCGACCTGTCCGGCGCCAAGCTGTTCAGCGCGCGCCTGACCGGCGCCAATTTGCAGAACGCCAACCTCTACGCCGCCGATCTGCGGCTGGCCAACCTGGAGAAGGCGGACCTGCGCCGGGCCGACCTGCGCGGCGCCTGCCTGCGCGGCGCCGTGCTGAGCGAGGCGGTGCTGGTCGAGGTTGACCTGCGCGACGGCACCCTGCTGCACTACACCGAGAGCGGCGAGGTGCGCGAACACAACTTCGATTCGTCGGTCATCACGGCGGAGTTGACGGCCGCCACCCTGCGCGCCGCCGACATGTCGCGCGCCAAGCTGGCCAACGCCTTCGTCATGCAGGCCGACCTGACCGACGCGGTGCTGCGCGGCGCCAAGTTCCAGCGCGCCAACCTGACCAACACCAACCTGACCGGCTGCGACCTGACCGACGCCGACCTGTCGGAGGCCAACTTGTCCGGCGCCCGCCTGTCCGGCGCGGTGCTGACCGGCGCCGCCATCGGCCGCACCAACTTCACCAACGCCAACCTGATCGGCGCCATCCTGGACGCCGGCCAGCTGCGCTCCCCCAACCTGTCCAGCGCCGTGCTGGCCAAGACGCTGGACAACCCGGAACGCGAGCTGCGCGACATCCTGCAGGCCCACCTCGCCTGGATCGACAGCGGCGGCAAGGACGGCAAGCGCGCCGACCTGTCGGCGCTGGACCTGTCGGGGCGCAAGCTGGACGGCATCAACCTGTCGGCGGCGATCCTGCAGTGCATCACGCTGCGCGGCGCCTCGCTGACCGGGGCGACGCTGGCCATCGCCGACCTGTCGCTGTCCGACCTGCGCAAGGTGGACTTCACCAAGGCCGACCTGCGCGGCATCAACTTCGAGCGCGCCACGCTGTCGAACGCCAACCTGACCGACGCGCAGCTGGGCCCGGTGCACATCCAGACCATGAGCGGCCACGTCTGGCGCGCCAACCTTCAGCGCGCGCGCATGAGCATGGCCATCCTGCGCAACGCCGACCTGCGCAAGGTGAACTTCGCCGGCGCCATCCTGACCGGCGCCGACCTGCGCGGCGCCAACCTGAGCGAGGCGGACCTGACGGGGGCGGACCTGACGGGGGCGGACCTGGAAGGCGCCGTTCTGGACGGCACGGTGACGGTGGATACGGTGGGTCTGGCGCCGTAACGGTCCGGCGCGTCAGCGCCGACGCCCCACCCACTCCCCGGAGGTGTAGGCGGTGCGCACGTGGCGGATCAGCAGGTTGCGCGCCTCGATCAGCTGGGCCATGCGCTCGCGGCAGCCGACCACGCCGGTGTCCGGGTGATAGACGGGCGCCAGTTCGCGAAAGCGGCGCACCACGCGGTCCTCGTCGAAGCACCACTCATTCACGAAGCCGAACAGCGAGGCCGCGTCGCGCACCTGCTTCAGCCCGCCGTCCAGCGGCTGAAAGGACACCCGCTCCAGCGCGTTGGCCAGCGCCTTGTTGCGGTACTCCAGCGTCTCGACCGCCGCTTCCAGCCGCGCCACCTCCGCCTCGGCGACCAGCCGCCAGCCCGCCGGGTCGGCCAGCGCCAGCGCCGTGGCGACCGCCCGGCGGATCGCCGGGTCGTCCAGCCCGGGCGGCAGCCGCAATTCCAACGCCGATTCGCCGGCACCGGGGTCGGCGACGCGCAGGGCCGGGTCGGTGAGCAGCAGGACGGAGGACACGAGATCCACCACGGCAACGCCGCGCCGCGCCGCCAGATCGAGGATCGCGGAATACAGGGCGGGGCCGCAGGGAACGGTGTAGGCGACGCTGTGCAGGCCGGACCGGCCGGTGGCGGGCGTGGCCGCGGGGAACGCGCCGACGCCCAACCGCTCCACGTCGGACCGGTGGTCCAGCGCGTCCAACGGGAAGCCATCGGGTGCGGTCATCGGCGGCACCTGTGTGGGAGCGGCACCAATTTTAGTGCGTGCGCGCCGACTCTAACGCAAGTTCTGGATTCCTTGCAACCCACCACCGCGACGCTGACGGTGTACCCAGGACAATCGGTCGCGGCTGGCTCTTGCCCCCTCCCCTGCCTCCGGCGGGGGAGGGAGAAAATTACCGCCCCGCCTTCGCCTGCGTGCCCAGCTTGTCGAGCAGGTCGCCGATGTAGGCTTCCTCGCTCTTGCCGGACATGGCGGCGAAGCCCTTCAGCATCTGGCCGCCGAAGTTGAACACGCTGGTCAGGTCGATGCGCCAGCCGCCGGCCTCGCGCACGAAGTCGGCGGGCACCAGCGCCGGCTTGTTGTCCACCATCAGCAGCGCCGAGGCGCGGTCGCCCTTCACCCGCATGGGGCCGAGCGCGCTCTGCTTGATGATGTTGGGGCCGAGCCAGCCCTGCCTGACGGCGTGGTCGGCGAGGCTGGCCAGTTCCAGGCGCCGCAGCTCGGCCGGCGGCACGTGGCGGCGCAGGCCCATGGCGGCGAACTTCTCGCCGGGGCCGAGGTGCTCCAGCGAGGCGCGGTCGCCGGCCTTGGCGGCGCGGCGCACCGCCTCCAGCTTGTCGACCGTGGCGCGGGAGAGCAGCGGCACGACGGCCGCCCCCCGCCCCTGCTGGAGCGCGGTTCGCGCCTGCTCGAACACGGCGGCGACCTTGCGCTCCTCCGGATCGGCCGGGGGCGGGTTGGCGGCGACGGCGGGGGCGGCGAAGAGAACGAGGAACAGCAGCAGGGAAAGGATGCGCATGAGGCTCCACCGCCCGCACGGCGGCTCTCGCGTTGCCGGATCCCCCTTACTTGGTCTCGACGCCGAAGAATTCGAGCTGCCAGCGCATCTCGTCGTCGGTCATCGGGTAGAGGACCCCTTCCCGAGCATTAAGCGCCGACTTTGGCGGAATCTGGGCGAGGCGCAGCTGCACCTGCCGGGCGAAGCGCATGGTCAGCCCGGCCCGCCACACCAGCGCCGTCACCGCGCGCGGCGAGTGGGTGGTGACGATACGGTCCACCGTGCCCAGCGGCACGCCGGCCAGCTCGGCCAGCCCGGCCATGACGAAGGCGCGGTCGCCCTCGGCCAGGGAGCCTTCCAGCAGCTTCTCGGTGAGCTTGCCTTCCTTGTTCAGCCGGGCGGCGCGGTCGGTCGGCCGCTCCACCGGCTTCTCCTCGCCAGCCGCCTCGTCGCCCCACAGGTCGACGGGTCCGCCGCGCGGGCGCGCCGCGTCCGTCCCGCCCTTGGCAAGACGGGTGCGCACGGATTCGGCCACCTGCCGCACCGCCTCCGGGTCGAGGTCGGTGCGCTCCTGCAGCACCTTCAGCAGGTTGTCGGCGACGAAGCTGGCCAGCCGCGCGGCGGCGCGCGCCGGCAGCTTGGGCCGGCGCACCAGGGGGGCGTGCCAGGGCTCGTGCACCGGGGCCTGGTCGATGATGCGGTCCAGCGTCTCCTCGCGGATCTGCGCCGACGCGTTGCCGAGCAGCGCGGTCACCGCCGCCTCGTCGTCGGAGCGCGCGATGGCGTCGGCGACGGAGGCCGACACCTCCTTGCGGCCGGCGATGCAGGACAGCGCCCCCGCCACCGGGCCCGACAGGATGATGTCGAGCAGGTCCTCCTCGGTGAGGATGGGCGAGTGCTGCAGCACCGGGCCGCAGACCTGCAGCTCGGCGTCGCGGGCCAGCGTGTTGATCACCGCGTGCGGCGCGTTGGGCAGGTCCTTCAGCGCCTCGGCAAGCGTGACGCGGATCTCCGTCCCCTGGTCGCGGGCCAGCGTCTCCAGGCATTCCACCGTCATCCGCTCGATCTGCGAGAGCTGGTCGGCGGCGAGGTCGGGGACGAGGCTGGCGATCTTGTGGGCGAGCGCGCCGCGCACCGCCTCCTCGGCGTCCTTGGCCAGCATCAGGTCGGCCTGGCGCGGCGTGCCGGCGTTGGTGGCGATGGCCTGGCGCACCTCGGAGGCCGCGTCGCGGGCCAGGAAGTACAGCAGCTCCGGCCGGACGTGCGGCGATTCGGCGACGCGGCGGCGAACGGCCGGGTCGGCGCTCTGCACCATCACCTTGGCCGCTTCGAAGTTGCTGGGGTCGAGGGAGGCCGGGTCGGCGGAACGGGTCACGGAGTCGTCTCCCCTGCGGGACCGGGTACGTGCTCTGGGGCAATATGCTCTGGGGCGATGGCGAAGTTGCCCTTGCCGCGCGCCTTGGCGGCGTACATGGCCGCGTCGGCGCGGTCGGTCAACTCCTGAACCGTCTCGCCGCGGCCGGGGCGGTGGACGGCGATGCCGATGGACAGGCCCAGCGGCTTCTCCGGGCTGGCCGACAGGTGGCTCAGCTCGCGGATGCCGGCCAGCAGGCGCTCGGCCACCACCTTGGCGCGCTCCTCGTCGGTGCGGCCCAGCCACAGCACGAACTCGTCGCCGCCCAGGCGGCCCGGCAGGTCGCCGGGACGCACGCCGGTGGTCAGCAGGGTGCCGATGGCCTTCAGCACCATGTCGCCCTGCTGGTGGCCGTGCAGGTCGTTGACCGCCTTGAAGTTGTCGAGGTCGACGTAGAGCAGCGCCGAGGGGCCGGCGTCCGGCCGGGTCAGCTGCTCGTCCAGCCGTTCGAAGAAGGTGCGGCGGTTGAACAGGCCGGTCAGCCCGTCGCGCTCCGACAGGCGGCGCAGCCGCTCCTGGTAGGCGAGGTGGGCGTGCGCGATGCCGATGTGGTCGGCGACACCGCCGATCAACTGGCGGTCCTCGTCGTCCCAGGGGTCGGCGTCGTCGCCGCGCCAGACCAGCACGGCGCCGTTCAGCGCCTGCTGGTGCTCGGTCCGGCAGGCCAGCACGCGCAACGGACCCAGCACGCCCGGCACGGGGTCGGCCACCGCGGCGACCTGCGCCAGCAGCGCGCCGAGGTCCATGTCCTCCAGCTCCGACGGACCGCCGGCGGCGAACTCGGTGGCCAGGGTCAGGGCGCCGCCGTCCGCCGCGCGGTAGATGCGGCAGCCGTCGGCGCCCAGCGCCCGCGCCGTCTCGGCCGCCGCCACCGCCAGCGCCTCGGCGGCGTCCAGGCGGTTGCGCAGGGTGTGGACGATGTGGGCCAGCAGCTTCTCGCGGTTCCGGACGCGGGCCAGCTCGGCCGAACGGGTCACCGTCTCCGTCACGTCGCGGCACACGCCGCGCGCGCCGACCCAATCGCCGCCCGGAGCGTACAACGGCAGGGCGGAGGCAACGACGCAGGCCGGCAGGCCATCGGCGCGCTTCAGCCACAGCTCCGTCTGGTCGACCGGCCGGCGCGTGTCGAAGGGCAGCGGCAGATCGTCCCATTCCTCCACCGTCAGGTCGCGCGGGTCGCGGCCGACGAGCGACTCGGGCGCGTAGCCCAGCGCGCCCTTGGGCGTGACGAAGACGAACCGGCCGTCCGGCCCGGTTTCCCAGGCGAAGTCGCTGGAGACCTCGACCAGATCCTTGTAGCGCCGCCGCGACTCGGTCAGCGTCTGGCGCAGCTGGCGTTCCAGCGTGGCGTCACGGCCCAGCAGCAGCGTGGCGCCGCCGGGCAGCGGCACGCCCGCCCATTCCACCACCATGGCGCCGCGCGGCGCCTGCACCGGCACGGAGCGCAGCCCCGGCGCCACGCTGGACGCCGCCACCCAGGCCCGCACGTCGTCGAGCCAGCGCGGGTCGGCCTCCACCAGTTCGCGGGCGGCGGCGTTCGCCTCCGCCACCGTCAGGTCGGCGGCAAGGCGTAGCGCCGGCCCCGGATAGGCGCCGGTGACCGCGCCGGGCGGCCCGGTGTCGAAATCGGTGGCGGCGGAATCTTTGGATGCGGTGGCTGGCACGGGGAATCGCGGCGGCTGCATGGACCCTTGGATATACCACAAATGCTAACGTTTCGCCAAAGTTCGCGCAATCCGGCATGTTCGACGCGAAACGTCCTTGCCCGGTTCCCGGCCCTGCCCCATTGTCAGGCCATGGCCGCTCCGCTCCCCGACATCGAGGTCTGGATCTTCGACCTCGACAACACGCTCTACCCCGCCTCCTGCAACCTGTTCGCGCAGGTCGACCGGCGCATCGGGGAGTTCATCGCCGACCACTTCGGCATCCCGTACGACGAGGCGCGGGCGATGCAGAAGCGCTTCTTCCGCGACCACGGGACGACGCTGCGCGGGCTGATGGTGGAGCACGACGTCGACCCGGTACCCTTCCTCGACTACGTGCACGCCATCGACGTGACGCCGGTGGCGCCCTCGCCGGAGCTGGACCGGGCGCTGGAACGGCTGCCGGGGCGCAAGGTGATCTACACCAACGGCTCGGCCCGGCACGCCGCCAACGTCACCGACCGGCTGGGCATCACCCGCCACTTCGACGTGGTGTTCGATATCGTCGAGGCCGGCTACGTGCCCAAGCCCGACCCGCGCCCCTATGGCGCGTTGCTGGACCGCCACGCCATCGCGCCGCACACCGCCTGCATGGTCGAGGACATCGCCCGCAATCTGGTGCCCGCGCACGCGCTGGGCATGACCACGGTGTGGGTGAAGAGCGAGGCCGACTGGGCCCGTCCGGATCAGGGCGGCGTCGGCACCGCGTCGCACATCGACCACGTGGCCGAGGATCTGGTCGCCTGGCTGGCCGCCGTGCCGGTTTAAGGGCGCCCCTCCACCCCCCTTCGCCCTACTCCCTGCAGCAACGGTAGCGAGTCCACCCAAAGTGGATGGCCGTCCGGGACGCCCCCTGTCCGGACGATGCCTGTCGCGGCCACTCTCCGGGTCCCCACAGGCGAATCCCAAGTCATAGAAGAGCATTTTCAGACAAAACATAGCAATACGGGATATGAGGTTGGTTCTGATCTGACCAAACCCCCTATGGGTTATACCGTCGCGAACCTTGCTACGACAAACTCCAACGTTCTACGACTCAGCCCGCGAAGAACACTGCATCTATTGGCAAGCAGTGACAGACAAATGACATCGTAGCGTTCGTATTTCTTCACCAGGGCAGACCGACGTCTTCCCTTCTTGCCCACGCCCCGTCCACGACGCCCACCCACGCAGCACGGCGGACACGCGGCCGCGCGCCGCCGCCGCCATGCCCGTGGCCGGGGCTTCCCCGACGGCACCGCCGTTCCGGCAGCCATTCCATTCAAGCAGCCATTCAAGGAGCAATCGATGGCGAGCACCCTCTTCGAGGCCGTTTTCGACAACCCGCTGACCTCGGGCCTGAACCTCATCCGCGAAGGCGAGCCGGTTTCGACCGTAAGCGTCGACGGGCGCACGGCGCTGAAATCCGAACTGTCGCGCAGCGACGATTCCGTGCGTTCGGAGGTCGTGCCGGCCGGCATGGACGATTCCGCGTTCACCGCCGCCGGGTCGCAGACCGCCAACGCCAAGCTGGGCCACACCTACGAATACGAGGCCAAGATCCTCATCCCCGAGGGCTGGCAGGAGGATTCCACGCCGGAAATCCTCATGCAGTGGCACGACTTCCCCGACAGCGGAGAGGCCTGGAAGAACCCCGCCGCCGCCCTGCAGATCCGGCCGTGGAGCGACGGCGAAAGCCACTTCGTCCTGGAGACGCACGCCGACGCCTCGCGCATCACGCCCAGCGGCGGCAGCGGCCGCTATGACTCCAAGGAGACCTTCGACCTGGGCAAGGTGGAGGACGCGGTCGGCGAGTGGACCGACTGGAAGTTCAAGATCAAGTGGGGCTACACCGACGACAGCGGCAGCATGGAGGTGTGGCGGGACGGCAAGCGCCTCGTCAACGAGGACATGGCCACCGCCTTCAACGACGAGCACGGGCCGTACTGGAAGCTGGGCGTCTACAAATGGGCGTGGAGCGACGGGCGCGACACCGGCGCCGACAGCCGCACCTATTATTACGACGACATCCGAATCAAGGCCGACGGCGAGAACCGGTCCGCCGACGCCCCGGCCGAGGCCCTGCCCCCGTCCGCCGCGGAGACGGACACGCTGAGCTTCGACGCCTTCACGGATGACGGCACGGCCGGCGTTGCGGACGGCGAGGACGCGGTGCCGCTCGCCGGCGTGCCGCCGGTGCTGCCCATCGACCAGCAGGCGATGATGCTGGCGTAGCGCAGGTTGAGTCGTAGGTTGGGTTGAGCGCCAGCGAGAACCCAACACAGCCGGTGTTGCGAGCACGTTGGGTTTTCGCCTTCGGCTCAACCCTACCTACGGCAGTTGTGTTGCAAATGAAAAAGCGAGGGGCCGGAGGCTCCCTCGCCGTTCCACCGGAGCCTGTTTCGGCCCCCTTTGCCTTTGTGGCACCGAGCGTTTGCCGCTCGAATTGATTGCGTTCCTCCCTAACTCGGGCCTCTGC
>NZ_DASPMG010000256.1:0-5238 GCF_035627195.1 Azospirillum sp.
GTGCCGCTCCATGCCGTTCAGCGCGGTGACGGTCGTCGGCTCCATCATGCCCACGCGCTGGCTCAACTCGCGCTGGGTCAGCCCGTCCTCCGCCCACAGGGCGCGCAGGAAGAACCACTGGCCCATGCTGACCCCGTGCGACGCGATGCGCGTCTGCAGCGCCCGCGAGAACGAGCGGTGCACGTCGCGCACCAGAAGGGACAGCCCGCCATCGGGCACCCGCGCCGTGGATCCGTCGTTGATGGGCGTCGCCACGCGTTCTTTCCCGTTGGTCTTGATGAGACCGTGCATTCAGACAATCTCTCAGCAGCCGCCGCGCCCCGCTGCGCCGACCGGGCCTTCCGGCGGGAAGGCGGGCGCAGGGACGCAGGTGAGTACCGATCATATATATTCGCGCAAAAAGCGCAAAGGAAATGCGTGTACCTAACGAGCCTGCATGCAAGGATATGCCCCACCACCGCACCGCACTTGGTTGACAGACCAAACAAACGCATGGCGGCCCTGCACTCCTTTTATGACGGCATCACCGTCACCACGTGTGCGGCCATCCACGAGACCTCATATGCTGGTATGCGGTTTCGGAGTTAGACCGGTCATACCAGAGGATTTTCTTTCTTTTATTGGGGTTAAACGAAAAACCGTCGCATATTTCCCTAAAACTGTCTGAATACGAACCAACCCAGCCCCCACCCAGCCGTACGAAGGACCCGACCCAGCGATGAGGACCGTCACCGTCGCCGCCACCCAGACCGCCTGCACCTGGGACCGCGCCGCCAATGTCGAGAATGTGGTGGGCCTCGTCCGCGAGGCCGCCGGCCGCGGCGCGCAGATCATCCTGCCGCAGGAGCTGTTCGAGACGCCCTACTTCTGCAAGGACCAGAAGCAGGAGCTGTTCGCCCTGGCCGCCCCCGTCGCCGAACATCCCGTTCTGGCGCGCATGAGCGAGCTTGCGGCCGAACTGGGCGTCGTCCTGCCGGTCAGCTTCTTCGAACGCGCCAACACCGCCTTCTACAATTCGCTGGCGGTCATCGACGCCGACGGCCGGCTGCTGGGCGTGTACCGCAAGTCGCACATCCCCGACGGCCCCGGCTACCAGGAGAAGTTTTACTTCAGCCCCGGCGACACCGGCTTCCAGGTCTACCGCACCCGGTACGCCGCCATCGGCGCCGCCATCTGCTGGGACCAGTGGTTTCCGGAGACGGCGCGCGCCATGGCGCTGAAGGGGGCGGAGATCCTGTTCTATCCCACCGCCATCGGGTCGGAGCCGCAGGACGCGTCGCTCGACAGCCGCGACCACTGGACGCGGGTGATGCAGGGCCACGCCGGCGCCAACCTGATGCCGCTGGTCGCCTCCAACCGCGTCGGGCGGGAGGAGGCGGACACCTGCAGCATCACCTTCTACGGGTCGTCCTTCATCGCCGGTCCGCAGGGTGAGATCGTGGCCCAGGCCGACCGCGAAAGCCGGGCGGTGCTGACCGCCGCCTTCGACCTCGACCGGCTGGCCCTGCAGCGCGCCTCCTGGGGCGTCTTCCGCGACCGCCGCCCGGACCTCTACGGCCCCCTGCTGACGCTGGACGGCGAAACGCCGGTACGGCGGTAGGCTTAACAGAAAGAAACATACGGCTTCAGCCCCTCCCCTGGCCCCGCCGGGGGAGGGAGGGGCCCGCCGAAGGCGGGAGGGTGGGGGCTAGGCGCTACGGGACGACAGACGCCTTTGAACCCGAACCTCCGCCATCCCGAAAGACCTTGCCCCCACCCTCCCATGCTGCGCATGGGTCCCTCCCTCCCCCGCCGGGGGCGAGGGAGGGGCTAGGAGGCGGCACCCCAGTTTCCGTAGGTTGGGTTGAGGCCCAAGCCGAAAACCCAACGCAACACCGTTGCAGCACGACCGCTACAGCACGAGCCCCACACCCGTCGACCGGTTCGCGCCGATCGACGACGCGGCGCCGTAGGCGGCTGCCCCGCGCGCAGCCAGCGCGGGGTTCGCCGCGGCCCCCTCCGGACCGCCGCCCTCGCCACCTTGCTCCTGTTCCCGGCGCAACTCCTGCTGCGCCTGCGCCTTCTGCGCGTCGGCCTGGGCGGCGACGCGCATGTCCTGCGGCGACGGGTCGGAGGGCGCCAGGGCGGCGCGCTTGACCGTCTCCATCTTGCGGATGGTGGCGGTGGGATCGCGCTCCGGGCTGATGTCGATGGGCACTTCGCCGCCAACGGCATAGCTGCGGCCGTCCGGCCCCTGCACCGTCTGGAACGACGCGCCGCCGGCATAGGCGCCGCCGGCCGACTGGTGCGCCGCCTCGTGCTGCCGGACCGACGAGTCGGCCTGACGCAACTCGCTGACCTGCTGCTGCGTCTCCGGTGTCTGGTTTTGCGGCGATTGGGCTTCCGACGTTTGGGCCGCATCGCCCTCGGCACCCGCCGGGCCGTTCGCGGGCGCGCCCGTCCGGCGCCCCGCCGCACGCTGCGCCAGGGGGAAGATCATCCCGGCCGAAATGCCCGAAACGCCCATCACGCCCCCCAAGGCGCGCTCCACCACAGCCCAAGCTTACCACCAGCGCCACGACTCGGCAACGCGGCCAGGGCAATCGCTTGAAGGGCCTGGGGTTGCTGTTTAGCCCCTCTCCCCTTGCGGGAGAGGGGTTGGGGAGAGGGGTCGTTACGCCCGGAGGGCGGAAAAGAATCATCGTCCGGCTCTCCGAGCCGTAATCCCCCTCTCCCCAACCCCTTCCCCGCCAAGGGGGAGGGGCTTTCAAGTGATCGCCCTGCAACGCGGCCCAGGCCATGGACAAAATTCCTAATGAATGGCACTCTGTCCCTGATATGCGGCCATCCTTCCGTCATGCGCTCCGGGTCCGGCCCCGGCACACGCCCGTTTGGACCTGCGGCCGGCCGAAAATCACGGGTATGGTCGAATGCAACACACCCTCGAAAGTGTTGCATCCTGTTGCATTGTGTTGCATTCGGCCGGCCATACGGGCCGGACGCCGCCTTACGGTGGTTGCATTCGCGTTCATTACACTCTATTGTATTCTCAGCGAGCCACCCGCGTCCGTCCGGTGGCGGACGGCGGAACTTTTGACATCGGATGTTTGCTGCTGCGTGCAGATGGATGGCCCGGTCGGCGCCGGTGGCGGCGCTCGTCCTGTGGGCTCTCGCCGTACCGGCCGCCGCAGGCGCGGCCGGACCCGACCGCCTGCCATCGCCTGTCGAGGCCGCCTTCTCCACCCGCGCCGACATGCCGCTGGAACAGTTCGGCTACGACCTGTTTCCCGGAGCCGTGCCGGCCGGGCCGCCGCCGCTCGGCGCCGTGCGCGGCGACTACCGGCTGGGTGCCGGCGACGAGCTGCTGATCACGCTGCGCGGCCAGCAGGTGTCCAGCAAGCGCCACCGCATCGACGGCGAGGGGCGCCTCCTGCTTGACGCGCTCCGCCCCCTGGTCGCCGCCGGCCGCACGCTGGAGGAGCTGCGGGCCGAACTCTCCGCCGCCATGGCCGACACCCACATGAACGTGGAGGTGTTCGTCTCCCTGGCCGAGGTGCGGCGCATCTCCGTCACCGTGGTCGGCGCCGTCGCCCGCCCTGGCCCGCACGAGCTGACCGCCTTCGCCACCGTGCTGGACGGGCTGTACGCCGCCGGCGGGGTGACGCGGGCCGGCTCGCTGCGCCGCATCCGCCTCGTGTCCCCCGGCGGGACGGCGCGCACCGTCGACCTCTACGCCCTGCAGCTCGGCGGCACCGGCGCGGAGGAGCCGCTGCGCGACGGCGACCGCCTCGTGGTGCCGCCGCTCGGCGCCACCGTGGCGGCGGCCGGTCCGCTGAAGCGCCCGGCCATCTTCGAGCTGGCCCCCGATCGCCCCCGCCTGTCGCTGGAGGAGCTGAGCGAACTGGCCGGCGGCCTGCTGCGCCCCGGCGCGCACCGCGCGCTGCGCCTCGCCATCGGCCGCGACGGCTCGGAAACGGCGGAGGAGGTGAAGGACGCCCACGCCCCGCTGTTCGGCGACGGCGACCTGCTGCTGCTGGCCCCGCGCAGCGAGGACCGGCGCGGCGTGGCCCGCCTGGACGGCCACGTGCTGCGCCCCGGCCCGCGCGCCCTGCCCGACACGCCGACCCTGCGCGCCCTCGTCGCCCGCAGCGACCTGGGGCCGGAGCCCTACCTGCCCTTCGCCGCCCTGGCCGGCGCCGACCCGCAGACGCGCGCCCGCGTGCTGCGCCCGGTCGACCTGGGCGCCGTGCTCGCCGGGCGCGACGACCGCGCGCTGGCCGACGGCGACACGCTCTACGTGCTCGGCGCCCGCGACGTGGAGTTCCTGACGTCGGAGTCGGTGCTGGCCCTGCTGCGCGGCGCCCGCACACCGCCGCCGGGCTCCTGCCAGGGCCTCGTGGTGCTGGCACGCGCCCTGTCGGCGGAGCCCGACGGCGCGCTCGCCCGCGGGCCGCAGGCGCAGGCGGCGGCGAAGATGACCGGCGGCACCGCGCCCTGCCCGCCCCTGTTCGAGGCGGTGCCGGACCTGCTGACCTTCGCCATTGCCCACTCCGCCCTGATGCGCTCCGGCGTGCCGCGCCCCGGCTTCTACCCCACCGCCGGCAAGGCGGCGGTGGGCGGGCTGGCCCGCGCGGCCGGCGGCGCCTTCGGCACCCCGGCCGTGGTGGACGGCGCCAAGCCCGGCGGCCGTTCGACCCTCGCCGGGCGCGGCGACATCGTGGAGTCGGTGGAGCCGCGCATCGAGCTGACCGGCCACGTCCGCCATCCCGGCGTGCGCCCGCTGGACGGCGGCGGCACGCTGCGCCACGTCCTAGCCGACGGCGAGGCGCTGCGCCCCGGCGTCTACCCGCTGCTGGGCGTGGTCGAGCGGCACGACAAGCGGACGCTGACCCGCACGCTGATCCCCTTCTCCCCGCAGGAGGTGGCGGCCGGGCGCGCCGACCGGCTGCTGGTGGACGGCGACCGCATCCACCTGTTCGACGCCGCCCGCGTGCGCGCCGCCGTGGCCCCCGCCACCGGCGACCCGCGTGATCCGGTGGCACCATCCAACCCGGCCCCGGCGAACCCGGCCCCGCGCGGCCCCGCCGCCGCTGACGCCGAACCGCTCGACCCCGCCATCGCCGCCCTGTTGATCGAGCGGACGGTGCAGGTGCGCGGCGCCGTGCGCCAGCCCGGCGCCTACCCGGTGGCCGAGGCGGCGACCGTGGACGCGCTGCTGGCCGCCGCCGGCGGCCTCGCCAACGCCGCCGACGCCGGCAG
>NZ_DASPMG010000257.1:0-49444 GCF_035627195.1 Azospirillum sp.
CCGCGCTTCACAGCTCACGTAACTGAACAGCCCCTCGCTGCGCTCGTCCGTTCCGCGCATCGCCCTCTCTCCGGCCGCATCCCCCGCCACAGAGAATCACGACCAGGCGTCCAGGCCCACCCCTTTTTCCGCAGCCTGTTAGTTTCCGTGGTCTCCAGGGGGGATGCCCGATAGCCTCTGTTCATGGTTTTTTGCTGAGCATTGTCGCGGTGACGATCCGCTCGCAGGAGGGGGCCATGAGCGGTTTCAATGCTCTAACTCGCTTTGGCCTCCGTAGTGCGTTCATTGCTATTTTGGCTTGTGTTCAGCCCTTTGACGATGTGGAGGCGGAAGAGGTGCGGCAGCGCGGAACCGTCGCGTCCAAACAGGAAGCCATGCCAGACTTGAGCCATCTTGTGCGGCGAGGCGGCCAGGAGGTGCATAGCACCGGCAGGATAATTAAGGGGATTTACTACGAAAACGCACCTAACGCCAACAACAGCGTCGTCGCATTTCATAATGCCTGCAATCAAGCATTAGAGGACAACCCATTTCTTGTTTTTGACTTTGAGTTAAAGAAATACTACTTCGATTCTGATCGGAACGGCTACGCTGATGAAGTGGGTGTGTTGCTCTATCCAGATATTGACCCTGCTGATTTCTACGTACGCCTGCCAGATGCGGCCACTTATTGCTACAATGACGGTCATCCCGTATAAGAGCGCCTAACGAAACCTGGTTTGGGCTGTTGGAAGGGGCATGGCAGCTCCCCTTGTATCCGACGCCTTGTGGGCCATCGTCGAGCCGCTGATCCCGCCGGAACCGCCCAAACCGAAGGGCGGGCGGCCACGGCTGGAAGATCGCGCGGCATTGACCGGCATCCTGTTCGTGCTGCGCAGCGGCATCCCTTGGGAACTGCTGCCGGTGGAGATGGGCTGCGGCTCCG
Source organism: Azospirillum sp. (assembly GCF_035627195.1). Classification (GTDB taxonomy): domain Bacteria; phylum Pseudomonadota; class Alphaproteobacteria; order Azospirillales; family Azospirillaceae; genus Azospirillum. The sequence continues at coordinate 926 of NZ_DASPMG010000257.1, forward strand.
GCATGACGTGCTGGCGCCGCTTGCACGAATGGCATCAGGCCGGCGTCTGGGAACGGCTGCATCGGGTCCTGCTTGATCGGCTCGGCTACGCCAACGCGATCAACTGGGAGCGGGCGGCGGTGGACAGCGCCAGCGTCCCGGCAAAAAGGGGGGCGAGGAGACCGGCCCGAACCCGACGGACCGCGGCAAGCCGGGCTCCAAGCGGCACATCCTCGTCGATGCCAACGGCATCCCACTCGCCCTGAAGATCTCGCCGGCCAACCGCCACGACAGCAAGCTGCTGGAGGCGCTGGTGGATGCCGTGCCCGCGATCCGCCAGTGCGCTGGCCGACCACGACGGCGGCCGGCCAAACTGCACGCCGACAAGGGCTACGATTTTGCCTTCTGCCGGCGAGCGTTACGCCGGCGGGCGATCATCCCGCGCATCGCCCGCCGCGGCATCGAAAGCAGCGAACGCCTGGGCCGCTACAGGTGGGTGGTCGAGCGCACGCTGGCCTGGTTCGCCCGCTTCCGCCGCATCGCCGTCCGCTATGAACGCCGCGCCGACATCTTCGCCGCCTTCCACCACATCGCCGCCAGCCTCATCTGCTGGAAATTCGTCCAGAGATGGTTCTGTTAGGCACTCTTATGGCCCAGTGTGTCAATCGGCTTCGAAAATCCGGCTCTGCTGAACGGCCGGCGGTAGGTGCAATCTCCTGTGAATCAGCGTCGGCTCAGACCCTCTATCGGCGTCCGTTTGACCCTGGCGCGGCTATGCCCAGGCCATACCGAACAATAGCTTGCGGTGAATGCCCCCTGCCAATGAAGGGTCATTGGGCCGCGCCGATTCACACCCAGGGGTTCCGCATGCTCTCGACTATTGGGACGATCTGCTACCAGCCGTGGGGGTCAACCTTGGGCTCTTGCAGGAGGGCAGCGTTCGACTCTGTTGACAGACATACAGGCCCATGACACGAGTCACGTAGCTGCGAGTTTCCGGATAAGGCGGAATCCCGCCGTGCCGGACGACGGCGTTCTCTCCCGCATTGTATCCCGCCAGGGCCAGTTCCACGTCGCCATTGAAGTAGGACATCAGCCAGCGCAGATAGGCCATGCCTGCACGAACGTTCTCAGCGGGATCCAAAGGCTGGGTCAGTCCGAAGCGGCGTCCCGTCTCCGGGATGATCTGCATCAGGCCGATGGCCCCCTTCCCGGAAACGGCGTTCGCCTGGAACCCGGACTCGACCTGGATCACGGCGAGGACGAGGGCGGGGTCGAGCCCTAAGGCCGGGGCCTGAGAGCGAACCAAGTGTTCGATTTCGTAACGCAGACGTCCTTCAGCCGCCATCTGTGCCGGTGCATCGCCGTCCTCCGGGAGCCGGCAATGCGGCTTTTTCTCGGGTACGCCCTCGAAGCGGACGAGCAGGTGCCGTGCCAACGCATTGCCGCCCTCGGCGGCACGACGAAGCCAACCGGCGGCCGTTCCCGCGTCCCGCTCCACACCAGCACCATGGTCGGTCAGGATGCTCAGCCGGAGCGCCGCGCCCGCGTGGCCGGCCCGAACGGATCGGCAGTAATGGAGGTAGGCGAGACCGAAGTCGGCCGGTTTCCCGATGCCCGTTTCGTACCGCAATCCGGCCTGATAGCTCCGCTCCGCGGCGCTTTCCGCCCGGGCCTCGTGCGTTCCGATCAGCGCAGCCGCCACGAGCGTGAGCAGCATGCCGCGCCGCAGGCTGCGGCTGCGCGGCCTCCAATGAAGGAATGTCATGATGAGAAGGGTGATCATTGTTTGAACGGTGGGAGGAGCAGCCCCATTCGAGGTGGAAGGATCGCGCCCGGAACGGAAGACTCTGTTCCGGGCGCGGACGATCACCCGTCATCAAGGGGCGGACGGGGCCGGGGTCTTGGTCAGCACGTTGGTCAGGTTGGCGCCGACCTGATTGATGTTCTTCAGGACGCCGTTCGTCTGGATGAGGTTGGTGGCGGTCTGAGCGGCGCCGGAAGTCTGCATCAGTTGGGTGAACTCGAAGCTGCCCATGACGGCGACGTTGGCGGTGTTCTGGGCCTCCTGGCCGACCTTTGTGATGGCGCCGTCGTAACGGCCGAGTTCGCCACCCGTATAGACCATCCGGTTGCTTGCAGCCTGCCAGGTCGGGTCGAGGGTCTGCGTGAGGTCGCCCACCGCGCTGTCCAGGCTGATGATGTTGGCGACGTTCCGGGCGCTCTGGTCGAAGTCGGGGCCGGCGACCCCATTGGGGTTGAAGCTCTTGCCGAACGTCACGAGGTTCTTCGCGTCCTGGAAGGCACCGGATGTCTGGCTGACCGACAGCGCATCGGATGCCAGGGCAATGTTGACGGTGTTCGTCGCCGTCTGGCCCAGGTTGGCCCAGCTGCCGTCGGTGACCGCTTTGTTGAAGGCCGTCTGGCCGTTGAAGTCGCCCGGCAGATCGGTCGACTGGATGATGTTGCCGAGGTACGCGCCCTCGGCGGCGACGGCGTTGGCCATGTTGCTGGCCGACTGGCGGATCTTCTCGTTGCTGAAGCTGTTCTTCAGCGTGTTGTGAACGGTCTGCACGTTCAAGAACATCTGGTCGACATTGCCAAGGTCCTGGGCCTGTGCCGAACCGACGCTGAGAGCCAGCACGCTCGCTGCAAGCAAAAGCATCTTCATATCCAATCTCCTGTTGTTTGCCCGGCCATCCAGGGCCGAGCGTTTTTACCCGTCCGCGTGCGTGCGGTCGGGAATCCCGTTCGGAACGCGTTGGAATCCGGCTTCAGCGGTCGCAGACCATGCGCCCGCCGAGCATCCGGCAGCCCTGTCGTTCGGGCACACGATCAAGCGATAGAGACGGCGGCGGCGCGGCGTTGCCCTTGGCCTCGGCCGGGACGGCGTTGAGCGCTTCGTCCCTCCGGGCAACCTGAGGCTCGGCGATGCCGATCGGCATCGCCGCTGCCGCACGCTCGGCCTCGGCATGCTCGGCGTCGCGCCGTTCGCGCGCCGCCGTGGTCAGATGCTGGTCACAGGCCGCCCCGGTCCGGTACAGTTCGCTCACGATGTCGTAAGCTGCGGACTCGATGGCCCAGCGGATCGCACCCTGGAGCGGCTCGGTCGGCTGCTCGCCGATGGAAATGTCGAACAGGACGTCGCCGGCGAAGGCCCCTCCCTTGACACCAAGGTCGAAGAACCGGAAAAGGTTTGCCGACGTCTCGTAGCCGACGGCCTGCTTGCGCCAAGCCTTCGAATAGACGATCTGCGAGGTCCGGGTGTCCGTCACCGCCAGATCGAGGCCGATCTGCACCGCATACGACTTGGCGCCGGCACCGATCCCCGCGATGGTTACTTCGGCCGAGTTGTTGACCACCTTGAAGTCCAACTCGGTGATGGCCCCGGTGACGTAATGGGTTGATCCGAGCACCATCCCCTTCGGGATCGGCCGGAACATCACGCTCTGGCTCCCGGCCTGGACCACACGTCCCTCGCCGAGGCGCTGGTTGAGCGCCTGCGCCAGTTCGAACTCCATGATCGCCGTGGTCGAACGGTTGACCTGGGGAACCCGGGCGGCACTGAGGCTGCTGATCAGCATGTGTGTGGCGCCTTGCGTCACGTAGGCGCCGATCTCCTGGTAATTGAATCGCCCGGTCCGATCGGGGATGTCCCCCACGGCCAGCCGCAGGTCCATGGGCGGACGGGGGAGTCGTCCAAGGCACTTGAGCGCCTCGGTCGCGGGAGTCGCGGTCTTCACCGGGATCGGTCCGGAGATCAGTTTGGCCGGTTCTTCGCCGAGCGGCGGCGGGACGGCACACGCCGACAGCATCAGCGTTGCCAGCAGGGCGGTCGTCAGGGGATGCATCTCTCAGCCTCCCTTGCGTCCGCCGGACACGGAATTCTGCACGCCCTGCGATCCCGAACTCGTCTGCACCGGGTTCAGGTTGAGGTAGTGGTTGTTGCCGGACTGGTTGATGATGACGACATTGTTGTAGTTCTGGCCAGCCTGGGCCGCTTGCCTCTGCAACGCCGTCTGGAGATGCTGCTCCTCCATCTGCGCCCGCTGCAGCCGGTTCTGCGGGCCGCTGAGCGTGCGTCCGGTGATGTTGGTGTAGTCGGCAAGCGCCGGGGCCGCGATGCCGGATGCCAGCACCAAGGCGAGGATGAGCGCCGCCCTCGTTGTCCTCCGCCCCACGCGACGGGGCGCAGTCGAGCAACGGCGACGTGGTTGATAGAGGCTCATAGTGCAACTTTCCGTGAAAGACGTTGACGATGCTCATCGGCCGGCCTGCATTGCCCCAAGGGCTGCCGGCCAAAATGCTGCCGAAGTTTCGGCCCGACGATGGAGACATCATGCCGTTCGCCACCGGCCGGCGATATTACACATCGGGCTAATAACCACACTCATTTTGCGGTCTTCCTTGGCGGGCACCATCCCACCCCTGGATTGCTGGCCCTCCGGTAAGCACAGCCTTACGCGCCAACCCACGCGAAATGACTGTCGGCACCCCCTTTGATGGTAAGCGGTGCCGCGAAGGCGTATTCCATCCGAGGAGCGATCCACCGATGCCCGCTTGAGCAAGCCAAGCCCAAGGCGTGTAGTCGGCTGGCGACAGCGTTCCGCGTGGGAGTCCGCATGTCCAATCCGGACACGGCCGTGCCCGCGTGCGCGACGCCGTCAGGGGAGGAGGCATTCCATGCGTGTTCATTTGCTCGCAGCGCCGTTTCTTGCACTCGGCATCGTCGCTCCGATGGCGGCCCATGCCGATGCCTTCCTGAACACCGGCACGGGGGGCGCTTTCCTAAACCTCGGACCCGTCGGGCCTGTGGCCACCCCGACGCCTACCGCCCCGATAACGCCGTTCGCAATGAGTCCGACCCTTTGGTTCGATGGCGGAACGACGACCCTTCTGGCGCCGGGCGGTATGGTGGTGACGCCGGCTCCCGCCAGCCTGTTGGCCGCCCAATTGACCGCCGCGCGTCATGGCGCCGCCGTCGTCCTTACCCTCAACGGAGCCGGCGCGGTGCGCCCCCTGGTGATCCCGGCCAGTGCCTTCGGCAGCCGGCGCTGATCCGCGCCATGGCGGCCTGGAGCCTCATTCCGAAGCACGGCGCCAGGACAGAACCAGATACGGCCGCTCGGGTGCGTAGGTCAGACGGATGACCGCGACGCGCGCGAAGCGTGCGCCATCGACGGTCGCCTCGGCGCGGATCCGGAACAAGCGGCGCTGCGACGGCGCGGCGCGGCCCGCCGCGCCGGCTGTTGCCTCGCTCCCCTCCCGTTCGGCCATCATCGCCTCGGCGGCTTGCGGATCAGTGCCCAGTGCGAGAACCACCGCCATCGGCGCCACCGTCGCATCGACGACGCGCTGGCGCGTCGCCACCGTCAGGAACGGAGCCGCACGGGCGAGCAGCTCGCGGCTCATGCCAGGCAGGCTCACCAGCGCCTCGACCGCTTCGAACGGCCCGCCCAGGTCGGGGGCGGAGCGGCGTTCGGCGATGCCCCGGGCCACGGTGGCCGCTTGGTCGTCCGGTGCTCCCGTCACGGAGAACAGCGATGCCAACAGCTCTTCCGGCGCGGCGTTCAGATCGATCAGGCCGGCTTCGTCCTGGACGCGCACGTCGACACGTCCGGCGCCGAGAGGGAATGCATACGGCCGGTCGTCGCCGCGCCAGCGCTCCTCGGGACGAAGGTTGAGGAGGCCGAACACCGCACGCACGATCCCGGCGTCGGCCAGCGCTTCGGCTTTAGCAGCGGCGGCGCCGTTGCGCGCGAGGCGCAACTCGTCGCGGGCATCCCGGTTCAACGCGGTTGTGACGATCGACAGCAGGAGCAGGCTCCACAGCACCAGGAGAAGGGCGAACCCGGCCTGCCGTCGCGAAGCCGCGGCCGGGTATCGGGCCGTTCCTCTTTCCGTGCGCCGGGACATCACCGGATCCGCGCCCGCGGATCGATGGCCCGCAGGCGGCGGCGCAGTTCATCGGTCGCCTCCTGCGCTTCGGCGCTGCTGCGGATGACGCGCGGCGTCAGCATGACCAGCAGTTCGGTGCGCTGCTGGCGTTCCTCCGTCGTGCTGAAGAGATGGCCCAGGATCGGGATGTCCGACAGGATCGGCACGCCCGACTTGCCGCCGTTGCGGCCGTCACGGATCAGCCCGCCGAGCGCCACGCTCTGGCCGTCCTGAACGGCCACCGTGCTGTGCACCCGGCGCTGCTGGATGGTGGGCGAGTCGATGCCCGACGTGCGGGTCGGCACGACGTCGCTCACTTCCTGGTAGATCTCCATGAAGACCCGCCCGCCAGCGCCGATGCGCGGCCGCACTTCCAGAATGACGCCCGTGTCCTTGAGCGTGATCGAGTTGACTATGGGCGAGTCCGGGTTGAGCACGCTGACCGCCGATTGGGTGGCGATCGGCACTTGGTCACCGACCTGCAGCCGCGCCGACTGGTTGTCGAGCACCAGCAGGTGCGGCGAGGAGATCACGTTGACGTTGGTGACCGCCGACAGCGCGTTCAGCACGACGCGGGCGTTGGCGGTGTCGAACAGATAAGAGAAGCCGGCCAGCGGCGATACCAGCCCGGTCCTGGGGTCGCTCAGCGTCAGCTGATGATTGCCGGATTTGAAGAACCACTCCACGCCATACTTGAGGTCGTCGTTCAGCGTGACCTCGGCGATGGTCGCCTCGACCAGAACCTGGAAGGGGGCGACGTCGAGACGGCGCAGGGCGTCCTGCACCATGTCGTAATCACGGGGTGTGGCCATGATGACGATGGCGTTCTTGTCGCGGTCGGCGATGACGCGGACCTCGGGCGTCGGCGGCGCCGGTTCGGCGGCAAAGCTGCCGGGTGGCGGCAACACCGGGACCGAGCCCGGAGCCTGCCTTCCCGCGGCCCCCAGGTCCGGCAGGGCTCCCGGCGCGATGACCGGGTCACTGATGGGAAGCAGCGCCGGACGCTGGGCTGGGAAGGCGGAGGACGGGAAGCCGCCCGGCCCCGACACGCCGGTAAACGACGAGCCGGACCTGGACCCGCTGGACGGCGCCCCGCCGAAACCCCGGCCGCCATGGCTGTTGAAGCCGCCGCCAATCCCACCGCCGAAGCCGCCACCCGCGCCGGACCGGCCCAATCCGCTTCCCCGCCCGCCCAGTTCGGTGGGCGACAGGCCGGGGGCGACCTGCGCCCCCATGGCACCCCCACCGCCGCTCCGTCCGGGCGAGAACATCTCGCTGAGGGTGCCCGCCAAGCCTTCGGCGTTGCCGTTCTGGACGTAGTAGACGAACACGCGTGGCGTATCGAAGCCGCGCGACCGGTCGAGGCGATCGATCCAGCCCTGCACCGTTTTCAGCAGATCGGGCTTCTGCGCGATCACCAGGAGCGCGTTGAGGCGGTCCACCGGCACGAAACGCAGCATGCCGCTCATGGGTCCATCGTCGCTGCCCAGCAGCGACGCGAGTTCTTTGGACAGGTCGGTGGGTTTGGCCGCTTCCAGCGTGAACATGCCGAAGCTCATGCCACGCAGCCAATCGACGTCGAAAGAGGCGACGAGATCCTCCAGCGTGGCGATTTCCTGGCGCGTGCCCGCCACGATGAGCAGGGGCCGCGACGCGTCCGCCTTGAGGATGCGTTCCGCTGGCAGGAAGGGCTGGAGGATCTTGAGCATCTCCGGCGCACTGACGTGGCGCAGCGGGACGACCTGGACTCCAAAGCCCTGCGCGCGCTCATGCTCGGGGATGTTGAGGCGAAGCTGCGCCGCCTTGGGGGCATCCTGCAGAAGCACGACCGCGTAGCTCCCGGCGTTCTCGACCAGCGCCGCCCCGTTCACCCGCAAGGCGTTTTCGAGCAGCAGCAGCGCGTCGTCACAGGGGATTGGTCGGCTGGTCTGGACGGTGATCTGCCCCTGGACCTTGGGGTCGATCACGACGGGCTTCCTCACCGTCGCGTCGATGATGCCGCGGACGACGTCCTTGACGTCGGCGTTGACGAAATTGACCGAGACCTCATCGGCGTTCACGAGCACACCCGGCGGCCCTCCGGGAACGGGCGTGGCGGTGAACACACCGGTGCCCGGCAGCAGGACCGGCGCCTCGCGACGGGATTTGGCTGAGCCCGGCGCGGCAAGCTCGATAGGGCTCGGCGCTCCCATGGCCGTCAACGGCCGACTGGCCTGCGGTACGGCACCGCCCTCGATAGCGCTGGCGGCGGGAAGTTTGGAAGGCCGCGCGCATCCCATCATCAAAAGGGGAATTGCAAGACCCAGGAAGACGGATCCAGTTATCTTCATCCCACCACCATGCCGAATGTTTTTGTGGTCTTTAATGAATCGAAACTTTACTTGGCACACCCTACGACGCGTTCCCACGCTGGGGCACGGCGGATCGATTGAATCAATACCACCAATTTGCAGGTATTGACCCCGTGCAGCGGAGGGCCTTTCAAGGGCTTTGGCGGTAACCAATGCAGCGACCGTCGCCACCCGCCGAATCGTCCGGGCATGGAGCGGTCACAGGAACGTAGCGGCGAAGCCGATGCTCGTAGCGCAGGATCGCGACGGCCCTCTCGTCCGGCGCACGCCCCGGCCGGAGCGAACGGGGCGGCACGACTCCGGGGTCAAAGGTCTCGATGCCATGGATCGCCTCCATCAAGCGGTCGCGCGACAGACGGCGTCCAGCCCGTCGCACCCCCTCCTCCAGAAGCAGCGCGCCGGCGTAGGCATGGCGTTGCAGGTCGTCACGCAGACCGCCCAGGCCCGCCACCAGCCGGCGGAAGGCGAGCGCACGGGCCGGGTCGCTCGGCGTCGCCGACGCCGCCAGGAACACCACCGGCGCCCACTTCGCGGCACGCGCCTCGGCAAGCATGGCCTCCACCTCCACCGTACGGTCGAAGGCCAGAACGGTCGTGACGCCCGCGGCCTTCAGGCGCGCGACGACCGCCGACCAGCCACCAGCGTCGCCGCGCGCCTCGATCAAGTCGATCCCGTAGGCCCTCGCGGCGGCGCGGCCAGCATCGGCCGCGGCCCATCCCTGCCTGTCGTCCGAGGCGAGGAAGGCCAGCCGGCGGCTGCCGCCCTCCAGACCGGTCGCGGCGAAGGCGATCAGAGCCCGCGCCATTTCGGCGACGCTCGGTTCCAGCGACACCGTCCAGGCCTCGTCGCCGCCCAACGGCTGCGTCAACGGCGCGATGTCGGGTACGCCGTTCGCGCGCAGGGCATGCACCGCCGCACCGTTCGCCTCCACTCCGACGTTCGCCAGGAAGCAGAACGGCGGGTCGTCCCGCAAAGCCCGGCTCACCACGGCCAGAGCGTCTCCCGGCACAGCCGGATCGAAGCCCAATTGCCGCAGGACCAGACGCCGCCCGTGCAGTCCGCCACGCCGATTGATGGATCGCACGACCTCCCGCAGCACGATGCTCACCTCGCGCCCGGCCTGCGCCAGAGGCCCGGACGTGGGCAGCAGCGTGGCGGCGCGGATCTCGCCCCCCGACACGCCCGGCGCCGCCCGCTCCAGGCCCTTCAAATAATCTATCAGGGCGGCACGATCCGCGTCCGTCATGGTGTAGCGCGGCATGGCGGGGTGGAGGGCGCGGCCATCCGGCGCCACCCCATCTCCGACCGCCCGCGCAAAGGCGACGGCATCGTATCCGCGCCCACCCTGCTCGCCCGGTTGCGCCAGGCGGTCCCAGGTGATGTCCGGCGGCGCCACCCCGCCTTCCCATCCGCCCAAGCCGTCCACCCCGTGGCAGCCGATGCACGCAAAGTTCGTTGCCGGCACCGCGATGCCGCCCGCGCCAACCCGCGCAAGGATCGGGTCGTCGCCCCGTCCCTGCTCGTAGATCGCCCGCCCACGGTCAGCGAGCCCCGGCCCGGTCCCCGGCGTGTCGGCCTTGCCGGTGACCGGCAGGGCCGACATGGCGACCGCGGACAGCGCGGCAAGCAATGCCATTCCCCTTCGTACGGCCATGTCAGTTCCCCGACACCACCCCTCGGTTGATCTTCGCCACGATGTCCTCGGGCGCGGCCGAGCCGTCGATGCGCCACCATGTACGGGATACCGTATCGCCGACGAGGAAGTAGCCGGCATGATCGCCCGGCGTGTCGGCCAGGGCCCGCATGCCGCCCAGCAGGCGCTCGACATCATCCGGCTTGCCGGTCAGCCAGAGCCAGCCGGGCCGCGATCCATAGCGCTCCGCCTGCTCCTTCAGCGCCTCAGGCGTGTCGTTCTCAGGGTCGATGGACATGGACACCAAGCGCACGTCCCGCCCGACGCGGTCGCCCAACAAGTCCTGCACCCGCGCCAGGACCGTCGATTGCACGGGGCAGATGGCCGAGCAGCCCGTGAAGATGAAGTTCATGACGATCATTCTTCCCGGCGCCAGCACATCCCGCCGGAACGACCGGGTGCGCCCATCCTGGTCGACCACCGGCAAATCCAGCGGGTTGACGTTCACCACGTCGGGGCGGTCGGAGGGCGGCGGCGCATAGGACCGCGATCCATGCGCGAGCGCTGACGACGCGAGCGCCAGTCCGACGGTGACGGCAAAGGCTGCGAGCTGGGGGCGCTTCATGACGGAACTCCGGCTTGGGATCGGGGAGTCAACGTGGGGTGTAGAAGCTGGCGCGGCTCTGGCTGCCGCCGCGCGGCGGCTCGTTTCGGGGAGCCGGCTTCGTGGTCGCCCGCTCGGGCGCGGCGGCCTTGGGCGAGGGACGCTGCGCGATCTGGGACGGCTTGGCCGACGAGGGCCTTGCCGCCGCGATGCTGGCCGGATCCTCCAGCGCGATGATCTGCTCCCCATTGCCGTGACGCAGAAGCAGCCGGTCGACCTCGATCGATGCGACAGTCCAACCGTTGATGTCCTGGCCTTCCGACAGCACCAGCGCGGAGGTCTCGGCGGGCGACCGCACGATGGCCCGGCGACCGGAATGGGTGATGATGGTGCCGACCAGCGCCACGTCCGGCGCCTCGGCCGGCGGCTCGGGTGCGGCGGCGACCGGCTCCGGCTCGGCCGGCCGGCGCGACGGGAAGAACAGCGGCCGCTCGATGATGACGGCCGACGCCTCGGTGGGCGCCACTCGGAACACCGGCAGCGGAACCGGCGCGGCTTGCGTCACCGTGGGCGCCTGGACCGGCCTAGTCTCCTCGGGCGCAAAGCCGAGCGCTTGGCTTAAATCGCCCGGGTCCACGATGCGAAGCTCGACCGCCAGCAGACCGGCGAGGCCCGCGCACAGGGCGGCGAGTGCGGAAGCGATGGAATGCTTCATGTTGCGGGCCTCGCAAGACCGTAGACGTCCATACGCACCTCCAGCGTCCGATCTTCCGCAATTCTGGCACCGCTGGACCGCTGGGCCTGACGGGCTCGCACCTCGATCCCATCGACGAACAGGAAGGGCTCGTGCCCCTCGATGGCATGCAGGGCTTGGCGCAAGGCCTCGACGGTGGTGGTCAGTTGCAGCCGCACACCGATCCTCCGGAACCCGTCCTCGGATCGGACCGGCTGCAGTTGCGTGCTCTGCACGGTGCCCCCGGCGCGCTCGACGGCACTCTTCACCAGTTTCTGAAGCGCCGCGCCCGCCGCACCGTCGCTGACCGCGGTCAGGTAGGACGAGCGGCCCCGAGCCGCAGCGTCCAGTTCCTGCCGCCGGCGTTCCAGCACCGGACGCTCGGCGGCGACAGCCCGGTATTGCGCGCCAAGGGCACGCGCCGCTTCCAGCCGCTCCGCCTGATCGGCGATGGCGTCCAGGATCGGCGCCACCAGGGCCAGCCACACCACCCCGACCGCGACGACCAGAAAACCGACCGCGAGCAACCGCTGCCGCGGCACGCCCCCGGCCCTTGCACCGTCCGTGGTTTCGATTGTCATGTTCCACCCTGCGCACGAAGCTCCACGCCCAGGTGGAACTGCTCGACGCCATGCACCGGGTCCTGCGTCAGCGGTGAGCGGAACATGGCGCGCTCGAACAGCGGCGACTGCTCCAGCGCGGCGATCAAGGCGTTGGCCGACCCGGAGAAGCCCATGACGTGCACGGTGCCGCCGTCGATCTGCAGGCGCGCAACCCAGGTGTCGTTCGGCAGCAGGCGCGTGAGTTCGGCCAGCACCGTCTCCATGGCCGGGACGGCGCGCTTGCGCGCGATGGCGAACATCGCCTGCCGCTGCTGCTGCTCGGTGGCGCGGCGCAGCTCCGCCGTGGCGTTCGCCTCGGCGCGCAGTTCGGTCGCGTCGGCTTCCGCCGCTTGCACCGCCAGCGCGCCCCGCACCAGGGGGACGACGACCGTCGCCATGCCCAGCACCAGCGCCAACACCGTCAGCAGAGGCGTGGCGCGGCGGCCGGTGCCTAGGCGCGGCACGGACGCATCCTCGCGGATCAGGACCAGATCACCATGCCCGTCGGCGGCGCAGACCAGGGTGGGCGAAACCCCCAGCGCCCCCAGGCGCGCGGCAAACCCATCGACCAGCGCGCGGGGAGCGACCGCGAGTTCCACCTCGATGCTCTGGCCGTCGGTGTCGCGTCGCAGAACCCGCACGCCGAAGCAGGCGTCATCAACGACGAACGGGGTGTGCCGGTCCAGTTGGAAGGCGATGGCCTCGTGCAGGTTCTCCTCCGTCGCAAGCGGCAGCGTAAGCGTCCGGCACAGTGCTTGGTCCCGGCCGAGGCGCAGCGCGACTGGCAGGCGCTCGGCGCCCATCTCCCGCAGCAGAGTCCGCAGCCGCTCCACGTCCGTCACCGCCAGATCGACACGCGCCAGTTGGTGCTGGCCGTCGTGTCCGGTCTGCCCGATCACCAGCCAGTCCGTCTCATCGAAGGACACGATGAGCCGGCTGTCCGCCTCCGGGCGGAGCCGTTCCGGCAGCAAGGCGGCAAGCTCGCCGCCCCACCAGGACAGGAATGCTCCCACGTGTTTGCCGACCGTTGTGATCGCCATGTCGCCATTCCCTCTGTGCGTTCGCCCGAGCCACTACCGCTGCACCGGTCGCGGCATGGCCACGACATCCATCATCGGGCGCGCCACGAACCGCGGCCAGGCGCGGGGGTCGCCCGGTGGGAACCGCACCTCGATACCAACGAGTGCCGGCAGCGTCGGGCGGGCCATCCAATCCTCCCGCCAAGCCGGCGGCGTATCCGGCTGCTCACTGCCGAAGTAGGCGACGCGGAACTCCGCGATGCCCTTCAGCACGACCACCCGACGGGCGGACGGGCCGAGCGCCCAGCCGGTGTCCGCCGGCCCGAAGCGATCCCAGATCGCCATCAGGTCGCGCCGCCCGTGATCCTCCGCCGTCTCGAAGCGCAGGCTGTCGAATGCCCCGAACCCGACCTGCCCGGGCATCGGCGCGACCAGGGCCAGCGCGTCCCGGTTCCCGCCGAACGCGACGGCCGAACCGTTGTCGGGTTGAGGCAGGAGGACGGGTTGCGCCTGCTCGACCACCCGGCGCAGGAGTTGCTGCGCGGCCCGCACCTCCTCCGATGCCGTCACCGCGGCCTCGACCGCATCCCATGCCCGCCCGCCCAGGCGCAGGCTGCCAGCCAACGCCAGCGATATCAGCCCGAGCAGTGTCGTCGCCACCAGCGCTTCGACCAGCGTGAAGCCGGCGCTCCCCTGCCCGGCGTTCATGCTGCCCGCCCCCCGGCGAGGGCCGGAATCAGCCGCAGGGTGGTCACGGAATGGCCGGCATCCCGCCCTTCGCGCCACACCGTCAGCGCGACCTCCAGCAGCACGAGCCCCGGCATTTCCGCCAACGGGCGGACGATCCGCCGCCAGCGGTAGCCGCCGGCCAGCTCGCCCGCCTGTTCGCCCGGTTCAATGGGCTGTTCGACAGCGAACCGGGCCAACTCAGAGCGGGCCAGCAGCGTCTCGATGCTCAGCCGGTTGGCGGCCTGCGTGGCATCCAGCCCGGTGGAGACAAGCCGCATCACCGCCGTCAGGCCGAGCGCCAGGATGAGCAGCGCGACCACGGCCTCGATCAGCGTGAAACCGCGCTCCCGCTGGCGCCGGTCGGGCCGGTCACGGCGCATGGCGCACCTCCACCCGGCCGCTCAGCCAGTCGATCAGGATTGTGTAGGCGTCCCCGGCGCTCTCCAGGCGAACACCACCGCCGGTCGCCCCGCCGTCGGGAAAGAAACGGATGTTGCCCACGGTCTCCCCCAGCCGCTCGGAGGTCGCCGTGAGCAGCGACACCGCAATCCCCTCCGGCAGCCGTGTGGTCTTGGGGTCGTCCGCAACACGGTAGATCCGTTGCGCGACGTCCAACGACCACGTCGACTCGACGTTCCGTGTCACGGCCGCATCGCGCGCCCGTCGGAGGTCGCCGGCAACGACACGCACCGCGGCCTTGAGGTCCAGCGCCTCGTTGCGGCCGATCCGCCCGGGCAGCGCCACCGCGGCGGCGAGCCCGAGGATCGCCAGCGCGACGATGACCTCGATCAGCGTGAAGCCGGCCGCCGCGGGTCGCGTCACCAGTTGGCGATGGTCCGCCCGCCCTCCGTCCGGCTCTCGCCCAGAGAGTAGAGGTCGAACTCCGCGTGCTGGCCCGGATAGCGATACAGGAAGGGAGAGCCCCAGGGGTCGATCAGGCTCTCCTTCCGCTTCACGTAGGGGCCGTTCCAGTTGGCCGCCGACGGCGGCTTCTCCACCAGCACCGCAAGCCCCTCGGCCGTGGTGGGATAGCTGCCGGTCTGCAACCGGTACATATCCAAGATGGTCGAGAGGTTCTGGATCTGCAGCCGGGCCGTGTCGACCTTGGCGCCGCCCAGGTACTTCATCACCTGCGGCGTGGCGATGGCCGCCAGCATGCCGAGGATGACGATCACCACCATCAGCTCGAGAAGAGTGAAACCCGCTTGTCGCGACGATGGGCGCGCGGGCCGGGTAGCGTGCGGACGGCCGATATTCAGACAGGGGGCCGGCAGGCTGCTCATGCGGTTTGCTCCATTCCTGAGGTTCGCGCGCAGTGAGATTCATTGGCCGCTCCTACACCGGAAGGCTGTAGACGCTGAGGATGGCCGACAGGATCGCGCCGACGATGGTTGCGACAATGAGGCCGAGCCCGATGGTCAGCGCCGGCGTCAGCAGATCGACCATGCGGCCGACCGCCACCTGGACCTCGCGGTCGAAGACGTCGGCGACCTTGGCCAGCATGGGCACGAGTTGCCCCGTCTCCTCGCCGACCGCGACCAGTTGCACCGCAAGCGGGGGGAGCGAGCCGATGCGCTCCAGCGGCTCGGCGAGGCCCTGCCCCTTGCGCACGCTTGCCGTCACCTCGTCGAGCGCGCGGCGGAGCACCGCGTTGGCCACCGTGTCGCGCACGATCGACAGGGCTTGCAGCATGGGGACGCCATTCCCCGTCAAGGTCGCCAGCGCGCGGGTGAACCGTGCGGTTTCGGCCTTGGTGACGATGTCGCCGACGATGGGCAGCCGCAGGACCCGCGCGTGCAGCCGCAGGCGTTGCGCCGGCTGGGAAAGGGCGGCGCGCAGCCAGACAATGGCTGCGACGCAGGCGAGCGGCAGGGTCCACCACCACGCGCGGAACAGCTCCCCCACGCGGATCACCGCCACGGCCGCGGCCGGCAGTCTGGCCCCGGCCTCCTCGAACATGCCCTGGAACTGCGGCAGCACGACGGTCAGCATCACCACGATGGTGGTGCACACCATGACCAGCAGGACGATGGGATAGATCAGCGCCGACCGCAGGGTCTCGCGCATCGCCGCGGCCCGCTCCATGTGGTCGGCCATGCGCGCCAGCACGGCTTCGAGCGCACCGCCGGCCTCGCCCGCCCGGACCATGTTCACGTAGAAGCTCGGGAAAGCGCCGGGATGGCTCGCCAACGCGTCGGTCAGCGTGGCACCGCCGCGCAGCCGGTCGAGGACATCGGAAAGGACCGTCCGCATGGCGCGCGACGCGGTGCGCGACGCCATCATCTCCAGCGCCCGGTCTAGCGGAACCCGCGCATCGACCAGGGTGGCGAGCTGGCGCGTCGTCGCGACCAGCTCGGAGCGCGACACGCCGCGGCGGAACGCTGTCAGGTCGATGTCGAAGCGCAGCCCACCCTTCGCCGGATCCGCCCGGATCGGCAGATAGCCCATTTCGCTGAGGCGGCGGAACGCGGTGGCCTTGTCGCCGGCCTCCAGCGTGCCCTCCACCGTCTGGCCCGACGCGCTCACCGCCTTGTACCGGAAGGTCGCCATGGCTCAGCCCTCACGCGTTGCACGCAACACTTCGTCCGGCGTCGTCAGGCCAGCCAGGGCCTTGCGCATGCCATCCTCGTACATCGCGCGCATGCCCTCGGCCATGGCGACCCGGGCGATCTCCGCCACGTCGGCGCGCGTCAGGACAAGGCGGCGGATGGGCTCGCTGACCAGGAGCGCCTCGGCAATGGTCGTGCGGCCATGGAAGCCGACGCCGTGGCACGCGGCGCAGCCCACCGGCCGGTGCAGCAGCATGGGCCCGCCATCGGCGAAACGGTCCAGACCCATGCGCTCCACCAGTTCGGGCAGCGGCTCGTACGGCTCCCGGCAGTGCGGGCAGAGCGTGCGGACGAGGCGCTGCGCGCACACGCCGTTGAGCGTGGCCGTCAGCAGATAGTCTTCCACCCCCATGTCGAGCATTCGGGTGATGGATCCCGCCGCGCTGTTGGTGTGCAGCGTGGACAGCACGAGATGGCCGGTGAGCGACGCCTGCATGGCGATCTGCGCGGTTTCCAGATCGCGGATCTCGCCGATCAGGATGATGTTCGGGTTCTGCCGCAGGATCGAGCGGAGCACCTCGGCGAAGGACAGCCCGATCTGCGGCTTCACCTGGATCTGCACGATGCCGTCGAGCTGGTACTCCACCGGATCCTCGACCGTGTGGATCTTGGTGTCCGGCGTGTTGAGCCGCTTGAGCGAGGCGTAGAGCGTCGTCGTTTTGCCGTGACCGGTCGGTCCGGTGACGAGCACGATGCCGTTCGGCCGGTCCAGCATGCCGAGGTAGCGGTTGAGCAGTTCGCCCCCGAAACCCAACGTCGGCAGGTCCAGCGCGACGACTCCGCGGTCGAGGATACGCAGCACCACGCTTTCCCCGTGCAGGCTCGGCAGGGTGGAGACGCGCAGATCGATCTCCTTGCCGCGCACGGCGATGCGGATGCGCCCGTCCTGCGGCAGGCGGCGCTCGGCGATGTCCAGGCGGGCAAGGATTTTGATGCGCGAGATGACCGCCGCCCGCAGGCGCGCCGGTGGCCCTTCCACCTCATGCATGATGCCGTCGATGCGGTAGCGGACCCGCAGGCGGCCGTCCAGCGGCTCGACGTGGATGTCGGAGGCGCGCGCCTCGACCGCCCGTGCGATCAGCGCGTTGACGAGCCGGATGACCGGAGCCTCAGCCGCAAGGTCCTTGAGCCGCTCGACATCGTCGCCGGCCTCGTCGCCGTCGGCGATCTCCTCGATGATCTGGCCGATGGCGCTGCGCCCGGCGCCGTACAAGCGGTCGATGGCCGCCTCGATGTCGGCGGGAATGCCGATATGGGGGCATACCCGTCGGCCGGTGGCGAGTTGCACCGCGCGCCGCACGTAGTCGTCCAGCGGGTCGGACATGGCGACCAGCAAGCCGGCGTCGCTCTCCGCGATGGGCACCACGCGCGCCTCCTTCAGGAAACGCGCGCTGATGGTCTCCACCACCGGCGCGTCCGGATAATCGGAGGCACCCAGCAGCGGCAGCCCGAGCTGGCGCGCGAGCGCCGTCGCCATGTCCCGTTCCGTGACCAGGGCCAGACGGATCAGCACCGCATGCAGGCGCTGCCCGCTGGTCTCGCATACCCGCCGCGCCCGCTCGATGCCGCCCATGTCGACCAGCCCGTCGGCCAGCAGCGCCTCGCCGAGATCGCGGTCGAACGCGGCTTGGTCGGTATCCTCACGCACCATGGAGCGTCCCCACCGTCCAGACGCTCCAGATCCCCAGGCACAGGAACGGACCGAACGGCAGCGGGCGGTCAGCCGCTGCGAGGTCACCGTTCCGCGCGGCCAGCACCCACAGGAGCCCGAGCGCGGAGGCGATCAGGACGACGCTTCCCAACCCCTCCCACCCGACCCAGGCGCCGGCGGCGGCCAGCAGCTTGGCGTCCCCTTGCCCCAGCCCCTCCCGGCCGCGCAGGCGGCGGTAACCCTCGCCCAGGAGACGGAGAGCGGCGTATCCGGCCGCCGCCCCCGCGGCGCCGGCGGACAGCCGGTCAGGCTCGGCCACGGCCGTGATGAGCAGGCCGGCGCCGAGCAGCGGCAAGGTCAGCGCATCCGGCAGGATGAAGCGGCACCCGTCCACCATGGCCAGCACCACAAGCGTCCAGCCAAGCAGGCAGCCCGCCGCCGCCCGCTCCTCCGGCAGGGCGCAGACCGACCAAACGGCGACCCCGACGGCAAGCGGCAGGGCGAGGGTGAGCGAGGGCGCCTGCGGGACGTCGCCGTCAACGCCATCGATTCCGCACGGCAGGATCGCGGCCAGCCGACCGGCCCCCCATCGCGAGAGCACACCGATCAGCGGAGCCAGCCCCAGCAGGGCAAGGTCCTGAAGGGTCATGGCGGGCATCATGGTTCAGACGCCATAGGCTGACGTCGAAACCGTGACCGTCCCCTCCGGCCCCGTCACGGTGATCGAGACCGGTTTGGCCGAGGCACGGACGCTGAGCGTCCACAGCGACTTGCGCGCGTTCCAGGTCATCTTCCCGAAGCCAACGAGCTGGAGGTTGCCCGCCTTGCCGAACGCGCTGCTTGCCTCGACCGTCAGCACCTTGGTGCGGGCGTTCCACAGCACGGTGACGACCTTGATCGAGGATTCCGGCCCGGCCCCGTTCGCCTTAAGGTTGTAGGCGGCCATGACGTCGAGCTTGCCCGCCCCGGCGACCGGGTCGGTCCCCGTCACCCCCAGGTCGAGCGCCGACCGGGTCAGAAGCCCTTCCAGCTCGGCGACCTTGAGGTCGGGAAAGGCGGAGAGCAGCAGCGCCATGGCCCCTGCCACATGGGGTGCCGAGGCGGACGCCCCGGAGATGTAGGAGTAGGAGGAGGGAACCGTTCCGTCGTAGGTCAGGTCGGCGGCCCGCACATCCACACCCGGCGCCACGAGGGAGGGGTACGGCGTGGCGGCCGTGCAGGCTGTCGGGCCGCGGCTGCTGAAATCGGGGACCGCGTTGTTCGCGTCGATGGCACCGACCGCGAGCGTGCCGGCGTTGTTCGCCGGGCTGACGCTGGTGCCGGCGTAGGGGCCCTCGTTGCCGGCGGAGAAGACCACCGCGATCTCCGCGGCCCGCAGCGCCTGGATGTCGGTCGCGAACTCCTGGTCGCACAGCCCCGTGGTGCCCAGCAGATTCCAGGAGGCGTTCACCACCTGCGGCGCATCCGCCGTGGCCGCGTCGCCGTCCGGGCTCAGCATCCACTGGAAGGCTTGGTGGACTTGGCTCAACTGCGCCTCACCGGCGTCGTTGAAGATCTTCGCGGCGATCCATTTGGCGCCGGGCGCCACGCCGACCGCCGTGCCGCTGGCGCTTCCGCCAACCGCCAGGGAGGCGACGTTCGTGCCGTGGCCGCTCGCGTCGTAGGGCGTGGCGTGCTCGCCGTGCGGATCGAACCAGCTGTTCGTCCCGCCCCGCCAGCGGTCCTTCAGATCGGGGTGCGCCGCATCGACCCCGGTCTCCATGAGGCCGACGACCGTGCCCTGCCCGGTGAAGCCGAGGCTCCAGAGATTCGGGGCGTTGACCCCCGCGATGTTCCACGACGGCACCGCCGTGGAACTCAGGCTGTAGGTGGGCGGCACCGCGCGCAGCGTCTCGTCGAGACGCACCGACCCGACACCCGGCTGGCGCGCCAGCGCGGCGACGAGGCGGGCCGGTACGCGAGCCACGATGCTGTTGGAGATCCAGAGCTGCTTGATGTCGCTCGCCCCCTGGCGCGCCAGCGCATCCGCCAGCGGCGGAAGATCGACGGCAGCCTTGGAGCGCAGAGCGTCGATAACCTGACGGTGGGCCTTCTCCTTCGTGGCGCTCCCGTCAACAGCGGCGTGTGGATCGGGACGCTCGACGTGGTCAATGATGACCGGGACGAGGTCGTTGGGGGACGCGTGCCGCAACCAAGCCTCCAGCCGCGCGTCGAGCGGCGCTCCGCCCTGCGTGGCGCCCGATGCGTTGGCGGCCCATGCCTTGGCGGTACCGAGCGGCGGCACCGCGCCGAGGATCAGGGCGACGGCCGTGGCCGCCGCCAGAGGGCGTTGAAAACGTCGCATGGCTTACCCCTCCACTCTGAGACCGTCGAGCCGCAGCCCGCCGAGCGTGAACGAGACCGAGCCGCCCGCCTTGACCATCCGGCCGGGATTGGCGAACAGGTCGGACAGCACCTGCCCGTTGCGGAGGTGCCGGCCCGTCTGGCGCAGCGATCCGACCTTTCCCGCAGAGGGCACGGTCAGCACCCTGTTGCTGGCGGCGTCGATCAGACGGGGCTGCAGCGCACGGTCGAGG
Organism: Azospirillum sp.; assembly: GCF_035627195.1. Lineage (GTDB taxonomy): Bacteria > Pseudomonadota > Alphaproteobacteria > Azospirillales > Azospirillaceae > Azospirillum. The sequence continues at coordinate 21,349 of NZ_DASPMG010000257.1, forward strand.
TACCGGGTGGCCCGCTCCGCGTCGGTCACCCGCACGCGCAGGTCGATCATGGTGCCGGCGGCGGAGAGCCGGACGGAGATCAGTTCGACGCCCCAGTCGGCCTCCATCTGGGCCGGCTGCAGGGCCACCGCGTGGCCGGCGTGATCGCCCGCCTCCCCGGCCGAGGCCGGGAGCGAGGGCACGGCCGCCGACAGGCTGGCAAGGATGCCGAGCCCGAGCGTGGCGGCGCGCAAGCGACGCCCGCTCATTGCAGCGCCGTCCTGGCCGAAACGGTCACACTGACCGTGGCCTCGTTGGAGAGCGAGCCGGCGTTGTCGCGCACCGTGTAGGTGAAGGTGGCCGTGCCGACGAAGGCCGAGGCGGCCTGGAACGTGATCCGCCCGTCGGTACCGACGGCGGCCGTGCCCGCGGAACTGGCCGGGGACCGGACGATGGTCACCGAGTTCGGGTCGAGCGTCCCCGACGGCAGGGTCACAACATCGTTGGCGAGCACACTGATCGTCGTGGGGCTTCCGGCGATGACCGACGCCGTGTCGTTCGTCGCGACCGGGAACGTCCCGACATTCACCGAGACCTGCGCAAGGTTGGTGGCCGCGCCATTGGTGTCGTAGGCGCGGTAGGTGAACGTGTCGGTGCCCTGGAACTGCGCGGGCGGCGTGTAGGTCACCAGCCCCGTCGCCGCGTTCACGGTGGCGGTGCCGCCGCGGGTCGGTCGGTTGGCGAGCACCACCGGGTTGGTCGTCCGCACACCGTTCGGCAGCACGTCGTTCGCCAGCACGTCCACGGTGGTGGCGCGGTTGATCGAGGCGCGGCCATAGTCGGCGTTGGCGACCGGAGTGGTGCTGGCCAGCGCGGACACGGTCACCTTGACGGTCGCCGGGGTGCTGGAGACTGTCCCCGTGGCCGTCGCCACATCGACGGCGTAGCGGAAGCTGTCCGTCCCGCTGAAGCCGGAGGCCGGCGTGTAGGTGAAGGACCCGTCGGTGTTGAGTGTCACGGCACCGTTCGCCGGCGGCTGCTGCAATTGGGCGGTCGGCGCCGCGCCGCCGACGTCGTTGCCCAGCACGCCCGGTGCAGGCACGGTCAGCGTTTGCCCGGACATCGTGCTGTAGCTGTCGTCCTTGGCCGAGGGGCTGACCGTGATGGTCACCGTGGTCGGATCGCTCCGCAGAAGGGTGGCGCCGCTGCCCTGGCGTGCTTCGTAGGTGAAGGTGTCGATGCCCACGAAGCCGGTCGTCGGCCTGTAGGTGAAGGCGCCGTTGGAGCTGAGCGTCACACGCGGGTTCAGCGGCGCCAGCGCCGCCGCCGCCAGGGTCGTGGCCGGCGGCACCGGCTTGTCGTTGGCGAGCACGCCCGGCCGCGCCACCGTCAACGCGGTGTTCATGACGGCCAGGTAGCTGTCGGCGATCGCCTGCGGCCCGCCCTGCGTGACGTCGAGGTAGGCCAGCATTCCCTGCGTGGAGCCGGGCACCGTCCCTCCCGCGATCGAGTTGATCGTGCGGTCGAACAGCGCGATGCGCTCGCCGCTGAGCGGACGGAGCAGCGCATCGCGGGTCTTGCCCGCGTCGAGCTGCACCGAATACTGGTCGCGCGGGTATGGATAGGGATTGCCGTCCTCGGCGATGAGCTTGACGCGGTTGTTCTGGACCAGCGGCACATGCGTGCGCAGGCCCGCGTTGAAGAAGCGCAGCAGGGTCGTCTTGCCGACCTCGATGCGCGGGGGCGACCCGGCGGTCGCCGGGATGGGTTGCCCGGCGGCGTCGAACGCCTGCACCGACATCAGATGGTACTTCGGCGCGTAGCGCAGCGTGCTCGACGGCGGGGCGCCGGCCTCCACCTTGTCGTGGAAATCGGGATCGACCTCGTTCAGGAACGCCGTCACCTGCCGGTCGAAGGACACGCCGCTGTAGGCCATGCCGTCCGATTGGCTGCGCATCACCGCGCCGTACAGGCCCATCTGCACCTGCACCGCCGGGTGCGTGGCGCTCTGATACAGGAAGGAGCCGGGCTTCAGATTGTCCCACGTGTAGTCGTGCCGCCCGCCCGGTGGCGTCTCGGCGGCCATGGAGCGGACCCGCGCGCGCGCCGATGGGCGGGCGCCGGTCTGGCCCGGCCCATTGGGATCGCCGATGTCGATCCAGGTCGGCTCGAAGGGGGCGAGCTGACCGGGAATGCTCAGGGACACCGGCTCCGGCAGTTCATTGCGCAGATGGACGAGCAGCTTGGTCTTGCCGGTCGGCAGGACGATGGCCGGGCCGGGCGCGCTGGCCGGCAGCGCGCCGACGTCCGCGGCGCTGAACTGCAGCTCGGTCGCCTCAGCGAAGGCCCACATCGGCACGTTGCGGCCGTCGGGCATGGTCGCCACGGTCTTCTTGGCGACCAGCCACACCTCGTGGGTGACGGCGTCGGCCGCCATGGCCGGGGCGGACACCGAGGCGAGCAGCAGCGCTGCAAGCCCCAGAGCCGGGTGGCGGACGGATAGGCGGTTTGCACTGTTCATGGCCGGCCCTCGCTCACGGGATTTCCACGCCGGCCGGCTCGACGATCATCATCGTCATCATGCCGCCAGGGAAGATGTTGTAGTTGGTCATCTCCTTCTCGTTGTGGCTGTGCCACATGAAGAAGAGGCCGCCGTTCAGGTTCATGCCGCCCTCGCCCGGCGGCAGCGTGCCGAGGTTTCCGATGAAGGGACTGCCGCTGTAGTGCGGGCCGAAGGTCAGCTGCGCGTTGTCCGGCAGGACCACCGGCACGGGCTTGCCGCAGTCGGGGTCCGGAGAGCCCACGCACTCCTCTGGTTTGCGCCCGAAGACGTCCCAGCCCAGGCCCAGACCGGTCCACTCGAAGATGGCGTCGGCCGTTTGGCCGGGGACCGATTGGATGGTGAAGTTCGACTCCGACAGGTCCGGCCCGTGGCCGGCCGCGCTCTCCAGCAGGCCGCCGTCCCGCGCGATGACCCGCGCGTGGTTGCCGTGATGGTGGAATGGGTGAAGATCCAGCCCGGCGTTGACCATGCGCATCAACACCCGCTCCCCCGCATGCATGCGGGGCAGCGCGTTGTAGGGTTGCGTCGGCAGCCATGGCACGGCCGCCGGCTGCAAGGTGTCGGGCGCGTTGCGGCCGTTGATGAACCAGTAATTCGCAAAGCGCTTGGACATATCGACCGGGACGGGCGCGAGCGTCCCGCTCGGCCGCGCGGCGACGGCGTCCTGGACGGCGTTGTGGATCTCCGCGTCCACGTCGGTCAGCAGAAACAGCTGCTCGTGGTCATAGGCGGTGTCCGGGTGGCCGTAGGCGGTGCGGTTGGACGTGCTCCAGCCGCGCGGCCGGACGACCAGAGCGCCGACCAGCCCCATCTCCACCTGAAGGTCCTGGTGCGTTCCGCTGTGGTAGAGGTACGTCCCCGGCCGCCGTGCGACGAAGCTGTAGGTCACCCGCGTGCAGTTGCGGTTGTCCACCTCCAGTGTCAGGGCGCCGGCGCATTGGGTCGGATGCGCCCCGGTGCCTCTGGCGGTGACGCCCTCCAGGCCGGGAAAGACGATGGACACCGCCTCGGGGAAGCCGGTTTGCGCGTTGAGGTTGATGGTGACCGTGTCGCCCTCGTTCACGATCAGCGTCGGCCCCGGATACTGCATCCGGGCGCTTCCCAGCGAGTAGCCCCACATGGGGACGGTGGCGCCGTCGCCGGTGCTGATGACGTCGCGCTTGGCGACAAGGCTGAAGGTGGTGCCCGTGACACCGTCGATGCCGGCGTGGGCCGCCGGTGCGGTGGCGAGCGCGGCTGCGAACGCAAGGGGCAGCAACCCGGTTATGGCGTTGGCTTTCATGGTGGAGCCTCCCGTGCGCCGCTCAGACGGCGCCGGACGCCGGGGCGATGACGAATTCCGTCATCAGACCGCCGAAGTCCTGGTCGCCGTTGCTGAGGTAATTGAGGTTCGTCGTGTAGAGGAAGTACCGGCCCGGCGGGACGTCCTGAGTGTCGATGATCACGTCCACCGACTCGCCGCCGCCGACCGTGACCGAGTTGGTCAGGTGCGCCAGCTTCACCCCCTCCGCCTTGCCGCCGCCGCGGAAGATGCGGGCACCCTTGCCGACGATCTTCATCGGGATCTGGCTGCCCAACGTGTAGAAGCGCTGCACGTCGAGGCTGGAGATGCGCAGCAGCACCTTCTGCCCCTGGGTCGCCTGGACGAGCGCCGACATCGGCTGCGAGACGTGCTCCGCCCCATCCAGCGGCCCGGTGGTGGACAGGGGCGCCGGATTGGCCGTTTCCGGATAGCCCCGGCCGTTCAGCAGCGGGTAGGCGTCCTCCATGAACGCGAAGGGCGGCGGCTGAACGTCCACACTGGCCTTGTGGAAGCTCGGATCGAAGCCGGCGATCTGCAGCGGGACCTCGACGTCGTAAACGGTCTCGCCATCGCCGTCGTTGTAGACGTAGGTGTTGCCCGTCTTATGCTGGAAGCCGTTGGGGAAGCTCTGGTCCGCCAGCTTGTTCTGCTTCGGCCGGACGTAGGTGATGCCGAGCATGCCCATCTGCATGTGCTCGGCCGCCTCCTGGTGGCAGTGGTACATGTAGGTGCCGGGCTCCAGGAAACGGTAGAAGTAGGTGAGGCTCTGGGCGACGTTGATACCGAAGCTCGCCTCCGGCTCGCCGTCGAAGACGTTCGAGGCATTGGGGAAGCCGTGGTAGTGCACGGTGTGCGGATCGAACAGGTCCGGGCGCCCGGCGAAGCCGATGTTGCTGAGCGTCAGGTAGAGGTCGTCACCCTCGTCCACCACGATGGCCGGCGCCGGAAAGCTGGCGGCCAGGCGGCCCTTCGCCTGAACCGTCTGTGCCGAGTTCTCGAAGTCGGTGGGGTCGGTCGGCGTTACGTCGGAGAAGCCGAAGATGTAGGTCGGCTCCGCCGCCGGGTTGCTCCGGTCCTGATCAGCCATGGTGATGAAGCCGTCACCCGCCGTCAGATGCTTGCACACGACGTTGTGCCCATCGCTGATGTCGATGCCCTGCGCCTTCAGCGGTTCGCATTGCGCACGAAAGGCGGCGTGGGCCGGGCCGGTGAAGCCGGCGAGCCCGGCGAGCGCCGTAGCGGCCAGCAGCCCCAAGGTGAATGAGCGCGTCATGGTCTGTCTCCCCAATGCATGGAAGGGGCGCCGGAGCCGCACGGACGGCGGCTCCGGCGGGAGGGGGCTAGTTGGCCGAGGCCGTCGTGGCGGACGTGGTCCCGGACCGCTGGTCGGCACCGGCATCGATCGCCCCGATGCGGGCTTGGCCGTCGATGTCCTCCATCAGCCAGTCCGCGTAGGGGGCCGACAGCACCGCCCCGTCGCCCCGAGCTAGGGCAGCCGAGCCCATACCCAGGTGGTAGTTGCTGTAGGAACCCGTGGAGGCGCCGATGTTCAGCGTCAGCGGGCCGAAGCGGACGTCGATGTAGTTGCCGCCCTCGTCGAAGGCCGGCTGCACCGCGATGGCCGTCGTCAACTCGACTTGCTGAACCGCATTCCGGGCACCGTTGAAGTACGCCGTGACGAAGTTCGGATCGCCGCCGCCGGTCAGCAGGCTGGACATCGGGGTCAGGCTGCCGGCGGCACCGATCACGCCCAGGTCGTTGAAGTCCGGGGTGCTCGGGTCGGGAACCAGACGGTAGGTCGGGACCACCGGGGCCGTCGTATCCACGTGGAAAATGAAGGACCGGTTCTGCCAGATGATCGCGTTGCGCAGATCCGGGCTGGAGAACGGCGCCTCCGCCGGGCCGAGGGCGGCGATCAGCGCCGGGCTGTGACCACGCGACACGATGCCGGCCGGCTGGCGGTTGGAGTCGGTCGCGTTGCCGGGGGTGAAGGCCAGACCGGCCGTAGCGGTGCTGTCGTTGTGCGCTATGGTGTCGTTGACGATGCTGACCACCGCCGCGTCCTGGAGCGAGATGCCACCGCCCGCAAGGCCCGCCACGTTGTTGACGATCATGTTGTCCACGACGTCCACGCGGTGCCACTCTTCCTTGGGCTTGCCGACGACCTCCTGGCCGTTGACGAACGCCACCCGAATGCCGCCGCCGTCGCCCGCACCCGCCTGATTGCCCAGGATCAGGTTGTCGGCGATGGTGACGTTGCCCGTCCCTTCGGTGAGGCCGTTGGCGGCGAGCGGCGCCGTGCCGGAGACGAAGACGCCGCCGCCGGACACCGACACCCCTTGGGCGAAGGACTGGTTGAACAGAATGGTGTTCCGGGCGATGACACCGCCGTTGCTGCGGCCGAAATGGCCGATGCCGCCGCCGTCGCCCTGGTTGAAGTTGCCGCAGATCCAGTTCTCGGTAACGGCGTAGGACTCCGCGCCGGTGCAGATCGAGACACCGCCGCCGGCCCCGCCGAGGCCACCGTTCTGGCTGATGGCGTTGTGGTGGATGCGGATGCCGTCGTTCTGCGCGTCGGTGTAGGCGTCGGTGCCGCCGGTATCGTTCACCAAGTCGGGATGGCCGATGCGGATGCCGCCGCCGTAGAAGCCCTGGTTGCTGACGATGCGGGTGTTGGCGATTTCCAGACGGTGGGCGTAGCCGTTCACCGCGATGGCCCCGCCGTGGTCGGCACCGGTGATGGTGATGCCGTCGATCGACGCGTTCGACACGCCACCCGCGCCGAACGGATCCCTGGTCTGGCTGGCGAGCACCAGCACGCCGGCCCCTTCTTCGGTGTTCAGCGAACCGGGCTCGACGGTGTCGAAATTGACCGGCTGACCAGGGAGCAGGTCCACTGCGCCGCTGGTGATGAGCTGCCGGACCTTGTTGCGCCACGCCTGGAGCTTCTCGGCCGGGGCCTTGACCGGGTTGATGGTGACCGCTCCCGGCCCCCAGCCCTGCAGATGGACCGGCTTCCACATGATGACCGGCTCGTCGTAGCGGCCGGGTGCCAGCACGATGTAGTCGCCGGCTTCCGCATGGTCGATGGCGGTCTGGATGGGCGTCGCCCCGGGCACCGTGGAGGGTTGGACCGGCACCACGCGGGTATCGGCATCCACGATGGAGACGGTGACCGTGTTGATGGTGGACCGTCCGTTGTCGCCGCGCGCAACCACCAACTCGCCGGTCTGCACACCTTCCGGCACCTGGACGGAGATGAGCTGAGGCGACCAGCTCGTCACGACAACCGGTGTGTCGCCGATTTTCACCGTTCCGGGCGTGGTGCCGAAGCCGTAGTCGCGGGTGATCAGGCGCGGCGCGCTGCCCTCATTGCCGGCGTAGGCCGGGTTGAGCACCTGGGTGGCGCCTTCCGACACGATGGTGAGCGTCCGCACGGCACCGGGCGTCCGGCGCAGCACCGGCCCCAGGCCGCTGCTGCCGCTGACCGAATAGACCTTCGGCGTGCCGTCCGGGAATTCGCAGTCCAGCGCGAACTGATCGGGCCCGGTGAAGGCCGAGACCGGCAGGACCGGCGTGTCCAGGTAGGTCGTGGTGCCGGGCATGTACTGGAAGGTGTAGCAGAACTGGCTGTACTGCTTGTCGAAGCGCGGGTCGATGAGCGTCCGCTGCCCGGTTGGATCGCTCGGGTCCTTGATCGGACCGGGATCGTTCATGCACAGCGTCAGCATGTTCGGCGACAGGCCGGTCGGGCCGGCGACGTTGTTGGTGAAGGTGGAGGGCAGCAGCCCGTTGAAGGTGCCCCACTCGTCCGAATAGACGCGGTAGAGTTCCTGCCCGGTCCAGTCGCGGACCGAAATCGGCACCCAGGCCGGCGCCTGCTTCTCGCCAAAGGCCGGGGAGTTCGGGTCGAACTCGTTGGCGAGATCGTTCAGGATCATGCCCACGAAGTGGCCGGCGATCGGCACATCGGTGAAGAACTGGAAATCGGCCGTCGCGTTCTGTCCGGCGTTCAGCCGCAGGCGTTTGCGGTCGCACAGCGGACGCGTCTGACCGGCGAAGGGTGCCGGCTCGCCGGGGAACAGAGTCAGTTCCGCCGGAACGACGTGCGGGTCGCCGACGCATTCCGGCGGCAGGGCGTCGGGGTCGGGCTGCGGCACGTGGGACGTGCCAAAGACGGCCGACTTGTCCTCTTCCTTGATGATCTTGTAGGGCGACGGAGCCGCACCCGTCTTCGGCGCGGCCACCTCGACGATGAAGTTGCCGGCGGTCAGCGCCCGGCCATAACGATCCTTGGAAATGACATAGCGCCCGTCGTAGGTGCCGTTGCGGACCTGGTTGTAGTTCCGCAGGCCATCGAAGCAGTCCTTGCCCACACCGTTGATGATGAACTTCTCACCCTGGCAGTTGGTCGGTTGGCTGTCATCCCAGCCGTCCGTCCAGGTGATGGCCACCGCGTCGCCCCATTGGAAGGCCGTGGCCTGGGGGTTGCGGTCCACGTCGGCGGCGGTCTTCGCGCCACCGCGGTGCCAATTGGAATTCCAGGCCGGAATGTCGGCGAGCTTGAGCGTCTGGCCGGGCGCCGGCTCCTTGTAGAGGATCACCGGAACGCGCGGGATGCCGGGCTCGTACGGGTCGGTAGCCGCAAAGCGCGGATCGTCTTCGCCTCGCATCACCGCGTAGGATACAAAGCCGGTGACAGCGCCGACCTCGTTGGCGCCGAAGGCCGTCTTGCCAAACTCGACCACGTTGGTGGTGCCGAGGAAGGCCTGGAACGCCTGGGTGGTTGGCGCCCCCCTGTCGGGCGTGGTCTTCGTCTCGGTGCGCGACAGGCTGTTGCCGGTAATCGGGTTCACGACCGGCCGGCCGCGGGTGTCGGTTTGCGGTTGCGGCGTCAGCTGGTCGCGCGACGGCCATGTCCAGCCCTGGTCGGCCTCCACCGGCCCACCGGCATCGACCACGGCGGTGAGACCGGTAGCCTTCAGCTTTGCCGTATCGACATCGACAGTCAGCCAGTTGAAGAAGGGAAAGACCTCGTTGAATGGGGACTCGCCCATCTTGTCGGTCGGTGCCGATTGGTAGATTGTCCCGTCGCGGAAGCGCAGGTTGACCGGAATGTTCTCGATGCCGGGCTCGCCCGCGTCGGGGAAGCCGTTGCGGTTCTGATCGTAGAACACCCGCGTCTCCATGCGGGCGAACCACGAGAACACCGGAACCTCGCCGAAGTCGCAACTGCGCGTCGGCGTGCTGCAGGCCAGTCCTTCATCGACCGTGAAGCCGTTCGTGGCGAAGATGTAGTCGAGGTTCTCGTCCCAGATGGCAAGCTGGTAACTGCCCGGCGGCACGTTGGGAATTTCGAAGCTGCCGTCGGCGTTGCACTTTTTAACGAACACGCCCTTGCCGACGCCCGCCGCGGTGTCGTTCAGGCCGACATAGCAGGACGTCCACTCGGTGGGGCCACCGTTGTAGAAGGCGTAGTTGGGCGGTCGCGACATGTGCAGGTTGACGACCTTGCCGCGCACGGCGGTGCCCACGCCGGACGGCAAGCTGTTGAATTCCTTGACAAAGCCGAACTCCACATGGGGGCCGGGCGGCCCGAATTCGGCGAAATAGGTCGGCTCGTTGGCCTTGACCCAGGCGTCGATGACCTTGGAACCCTCGATGGTCGTCGTCTGGATCCAGCCCTCGCCGGACTTCGGGATGGCCTTCACGCCGTACTTGCCGGGCGCCAGATTCTTGATTGTCACCCGCCCGTTAGCGTCGGTGAGGATTTCTCCGGTGCCCATGGTTTCGACGATCGGCGCCCCATCGTCGTCGAGCGCCGGCCGCCCGTCCGTCTGCTTGCGGTAGCTCGTGCCCAGCGGATTGCCGAAGACGTCCGTGGAGACCTGGCCGCCGACTTGGCCATAGCGCCCGCCGGCATCCTCGATGATGATCGAGATTCCCGGAAGTCCCTGCTCCTGCGGCTGATCGTGCTGGTTGTTGATCAACTGGTCGTCCAGAAAGACCTGGACGCTGATCTGTGCCGTGGGCAGCGGTGCCGACGTGACCCGCACCACCACCTCTTTCTGGTTGGGTGTGATGATGGCGCCGCCAAGTGTGTACTCCTTGCCACCTTGCGCACCGGGCCGGTCCGGCAGGATGGAGATGAAGTAGTGTTTGCCGGCCTCGAGCGGCGTGGTGCTGGCGTCGCTGAGAAGCGCCAGGTTGCCGGAGGCTCCGGCCGCCACGGGCGGCATGTAGCTCGCGTGGAAGCTGACTGCCAGAGCGTTGTTATCCCTTTGCCCGGGGACAGGGTGTGACATCCGGTCCTCTTCGATGAGGAAGCGGAATCCGGTGGATATGGGCGCTCCCGTCTCGTCGACGACCGTGACGGTGATCGGATGTTTGGTGGTTTGAGCCAATGCGCCTGCACCGGTCAGGATCAAGCCCGCCCCGAGCAAAGCCGCCCCTGTGCCGCCGAGCCTTTTCAAGGCTAGGCAGCGCCTGCTGCGAACCTGTTTCATTATGCCCTCGTCGTTATCTGTACGCCGTGCACACCGCCTCAATGGGCTGGGACACGCCGACCAGAGTGGCCAACCGTATCCAGCCATCCATCGGGATAGATAAAGTCTCGGAATTTCTGAGATTCCTGATAAACAATCAATAATGAATGAACATATTGCTTATATTGATGTTTGTTACCATGAATATTGTTGAATGTGAAAACAATCTCGTGCGCGCGGAGAGCGCAAGCGCATCTATTTTATTGCCTCACGCACACCCAACCCACTCCACTTACCAATTCACAATACCAGCAATTTTCAAATGGTCTTTATTCTCTGAGGAGGTAGCTGCAAGCCTCTTTGCGGCTAAGCAGGCATGCCACCGCCATTTATAGAGTTAGCTTATGCAAAAAGGGGCCGATCGCTTCGATCGGATGGCTCGAGGCGCATCCGTGTATGTCAAAATATCTAGAAAATGCTTGTCATCTAATTGGCGCCCTGTTCCCACGAAATCGAACAAGGAATACCTTTGTTCAGAGTCAACTATCAGGGCACATCCGCAACAAGGTTCGGATTTTCATCTTTCGTTTTTGGCGATTTTGACCGTCACCCACTCTCCTCCAACGCACTTTTCAATCCAGCATGCATCAAAGTTTCCTGCGTGGCTTTCAATAATAAAGTCAGCTTCCTGAATGCTGTTTACGGCATCATCACACTGGACACCCCCCTCTCGCTCAAGAAAAATTACATATTTGCCACAGGGCCTACCGCCTTCACTCACAGCAAAAGCGTCAGAATTATTTTTCATGCAATCCACTATAAGAATACAATCACATGACAACTTGGAGCGGCTGCCCTTCAAATATTTCTCCATGGAATCGCACCTTCATTCCAGCAACACTCGTTGCATTTTCTCAAACGCCTCTCCAGCGTGAGAAACACCTCAGCAGCAGCCTCCCTGGCCGGATTTTATCCATTCCGAACCGCACAACCGCCTACTTTTCCCGTTTTCTGGAACTCTAATTAAGACAACCGATACCTAGCAATCCAGGCTTTTGGAATATTTAGCCAACTCTGCCGTACTAGGCCGTGTCGGCAAAGGTCAGAGCCATGAAGGATCGCCTCGGGCACCGTCAAGTTGGAGCTGGCCGGGGCACCGAGGGCAAGGGTATAGGGCCGCCATGACGACTCGCCCTGCCCCGTTGCATGTCAACCGGCGTCGGAATGGGGGCTCTTCCTGAACCGCGCCGGGTTTCCCGGAGGCCCCATTTCTTGAGAGGATGGGGTCATCATGACGAAACAGGCATCACCCAAATACGCCCCTGAAGTCCGCGAGCGCGCGGTGCGGATGGTGTTCGATCACGAAGGGGATCACGCCTCGCAATGGGCGGCGATCTGCTCGATTGCGGCGAAGATCGGCTGCAATCCCGAGACGCTGCGCGGCTGGGTCCGGCAGGCCGAGCGTGACCAGGGCAAGCGCTCCGGCCCGACGACGGACGAGCGTGAGCGGATCAAGGCGCTGGAGCGCGAGAACCGCGAGTTGCGCCAAGCGAACGAGATCCTGCGCAAGGCGTCGGCGTATTTCGCCCAGGCGGAGCTCGACCGCCCGTTCCGGAAATGATCGCCTTCATCGACGCCCACCGCGCCGTCCACGGGGTCGAGCCGATCTGCAAGGTGCTGCCGATCGCCCCGTCCACCTACCGTGCCCATGCCGCCCGGCGGGCCGATCCGTCCAAGGCGCCGGCCCGCTCGCGAAGTGACGCGGAGCTGAGTGTGGCTATCCGACGGGTCTGGGAGGCGAACTTCCAGGTCTATGGGGTGCGGAAAGTCTGGCGGCAGTTGCGGCGGGAGGGCCTCGACGTGGCGCGCTGCACGGTGGCCCGGCTGATGCGGCGGATGGGCCTGAAGGGAGCGACGCGCGGCAAGGCGGTGCGCACCACGATCAGCGACCGGGCGGCGCCGTGCCCCGCTGACCGGGTGAAGCGCCAGTTCCAGGCGCCCCGCCCGAATGCCTTGTGGGTCGCGGACTTTACGTATGTTGCGACGTGGCAGGGCTTCGTCTACGTGGCCTTCGTCATCGATACGTTCGCCCGCCGGATCGTCGGCTGGCGGGTGTCACGCACCGCCCATGCCGGCTTCGTGCTGGACGCCCTGGAGCAGGCGCTGCATGAGCGCCGGCCGGCCAAGGGCAGCGGCCTCATCCACCACTCCGACCGCGGGTCGCAATACGTTGCTATCCGGTACACCGAGCGCCTCACCGAGGCTGGCGTCGAACCCTCCGTGGGCAGCGTCGGCGATTCGTACGACAACGCCTTGGCCGAGACGATCAACGGCCTCTACAAGACCGAGGTGATCCGGCGCCGCGGGCCATGGCGCACCCTGGAGGCCGTCGAGTTCGCCACCCTGGAGTGGGTGGACTGGTTCAACAATCGGCGCCTGCTCGAGCCCATCGGCAACATTCCTCCTGCCGAGGCCGAGGCGCGTTATTATGCTCAAACCGAGGCCGTCGCCATGGCGGCGTGACTCAACCAAACCGGCCTCCGACAAACCCGGCGCGGTTCACCGGGGAGCGCACCGAGTTCGTCGTCGACTACGCGTGCCACTCGCCGGACCGGCAGCGGTGGTTCAACCTGCGGGTCACCCGGCTCAGCGGCGGCGCCAGACGCGTCGTGGTGAGCCACGAAGACGTCACCCAGCTCAAGCTGGCCGAACGGACCGCACAGGCGGCGAAGGAGGAGGCCGAACGCGCCGCGCATGCCAAGTCCGAGTTCCTGGCGTCCATGAGCCACGAGATCCGCACGCCCATGAATGGCGTCATCGGCTTCGCCGACATGCTGCTCGGCACCGGGCTCGACGAGGAGCAACGCCGCTACGCCGCCAACGTCCGCGCCGCCGGGCGCTCGCTGCTCACCGTCATCAACGACATCCTGGACTTCTCGAAGCTGGAGGCGGGCGGGCTGGTGTTGCGGAGCGTGCCCTTCGACTTGGCGGTGCTGGCCCGCGGCTGCGAGGACCTCGTCCGCCCCGCCGCCGAGCAGAAGGGGCTGCAGCTGCGCACGGTGTTGGCCTCCGGCACGGCGGGCTACGTGCAGGGCGATCCGGACCGCATCCGCCAGCTTCTCCTCAACCTGCTCGCCAATGCCATCAAGTTTACCGACCGGGGCGGCGTCGTCCTGACGGTCGCGCGGATCGGCGGCGATGGGGCCCGGCTCCGGTTCGCGGTCGCCGACACCGGCATCGGCATCCCCGCGGAAAAGGGAGGCGAGCTGTTCCGGCGCTTCAGCCAGGTGCAGCGGGGGCGCGGCGGCACCGGACTGGGCCTGGCGATCTGCCGCCACTTGGTCGAGTTGATGGGTGGCGAGATCGGCTTCGACAGCCAGCCCGGCATCGGTAGCACCTTCTGGTTCGCCGTCCCGCTGGCGCCGTGCGCGGTCTCCGCCATGGCCCCGGACTGTCGGGCGCCCGCCGCCGCCCCGCTGCCGCGCCCGGCCCGCGTCCTTGTCGCCGAGGACGTGGCGATGAACCGCGAGCTCGTCGTTGGCATGCTGGGCAAGGCCGGTCACCGCGTGGACGCGGTCGAGACCGGCGAGGCCGCCGTCGCCGCCCTGCGCGGCGGCGCGTACGACCTCGTGCTGATGGACGTGCACATGCCCGGCATGGGCGGGCTTGAGGCGACGCGCGCCATCCGTGCCCTGCCCGAGCCGCTGTGCCGCGTCGCCGTGCTGGCGATGACGGCGGGGGCGCTGCCCGAGGAGGTCGAGGCGTGCCGTCGTGCCGGGATGAACGAGCACCTGTCCAAGCCGGTCGACCGCGAGATCCTGCTTGCCGCCATCGCGCGGTGGACGCGCGCCGACGCGGCCCGATCCGAACCGGCTCGGGAAGCCCGGAAGGCTGCGGGGGCTGTGGGGGACTGAGCCGCCCGGATGGGTCAGGACGGCTCAGCCTTGCCGGACGGCGCGCCGGACGAGGAACCTGGCGAGGGCGGCGTCCGAGTTCTCGATGTGGCCGCACAGCCAGCGCCGCACGTGGTCGAGCGTGCGCTCGTCCAGCCCGGCCTGCCCGGTCCGCACCGCGTCCAGCATGAACGAGAGCACGGACAGGAGCTCGCCGTGCTCGCGCCCGTGCTCGGCCGCCGCCGGATAGCCGCGCTCCGCCATGAGCGCCTCCTCGCGCCCGAAGTGCTCCCGGGCGAGCCGGACGAACCGCAGCAGCAGGCTGGCGGCGTCGCGGCCGCAGGTCCCCGCCGCCAGCGTGTCGTGGAGCCCGTTGAGCGTGTCCACGAGTTCGCGGTGGTCCTCGTCCAACTCCGGGACGCCGAGGGGCAGCTGGCCGGGCCAGTCGACGTAGCTCATGGAACGGCCTCCGCCAGACCGAGGCGCTCCTCGACCGCGCGCAGGAGCCGCCGGGCCGCCGCGTAGTCAAGGCGTCCGACCGCCGCGGCGAGCTCGGCGGCGTCGGCCGCGGCCTCGGCGGGGACTCCCTCGGCAAGCCTGCGCGCCGCGGCGTCGGCGACGAGGTCGTTGCGGCGCAGGGCGCGGTCGAGCTCGGCCGTGATGGCCGCCAGGGTGTCCCGGCCGAGCGGCTCGCGGTGCGCGGCCTGGGCGCGCTCCGGTCCGTCCGGCGGCAGGCCGCGCGCGGTCCGCAGAACCTCGCTGAAGGCGTCCTCGAACGGACCGAGGTCCGGGGCCGCGCCGCCGCGGACCGCCCTGTTCAGCGTGTCGGCCTCGCGGAAGAGCCGCGTGGCGCCCATGTTCCCGGCCAGCCCCTTGAGGGTGTGCGCGATGCGCTCTGCCGCGTCGAGGTCGCCGCTGGCGAGCGCGGCGCGGAGGGCATCGGGGTCCCGGCCGTGCTGCGCGGGGAACTGCCGGAGAAGCCTCAGGAGGAGCGCGCCCACGCCGCCGGTCCGGGCCAGGAACCCCGCCACGTCGATCCCGGGGAGCTCGGCCGGAAGGCTGGTCCCGCCGTCCGGCGGGCTGCTGGCCGGGGGCGGGCGGGTGTCTTCCGCAGACGGTCGGGGCGGTGGCGCCGTGTCGGCGGGCCGACCGCAGTGCCTGCGGACGGCAGCGACGAGTTGCTCGACGTCGAGGGGCTTGGGCACGTGGTCGTCCATTCCGGCGTCGAGGCACCGCTGCCGGTCGCCCGGCAGCGCGTTGGCCGTCATGGCGACCACCGGCAGCGTCCGCCCGTCGGCCCGCTCGCGCAGCCGCCGCGTCGCCTCCAGCCCGTCGACGCCGGGCATCTGCATGTCCATCAGCACGAGGTCGAACGGCCGGTCGGCCGCGTCGAGCCGGGCCAGCGCCTCGTCGCCGTCCTGGGCCGTGACGACCTCGGCGCCCCGGCGCTCGAGGATCTCGCAGGCGACCTCCTGGTTGAGCGCGTTGTCCTCGGCCAGCAGGATGCGCAGCCCGGCCAACGCGCCCGGCCGCTCGCCGGGCTCCGCCGGTTCGGCGCGGCGCGACCTCGCGGCGGAGACCGCCTGGAGCAGGACGCTCGGCAGCACCGGGAGCGCCAGCACGCCGTCACACTCCGCCTCGAC
Organism: Azospirillum sp.; assembly: GCF_035627195.1. Taxonomy (GTDB): domain Bacteria; phylum Pseudomonadota; class Alphaproteobacteria; order Azospirillales; family Azospirillaceae; genus Azospirillum. The sequence continues at coordinate 37,215 of NZ_DASPMG010000257.1, forward strand.
GGCCGGGTCCGCCTGTTCCGGGGCGGCGGCGAGGAGGACCGGGGCCGGATCGCCGGACGCGGCGCCCCGCAGGCGCCAGAGCGCGTCGAGGCCGTCCTCGGCCGCCTCCACGATCACCACGTCGTGGGGTGCGCCGGACGCCGCCGCGGCGCGCAGAGCGGCGGCCGCCTCGAAGACGGTCGCGGCGCCGTCCGCGCACCAGCCCAGCGACGCGGCGACCCGCGCCAGCACGGCCCGCGACATCGGATCGGCGGAGACGTGCAGGAGGCGCAGGCGCCGCAGGTCGGCCGGTGGCTCCGTCCCGGTCCGCTCCACGCCGCGGCCGAAGACGGCGGTGAAGGAGAAGCGGCTGCCCGCGCCGACCTCGCTCTCGACGTCGATGCGGCCGCCCATCAGCGCCACCAGACGGGCGCAGATCGCCAGCCCCAGCCCGGTGCCGCCGTAGCGTCGCGCCGTGGAGCCGTCGCCCTGGGTGAAGGCGGCGAACAGGGTCGCCTTCTGCTCGTCGGAGATGCCGATACCGGTGTCGCGCACCGAAAAGCGCAGATCGACCCGCTCGGCCTCGACGGCGACTGGCTCCACCCGGACGGCGACCTCGCCCTCGTGGGTGAACTTCACGGCGTTTCCCACGAGGTTGACGAGAACCTGTTGGAGGCGCAGGTCGTCGCCGATCAGGTCGAGCGGCACGTCGTCGTCGATGGCGATGCTCACCGGGATCGCCCGGCTGTGGGCGTCCACCGAGACCAGCGTACGCAGCGTGCTCATCAGGTCGTCGAGGCGGAACGGCTGCGGCGCCAGCGCGAGCATGCCCGCCTCGACCTTGGAGAAGTCGAGGATGTCGTTCAGCAGCTCCAGCAGAGCCCGGGCGGCGACCCGGATCTTCTCCACGTATCCCCGCTGCTTGGGAGTGAGCTCCGTCTCCGCGGCGAGGCCCGACAGCCCGATGATAGCGTTCATCGGCGTGCGGATCTCATGGCTCATGTTGGCGAGGAACTGGCTCTTGGCGCGGCTCGCCGCCTCGGCGGCGGTCTTCGCCTCGGACAGCACCCGCTCCACCGCCAGCCGCTCGCCGATGTCGCGGAAGACCACCACGCCGCCGGTGATGCCGCCCGCGGCGTCGCGCACTGCCGCGGTCGTGAACTCGACCGGGAACGCGCTGTCGTTCTTGCGCCAGAAGACGTCGCTGTCGATCCGGCGGGACTGCCCGTCGGCCAGCGTGCGCAGCACCGGGCAGTCCTCGGGCGGGTACGGGCGCCCGTCGGCGTACCGGTAGTGGCACAGCGCGTGGAGGTTGCCGCCGACCACCTCGTCCTCGGCGTAGCCGAGGAGCTGGGCTGCGGTGGGATTGACAAAGGTGACGTGCCCGCGGGTGTCGAGGCCGCAGATCCCCTCGGCCACCGAATCCAGAACTGACTGCAGCCTGACGTTGGTAGCCTCCTGCGCGGTGAGGGAGCGGTGCAGCGCCGCGGCGCCGCGACGGTCGTGGCGGACCGCCGCCAACGCCGCCCACGAGAGCGCCCCGAGCAGGAGGAGCCCTCCGGCGAGCGCGCCCGCGGACCACCAGGCCCGCTGCCGCCACTCCAGCAGGATCGCCTCCCGCGGGCGCCCGACGACGACCGTGAGCGGCGTCCGCCCCACGCGCCTGTAGTAGGAGATGCGGTCGACGCCGTCGATCACCGAGGCGGCGTCGTAGCGTCCCTCCGGCGCGGTCCTGAGGTGTTTGAGCAGCTCGAGGGTCGGATAGCGGCTGCCGACGGCGCTCATGTCCGGGGTGCGGACGATGACGGCGCCGTCGTCGCGGATCAGCGTGACCACGCCGCCCGGCCCGAGCTCCAGCGTGTCGATGAAGGAGGCGAAGTAGTCGAGGTCGATCGACGCCGCGACGACGCCCAGGAAGCCGCCGTCGGCGCCCTCGACCCGGCGGCTGAGCGTAAAGACCGTCCGGCCGATCACCCGCCCGACCTGGGCCTCGCCGACGTGCAGCCCGCCGGAGGACTTCCGCAGGGCCCGGAAGTACTCGCGGTCGGCGAGGCTCACCGGGGGGCCGCCGAACGCGGCGGACTGGAGGACCATCATGCCGTCGCGGTCGACGACGACGAGCACGCCGACGGACGGGAGCTCGCCCGCCGTCCGGCGCAGCCACTCCCAGTCGGTCCGGCTGAGCGCCATCTCTGCCATCCCGCGCTCGGCGACCCGCTCAGCCATGCGGTCGAGGATGGAGGAGGCCGCCGCGACGACGTGCTGGGCGTGCTTGTCCAGAAGCGCGGCGACGTTGCGCTCCTCCTGCAGAGAGCGGTCAATCGTCCGGTCGCGGTCGGCGACGAAGTAGGATCCGACGAACGCGGAACCGACGGCGAACAGGACCCAGGTCGCCGCGATCAGCCCCAGGACCGGACGGCGGACGGACGGATGCGGCCGTTTGAGGGCTTCCCCAGCAGCCATGTCACGCACCGCCCGCCGCGGCCGGGACGGCGCTGGCATCCTCGAGCGGCTTGGCCTCGACCCGGTTCCGCCCGGATCGCTTGGCGCGATAGAGCATCTCGTCGGCTTGCCGGAGTAGGTCCGCGGCTTCCAGGCCGTCGGCGGGGACGGCGGTCGCCACCCCGACGCTGACGGTCACCCACGGGCCGACCGTCGAGCCGGCGTGCGGCAACCGCAGATCCAGCACGGCCGTGCGCATCCGCTCGGCGAGCGCGGTCGCCCCCTCCAGATTGGTCGAGGGCAGCAGGCAGACGAACTCCTCGCCGCCGTAGCGCGCCGCAAGGTCACCGGGTCTTCGGGCGAGGCCGTCGAGGGCGCCCGCCACGCGCCTCAGGCAGGCGTCGCCCTCCAGATGGCCGTAGCGGTCGTTGTACCGCTTGAAGAGGTCGACGTCGGCGAGGATGGCCGAGAGCGGCTCTCGGGATCGCCAGGCCCGGCGCCATTCGACGTTCAGCACCTCGTCGAACCGGCGGCGGTTGGCGATGCCGGTCAGCCCGTCCATGAGCGCGCTCGCCCGCAGCCGGTCCTCGTGCCGCTTGAGCCGCAGATGGACGCGAACGCGGGCGCGTACAACGGGCAGGCTGACCGGCTTGATGATGTAGTCGACGCCTCCGGCATCGAGCCCGCGCGTCTCGTCGTCGACCTCGCCGCGGGCGGTGACAAAGACGACGGGGATGTCATGGGTTGACGGATCGGCCTTGAGCCGGCGGCAGACCTCGAAGCCGTCCATGCTGGGCATCAGCACGTCGAGCAGGATCAGGTCGGGCGCGACGAGCCGAGCGATCTCGAGCGCCTCCTCGCCGGAGGTGGCGAAGCAGAGTTCGCACTCGTCGCGCAGAAGCCCGGCGAGGAGCTGGATGTTGCCCGGTTCGTCGTCGACGATCAGCACGCTCTGCTTGTCGGTTAGTGTCATGTTCCGCTCTTTCCACCTAACCGCAGCTGCGGCACGATATGGCTCTCTGTGAGCAGCCGCCACCCAGCGTCTCCCGAGCAGAGCATGAGGTCGCGCACTTGTTCATGATTTATGTCAAATGCAATGCATCGGGCATGTGACATTCGAGCCGCTAGGCGCAGATTCCACAGGCTTCCTACGCAAGCCCTTATCCCCGCTCGCCTTAGCCGGTACCGTCTGGCACCTGGAAGGAAACATCAAAGGCAGGTCGTCGTGCTCGGCCTCCGCGGCGGCCCAGTTCTTCATGCGGGCGGCCTGACCCCTTGTCCCCGGCGGCATCCTTCGGCGATCGCACTCATCCTGACGCTTGGCGCGTGCGCACCGGTCGTGGCCTACCCCGGCGCCGCGGCCTACGGCGTGCCCCAGCCACATATCCCGGAAGGCCATCGGCCACCCCCAGGGGCCTGCCGGGTCTGGTATCCGGATCGGCCGCCAGGACATCAGCCGCCGCCCGGCCCATGTAACAAATTGCGGCACCGGGTGCCGCCCGGTGCCGTCCTGGTCTATGGCTAAGTCCACGAACGAACTCTCGGAGCGAACGATGTCCCGCACGTCCCTATTGGCCGGTCTCCTGGCCGTGACCCTGACCTCGGCGGGGGCGGCGCAGGCCGACCCCTGGAAGGACGAGAGCGGCCATGGGCGCGGCCACCATCATGGCGCCGGGGAGTACAAGGAGGAGTTCTGGGACGGCCGCTGCAAGGTGAAGCGCAAGTGGGAGAAGGACGGCGAGTACAAGGAAGAGCGCAAATGCAAAGGGCCACGTGAGCATGTCCATGTGGTGCCTGCGCCGACATACGTCGTCCCCGCGCCGGTCTACGCGCCGAGGCCCGGCGTCTACCTGGGCGACATGCCCTCCGCCATCGGCCCGATGCCCGGCATTCCGGGTGTCGCCTGCAATCGCGACCTGATCGGCGGCCTTCTCGGCGGCGCGGCCGGGGGATTGATCGGCAACCAGATCGGCCGTGGCGGCGGCAACACCGCCGCGACCATCGGCGGCGCCGTCGTCGGCGCCATCGTTGGCGGCACCATCGGGCGCCGCATGGACCAGGCGGACCACGCTTGCGTCGGGCAGGCGCTGGAGTACGGCCGCACCAACCAGGCAGTGGCCTGGAGCGACCCGGACGGCGACCACTACCAGGTCACGCCGACCCGCACCTTCGAGCGCCAAGGTGTCCACTGCCGCGAGTACGTGACGCGGACGACCATCGACGGCCGCAAGCAGCGGCTGACCGGCACCGCCTGCCGCGACCCGGACGGCGCTTGGCGCATCGTGAAGTGAGCGTGCGGTGAACGTTGCGTTGCCAGACCGGCTCCGGGCGGCGCTCGACCGCCTGCGCCGGGTGCGGGCGCGTCGCCTGCTCGCCGGTGCCGCCGTCGGCGTGCTGATGGTCTCCGTCGTCGGGCTGGCGGTCGTCGTCTATCAGGTCTATTCGCTCCCGCTGCCCACCGCGTACGAGAACCCGAGCCGCGGCGCCACGGTGCTGAAGACCGCCACCGGCGAGGTCTTCGCCAGCCGCGGGACGGCGCGCGGCGGGCATGTCGCCCGCAAGGACCTACCCAAGCACCTGGTCGATGCCGTGCTGGCCACCGAGGATCGGCGCTTCTACGAGCACGGCGGTCTGGACCTGCGCGGCATCCTGCGCGCGGGCGTCGCCAATCTGGCCGCCGGGGGTGTGCGCCAGGGCGGCAGCACCATCACCCAGCAGTTGGTCAAGAACGCCTTCCTGACGTCGGAGCGCGCCTTCGGCCGCAAGATCCAGGAGGCGATCCTCGCCCTCTGGATCGAGCTACCTCGACACGGTCTATCTCGGAGCGGGCGCCTACGGCGTGGACGCGGCGGCCCGGCGCTATTTCGGCAAGGCCCCCGCCGACCTGACGCTAACGGAGTCCGCGATGCTGGTCGGGCTGATCCATGCGCCGTCGCGTCTGGCGCCGACCCGCTCGCTGGAAGCGGCGCGCGCCCGTGCCGAGACGGTGCTCGGCGCCCTGGTGGAGACCGGCGCCATCACGGAGGCGCAGGCCGCCAAGGCGCGGGCCGAGCCCGCCCGCCTCGCCGTGCCGCCGCGCGACACGCCGGGCAACGGGCATTTCACCGACTGGGCTGACGCCGAGACGTAACGGCTGCTCGGCGGCGTCATCGGCGACTTCACCGTCGAGACCACCCTCGTCCCCACCCTCCTGGCCGAAGCCGAGCGCGTCGTCGAGCAGTGGCTTGGCTCCCCCGAGGCTAAAGGCGTCGCCGAGGCCGCCCTGGTCGCCATGACGCCGGACGGCGCCGTGCTGGCCATGGTCGGCGGCCGGGACTACGCCCGCAGCCAGTTCAACCGCGCCGCCCAGGCACGGCGCCAGCCCGGGTCCCTGTTCAAGCTCTTCGTCTACCTGGCCGCGCTCCAGTCCGGCATGTCCCCGGACAGCCCGGTCACCGACGCGCCCATCAAGATCGGCGACTGGGAGCCGGGCAACTTCGGTGACCGTTACCGCGGCCGGACGACGCTGCGCGCTGCCTTCACGGAGTCCCTGAACTCGGTGGCGGTGCGGCTGGCGGAAGAGGTCGGCCGCGACAAGGTGATCGCGCTCGCCCGCTCCATGGGGATCGAATCCCCGCTGGCACCCGACCCGAGCCTCGCGCTCGTCACCTCCGAGGTCACGCTGCTGGAGATCACCGCCGCCTTCGCCGCCGTGGACGCCGGGGTGGTGCGTGTTCAGCCCTCCGGGGTGCTCCGCATCGTCGACCCCGGCGCCGCCTTCCACGCCCGCGAGGCCGTCCGCCCGGCGCCCCCGGCATGGCCGCGGGACGAGATACTGGACCTGCTGGGCGCCGTGGTACGCTCGGGCACCGGCAAGGCCGCTGCACTCGACGTGCCGACCTTCGGCAAGACGGGCACGACGCAGGAGAGCCGCGATGCCTGGTTCGTCGGCTTCACCCGGGATCTCGTCGTCGGCATGTGGGTCGGCAACGACGACAACGCGCCCATGGAGGGGATGACCGGTGGCCGCCTGCCCGCCCGGATCTGGGCGGACTTCGTCAAGGCGGCCCGGCAGGGGCCACGGCTGGCCCAGGCCGCCGTTCCGACGCCGCCGACACCTGAACCAACGCCCGCACCCGCCCCGCAACCGGCACCGTTGCCGCAGATCGTGCGCCCGCCCGCACCGACGGTCGAGCGGCCCGAGCCTCTGGTCGGCCCGCCCATGGTGGTCGACACCGGCGCCCTGCGGATCGGCGGGCGGATCGTGCGGCTCGAGGGGGTACAAGGCGAGGGGGGCCGCTTCGCGCGCGAGATGGCGCTGTACATCGGTGCCCGCGAGGTCACCTGCGAGCCGACCGGCCCGGAGCGCTACCGCTGCGAGGTGGACGGACGGGACCTGTCAGAGGCGGTGCTGTTCAACGGTGGAGGACGGGCTGTGAATCGGCGCGGTCCAATGACTCCGCGTCGCCTTCGTCCAGATCGCCTTCCTCTCGATCCTCTCCAGGCGCCTGAAGCGGCTCGCGCCTCAGGAGGTCAGCGCCTGACTGCTACGAACAGACACTCAATCGGAATCCGCAGCGATGTGCGCCAGGAAGCGGTCCAGGATGAGCGATTGACTGGCCTTGCGCCAGACCGCATGCAGCGGCACCGACAACCGCAGTCCGGGCAGGTCGCGGAACACCACCCCCTCCGGCGGGCGCATCAGCAGGCCCGAGTGCACCAGCGCCACCCCCAGACCGGCGGAAACCAACGCCAGCGCGGTGAACACGTCGACAGTCTCGTACCGGATGTCGGGAACGAAGCCGAGATCAGCACAGCTTTCCAGGAAGCGCGCACGGAAATCCGGGTTGACGTTGCGGTCCAATGCAATCCACGGCACCTCGCCCATGCCGGCGGAGGACAAGGATGGCCGCACGGCGAGCGGATGATCCTGGGGAAGCGCCACCACGAAGGGATCGTCACCGAGCAAGCGGATGCACAGGTCGTCGGCGGCCGGCGCCGTGTGCGTGAAGGCAATGTCCAGGGTGCCCCGCCGCAACGCCTCCAGTTGCGCGGCGGAGCGCATCGGATACAGGCGGATGGCGGCGCTGGCAGCGATGCGGCGGAAACGGCGAAGCGCGTCGACCAGCAGCCCGCCTTGCAGCGCCGCCTGCACGTAGCCAATCGTCAGCGTCGCCTCTTCCCCGTGCGCCATCCGGCGTGCACTCTCCTTCACAGCGTCGGAATGCGCCAGCAACCCGCGCGCCTCCGCCAGGAAGCGCCGCCCCTCCTCGGTGAGACGCAGACGCTGCTTGGCCCGTTCGAACAGCGGCAATCCCAGTTCGGCTTCCAGACGCTGGATTTGGCGGCTGAGCGGCGATTGCGAGATGTGCAGGCGCTGGGCCGCGCGGCCGACATGCTCCTCCTCCGCGGTTACGACGAAGGCGCGCAGAAGCTGAAGATCCATGGCGCAACCCCGGAATAGTTGAGACTGAAACGGACTAAACTCTGTCAGAACGCGTCCTAGACAGCAACAGTCTGCCCGCGCACCATCGCGGCCTCCGCAGTTCCCTCGGGAGGCAGACGTCATGATTCTCGTTCATTGCTGTACGCCTGTGAGTGTTCCCGCAGGCGTCGCGTGGGCCGTGCTCGGCGATTTCGAAGCCCTGGCGACCTGGCACCCGGCCGTCGTCGCCAGCCCCATCGAGGACGGTGGTCCCGACGACCGCATCGGTTGCGTGCGCGCCGTCCGCCTGGATGGTGACGCGGTGATCCGCGAGCGGCTGCTGGCCCGCTGCGACGACGCCCGCTGTTACCAGTACGCACTGCTCGACGGCCCTCTGCCGGTCCGGGACTACACGGCGACGCTGCGTGTCGTCGGCACCGGATCGGACAGCGCCCGGATCGACTGGACCGCCCGCTTCACCGTGCCGGACGATGCCAGGCCCGACGAAGTGGCGACCCTGATGGGCGAGGTGTTCGCGGCGGGGCTGAACGCCATCCCGGCCCATCTTTGTCGCCCGGACCCGGGCTGATCGACGCAACGGACACGGGACGGCGGACAAAGAACAGGATGTGGGAACGCCGGTCATCACGTCGTGCAACGGCGTCATGACCGTTTTCGGGCTTTTCCACAATGTCGGGTCGCTGCCGGCCTTTCTGCTTCCGGTCCCGGAGTGGCCCAGCTTCGCCGCCGAGCGGGTGCGACACAATCACGGAACCACCATTGGGAGATCGAGCATGATCGTAACGGTCGTCACCTTTCCATTGCCCGCCGGCATGACCGAAGCCGACGCGCGGGACCTTTACGCCGCCGGAGCGGACCGATACCGGACGGTCAAGGGACTGGTGAGCAAACATTATCTTTTCCAGCCCGGCACCGGGGGCGGGGTCTATCTCTGGGAAACGCGCGCGGACGCCGACGCCCTCTTCACCGCCGACTGGCGCCGCGCCCTCGCCGACAAGTACGGGGCCGAACCGCAGGTGCAGTATTTCGTCAGCCCACTGTCCGTCATCAACGCCCGCGCTGACACCGCGTGATCCCTTCGCACGTGCGGTCGGGGAGGATGCGGCGGCCGCTCGCCGCATGCCCCTGGCGCGCCCTGGTGCGCTATGCCGGCTCGGACAGCTTCAACCGCCCACCCGAGAAGGTGAGGTCGGTCATGCGTGCCACTGTCTCATGGCCCGAAACAGCGGTCCGCCACGCGGCGAGGATCTCGCCGTCGTTCTTCGCCGCCTTGAAGCGCTCCGCGTGTGCGGCTTCGACCGCGAAATCCGCCGCCATCCGCTGGCTGTGGAGATTGCCGCGCAGTTTGCCGGTCAACTCCGGGTCGGCGTCGAGCATGGCATGGATCCGTTCCTTGTCCGGGTGCTCTCCCTTCACTTCGAGCACGCCGCTCCCGTTGATGTGGAAGGCGATGCCGTTGGCGTTGGATATGCCCGCCGCCGCCATCGCATCGGACAGCTCCTTGCCGATGGCGGCGGTGTCCTCTTCGACCTTCTGCTGGAAAGCCGGGCCGCTGATCATACGGCGGGCCGGATCGTAGGCACTGCCGTAGATGGTCCGCATCAGGGCATCGCCTTGGCCCAATGCCTGTGCCTGGAAGCCCGTTCCGGCGTTGAGCGGCATTTTGACCTGCATCCTGGGCGATGGTTGCGTGCTTGTCGGCGCCGTCGCTTCCGAGCGGCCCGGCTCCGCCGGGCGGTTCTGCGACGGTCCGGTCCTCGGAACCGGCATGAGGTGCGAGGTGCTTGTTGCGATCTGCATCTGCCAACCTATCGTGAAGTGTCGCCGCCCAACCCATCGCTCCGCCGCCTGAAGGTTCATCGGCAACCGGGGTGAGGATCGGAGCGCAGGCGTCAGGCCAGTTCCGCCTTGGCGAAGGCCTGGCTCGGAGAGGTGATCTGCGTGCCGTTCCAGCGCATCTGGTCCAGGCTCTGGCACAGGCGCTCGTGGATGCCCTTGAAGTGCTCCCACACCCTGGTGCGCGCCTCGACGCTCGAGTCCTTTCGCCACGCCTCGGTGTAGAGCTCGGTGAAGCGCTGCTGGGCGACCTTGTCATTGCAGTGCATGACCGCGCGGAAATCGTCGGCGAAGGCCCGGTCCTGATCGAACAGCCGCTCGATCTGCCCGCGGTTGGGGTGCTCTTCGGCGACGCGGATCCGCCCCTCATTGTCCTGCTTGAGGGTGAAAGGAACGCTGGTGTCGACGCCCGCGCGGGTCAGCCGGTCTTGAAGCTCGCCGGCGAAGCTGCGGCTCACCACCTCAACCGCAGCGGCGTAGGCCTCGCGTGTGTGGGTGACGTTCGCAGCGGGTCGGTCGCTGACCACCGCCCCCAGGAGTGAAGGCGGCACCAGCGGCCGTGTCGGGGCGGCGGTGACCGGGGCGGACGGTGGGCGCACGTCGGCCGGCGCGGTGCCGCCCGGCTGTTCCGCCACGAAGAGGTGGAAGGTCGCCTGCGACGTGATGTTGCGGGACACCCCGAACAGGGGCATGACGTCGTTGCGCGACGTGATGACCGGCGTCTCCATACTCGCTCCCGATTGTGTTGTTCGCTTCGTGCGGGCGGCCACAACGGAACGAAATGTCCGCCCGACGCAATTTAAGCAAAGATTGGACCATGTCGCGGCGCTTGATCTTGTGCGGCCACATTCCCCGGCCCATCGCCCGGTGGAGCGTCAGCTCGGCAGTTCTTGCCTGTTGGGCGGTGAATTTTGCCGGGGAGAGATCGTGGCCGTGTCCCTTCCATCACGCTGCCGTACCCGGTTGGCCTCATGTTGGTCACGTTCATACGTGGGGTTTGGTTAATTTGTAAGTAACTTGCGCAAGGGGCATTGCTGCCCTGCATAAGCCACATTGGACGAATGGTTATGCCCGTATGTTAGCTTACTTTTGAAACTGTATGGACGCAGTTTAATATAGTGTCGTGAGCGCTGGGGCGCCGGGCGTGAGGCCAATACTCCGATCCGTCCGGCAGCTATAAGGCGCGTGGTTGGAATTAAGAACCGGCCAACCGGCACGAAAGAGGAAATATTCCGTTAGAGGAGGTTGATGTCATGTTCAGTATGTTTATTGATAAAGCGAGAAGTCTTACGGGTAAGCTCATCGCATGCATAGCCGTCATCCTGGCGATGGTCGCAACGATCGGTGTTGTCGTGCTCGTGTCTCGCACTGACATGGTGATCGGCGATCTCGCTTTGAAACACGGGCAGGCGATCGGTGAACATCATGCCACCCGGATCAGCAGCGAGCTCAACCGGAAAATGTCAATCGTCGAGACGGTGGCACGCGCCTTTGCCACCTCGCGGCAGCGGGGAGTCGTGGACCGCGCGAGCTACAGTGGCCTCCTGCGGGCCGTCATGGAAAACGATCCGAGCATCTCCAGCATGTGGGTGGGCTTCGAACCGGACGCCGTCGACGTGGACGTGAAGCACATTGGCGAACTGGGCTCCAACGAAAAGGGGCGTTTCCTCGCGCAATGGTACCGAGAGGCCCAGCAACTCACCGTCCGGACCTTCGACGATCCAGACACGGACAAATCGGGCGCCTACTTCTATCAGGGTCCGAAGCAGCTTCGCCGGCAGGTCATCACGGAGCCATTCTGGTATCCGGTGGGTGGGCAGAAGGTGCTCATGACGTCGCTGGCCGCGCCCGTCGTTGCCGACGGCCGCTTTCTCGGTGTGGTCGGCCTGAACGTACCCCTGGCCGAGCTTTCCGAAGCCATCAACAATGAGCATCCGTACGAGACCGGCTCCCTGTCGCTCATTTCGCACCAGGGCAACTGGGCAGGCTTTCGCGTCCGCGAAGCCTTGGGCAAGCCTATCAGTGAATTCAATCCCGGGCTGGCACGGATACTCCCGCGCATCAAGACCGGAGAGGCGGCGGTGTTCCGCGATTTCGCGAAGTCCCTCAACTCAGAGGTGCAGACGTACCAGATCCCGATCCACGTCGGCTCAACGGGTATGCCTTGGGCCCTGCTGGTCGCGCTGCCGCTCGACAAGGTGTATGCGCCGAGCGCGGCCATCCGCGACGGTATGATCGTCGGCAGCGTCGTCGCGGTCCTGCTGCTCGCCGCGAGCCTGGGGATCACCGCCTACGTGACCGTGCGCCGTCCGCTGGCCCGAACCGTTGGGGTTATCGACCAACTGTCTGCAGGCAAGTACCGGATCGAGATCCCCGACGTGAAGCGGCCGGACGAGATCGGCCAAGTGAGTCGGGCGTTGCTCCTCTTCAAGGACAACCTGGAGAGGATCGCCAACCTGGAGACGGAACGACGCGAGCACGAGGAGCGTGCCGAACAGGTGCGCAAGCAGGAGCTCATGGAGATCGCCAACGCGTTCGAGGCGGCCCT